>JASFRN010000099.1:0-10051 GCA_050114915.1 Gemmatimonadales bacterium | reverse complement strand
TCCGGCCACGCCCGTGCGGGTCGGACAGGCCGGGCGTCACACGGACGACCTGGCCGGCATCGGCCACGCCGCCGAAGGTGGCCGCGAGGAGCGCGCGGTCGCCGGCCAGGCGGCCGAGCAGCTCGGCACAGGCGTCCTCCCAGTCGTCCGCGGCGAGCCCGAGCAGGCGGGCGAGCTCCGGGTAGGCCCGCAGGAGCCGGGCCCAACCGCCGGCCTGCATGTAGCGCACCCACCGGTCGAACAGCTCCCGGCCCGGCGGCCCCCCGCCCCGGACCGCCCCGGCCGCCGCCCGGTCGCGAAATCTCGCGAACTCCTCGAACAGCACGCGGCCGGCGATGTGGGCGAGACGCTGCTGCAGCTCACGGCCGAGGCCGGCGAGCGCGCTCTCCGGGTACGAAGCGCCATCGGCCTCGACCCGACGGAGCAACCGGTCGAGTCGGCGCTGCGCCAGGGGGGCCAGAAGGGGCTCGAACGGCAGCGCCGTCTCTTCGACGCTGCGGTCGGGGCTCTGTTCGCTCATGCCGGCAGCCGATCCGGGAACGTGGGCTGGCGAGAGAATCGCGGGCGTTGGATGCTCAGGTCATGCTGCCTCGTCCACGTCCGGCAAATCAAGGGGCCGGGCCATGCAACATCCGATCGCTGTGGGGTACCGAGATTTCTGTTCGATGGTGAATATCGTCATGGGGAGGATGGGATGAACCGCAGCAATCCGTGGATTCGCCGCACCGGTCCGACGTTCCGTTCGAGCACCGGCCGCGGCCTGGTCTCGCTCTTGATGCTCGCCGGCCTCGTCGGCTGGCCCGCTACCGCCCGCGGCCAGACGTCCGGCACCGGCGGCCTGTACGAACCCCGCAACGTGAAGGCGGCCTACGCGGCGGGAACCCGCTCGCGCGACGGCGCTCCGGGCCCGAACTACTGGCAGAATCGCGCCAGTTACCGGATCGTCGTCGAGACCACTCCGCCCGACCGCACGATTCGCGGTCAGGAGTGGATCACCTACCACAACCAGAGCCCCGACACGCTGAGCTCGCTCGTCCTCCGCCTGATGATGAACGTCCACCAGCCGGGTGCGCCGCGGCACGGCGGCACCTCGGAGGACTTCTTCACCTCGGGCGTGCACGTCGACAGCTTCGCGGTGAACGACAGCATTGTGGAGTGGGAGGACAACGGGCGGTCGTTCACCTGGAAGCCGGTGAATCTGCCGGCGGCGCTGGCGCCGGGCGACTCCGTGCGGCTGCGCCTCGACTGGCACTACAACCTGGCCGAGCGCGCCAGCCGCGAGGGCGTGATCGACTCGACGACCTACTACCTCGCGTACTTCTATCCGCGAGTGGCGGTGTACGACGACTACCAGGGCTGGGACCGGGTGGAGCACACGCCGAGCCACGAGTTCTACAGCGACTTCAACGACTACGACGTCACCGTGCGGGTCCCGGCCGGGTACGTGGTGTGGGGCACCGGGACGCTCGTCAACGCCGACGAGCTGCTGCAGCCCGCGCCGCTGGCTCGCTATCGGGCGTCGATGACCTCGGATTCCCTGATCCACGTGGCCACGCTCGACCAGATGCAGGCGGGCCGGATCACGACCGGCGCGGGCACGAACGCCTGGCGCTTCACGTCGGAGGGTGTGCCTGACGTCGCGTTCGGCCTCAGCGACCACTATCTGTGGGACGCCGCGAGCGTGGTCGTCGACGACGCGACGGGACGCCGCGCGGGCGCACAGGCGGCCTACAGCGACAGCGCCGAGGACTTTCGCGAGATGGTGGGCTACGTCCGCCAGTCGCTGCAGTTCCTGTCGGAGGACTGGCCGGGGGTGCCGTACCCCTACGAGAAGCTGACCGCCTTCCAGGGCGGGGCCGGCATGGAGTATCCCATGATGGCCAACGACGGCTCCTACTCGAACCCGAACTTCTCGCACCTCGTGGCCCTGCACGAGATCGCTCATACCTACATGCCGTTCTACATGGGCATCGACGAAACCCGCTACGGGTTCATGGACGAGGGGTGGGCGACCACGTTCGAGTACCTGTGGGGCGTCGACCTCAACGGCAGCGAAGCGGCGACCAACCTGTTCCAGCAGTTCAGGGTGAACAACTGGGCCGCCAATCCCTCGGCTTCCGGCGACCTGCCGATCATCACGCCGGGCGACGTTCTCGGAGGCGGAGCGCTCGGGATCAACGAATACGGGAAGGCCGCGCTCGGCTACCTGGCCGCGAAGGACCTGCTGGGTGACGAGCTCTTCCGCGAATGCCTGCACGCCTACATGGCCCGCTGGAACGGCAAGCATCCGAGCCCGTGGGACTTCTTCTACACGTTCGACGACGTGGCCGGGCGGAGCCTCGACTGGTTCTGGACGAACTGGTTCTTCAGCTACGGCTACATCGACCTGGCGGTAGCGGACGTGTCGAAGAGCGACGGCGGCTATGACGTCACGCTCGAGAACATCGGCGGGATGGACGCGCCGGTGACACTCGTGCTCAACTTCGCCGACGGAACCAGCCGAACGGTGCACCAGACGCCGGCTCTTTGGGAGCAGGGCGGAAAGCGCGCCACCGTGCACATACGCACGGACGGAACCCTCTCGTCCGTCGGGATGGACCACGGGATCTGGGTGGACGCCGACACGTCCAACGACGGCTGGGGCACGTCGGGCGGCTGACCGGGAAGCGGCCGAGGGTCCGGAGACGCGCTCTCCGGGCCCACCGGCCTCATCCTCCCAGCACAGGCGCCAGCGCCGACCCCAGGTAATACGGCCAGACCAGCAGCGCGAGCACGCCCTTCCAGAACGTCAGGTCCAGGATGCCGAGCGTGAACAGCCACGCGGCGAACCAGAACATCCCGCCGAGGCTGTGCTGCTCGATCTTGATCTTCTCGCTCATCATTCCCTCCGGTTTCTCGCCGTATCGGGTGTCCTTGAACCTACTACGAGCGGCAGATCGGTGCGGTCGAGCAAGTCGGCGAATCGGCGGTCGCGCTCGAGGTCTTCGAACACGTAGTAGTATTGCATGACCAGTCCCCAACCGCCCTTCGCCGGCATGCCCTCGAGCGCTCGCAGGGCCTGATCCCGTCGGCCGAGCAGCATGGACAGCAGGGCCGTCTCGAAGGTGGCCGTGCCCCGGTAGGGCGGGCTATCGGCGAGCCGTTTCAGCTCGCGGCTCAATCGGTCCCGCCAGTCTCCGACGGAATTCGGGGTCGCGTCGGTGTCCGCTCCGTACGCCCCGGCACGCCACGCTCGATCGAGGTGCTCGATGCCCTCCTCGGGTCGTCCGAGGAAGATGAGCGCCGTGCCTAGATCATAGTGCGCCCTCCACAGATCGGGCTCGAGCTGCAGGGCTTCTCGAAACACGCCGAGCGCGGCCTTCCCCTGGCCGGAGTTCATCAGCACGGACGCGATATCGTCGACGATGATCGCCGACAGGGGGTCCAGCTCCCGGGCGAGCCGAAGCTCCCGTAAGCCCTCCTCGAACCGGCGCCGCACGTAGCCTAGATACGCGCCATACCAGTGGTGAGCCGTCGGGTGCCCGGGATTGAGCTCGATCGCCCGCCGGAAGCTCCGCTCGGCGGCCGCCCAATCGGCATCCAGCACGCCGCTCGCGAGCCCGAGCACCGCGTGGGCCTCTCCCAGTTCCGGATCGATCGCGAGGGCCCGCTGCACCGCTTCGCGGACGCGAACGCGCGCCTCGTCCGGCCGGATCCCGGCCGCGGGATACCGAACCAGATATGATGCGGCGAGGCCGACGAGAGCGGCGGCAAATCCCGGGTCGATCCGCGTCGCCTCGGAAAAGCAGTCTGCCGCGATCGCCACGTCGCGACTCGATCGGCGGTTCCACGCCTCGCGCCCCCGGACGTACCAGTCGAACGCATCGCGGGATTGGGTGGGCAACCGCCCGACCCGATCGCGCTCCGCCCGGTCTAGCGATATCCCCGACGCCGCGAGGATGTCGAGGGCGAGATTCGCCTGCAGAGACAACAGTTCCGCGCCGTCGCAGTCCCGCACGTCCGCCCATACCGGGTGGCCGCGTCGTGCGTCCGTCAGGCGTACGACGACGAGGTAGCGGCTTTCGACCCGTCGCACCGATCCATCGACGATACCGTCTACGCCCAGCTCCGCTGCAACCCGGCTCGCGGGCGCGTCGTCTCTCTCTCGATAGCGAGCGATGGACGTTCGCCCGATCACACGGATGGCCGAGACGCGGGACAGGGCGGCCGCCAGGCCATGCGTCAGCCCCGACGCCGCCAGGTCGGCGGCGGGATCCCCGTCGACCGTTGCGAACGGCAGCACGGCCAGGCGATCGATCACGTCCTGGACGGGCCCGACCACGGCCCGGGATGAATCGTCCGAGGAGGCTCGATCGGCCCCCGTCCGGATCTCCTCGAGCAGCGTCCGGGTCGCCGTCGAGGGTCGCCAGCCGTGCTCACTCCACAGACGATCGCGGAATGCGTCGTATTCGCGGGCGGCGGCGAGTCGATCCCCGAGGCGGGCGAGCAGACGCATCAGGGACCGCAGAGCGACTTCCGAATCCGACGACAGCGCCGCCGCCCGACGCCCGTGGTCAATCGCGGCTTGCGGCCGGCCCCGTCGCTCGGCTTCCGCGGATAGCGACCAGGCGACATCCGCGGCGGCCCGCCGCAACCTCGTCCTCTCCGTCTCGAGCCAGCGATCGAACGCCGGGCAACCCGGAACCCGCATCCCGGGCAGCAGGTCACCCTGGTACAGCTCGAGCGCCTGGCGATTCCAGCCGGACGCGACCGCTTCCTCGAACGCCGCCACGTCCGACGTCAATCGATCGGCGTCGACGACCAGTGCGTCACCCTGAGAGCGGAGCGTGTCGGCACCGAGGTGCTGGCGAAGAAAGTGGAGAGAGTTGCGCAGCGCGTTGCGTGCCCGGCTACGCCCACCGTCGGGCCAGAAAACCTCCAGGAGCGTCTCACGTTCCGTGGCACCGCGCGGCGCTCGCAGCACCACGAAGGCGAGAATCGCCATGCGCTTCGGCTGAGCCAGCAGGCTTTCGGTGCTGGCGGCCTCGAGGCCGTCGAGTCCGAGTCCTCCGAGCGCATGCAGCCGCATCACCGTTGTCGCCCCCTCCTCGGCCGCTCTGGCTAACGTTGTCCTAACGCACTGCCGTCAATCTACACACGGGTCGGCTACGGCGCGCTCCGGGCAGTGCCCGGATCGCCAATCTCCAGAAGGAGGTATCGATGCGTTCCATCGTGCACACCCTGGCGCCGCTGGTGCTGCTCGCAGCGATCGCCTGCGGCGGCAGTGATCCCGCTGGTCCCGCGCCTCCGTCGGAACCGGACCCTGTCGTGGATCCGGCGCTCAGCGGCGTCTGGCTCGGCACGATCCGGGGCAGCGGCAACGGAATGTCGGGTTCCGCGAACATCCGCTTCGAGCTGGACGCGTCCGGTTTCATGAGCGTTTCCGTATCGAACCTCCCCTTTCACGAGATTCCCTCGGGCTCCTGGGGCGTCGTGAACGACGAATTCCGTGCGTCGGGCACCGACACGGAAGGCGGCAGGCCCAGTTTCGCGGCACCGCGCTCGGAGACTCGCCTGCAGGGCACCTGGCAATCGGCCGGATCGTCGGGAACGTTCGACGTGACGAAGGAGTGAAACCGGTCGACCCCTTGAGTTTCGGACCGTAACGCCTATTTTTAGTCGACGCTAAAAATAGGCCGGTAGCGGGAGACCCGGGTCTTCCGGGCCGGCGGTACCGAAGCTGGAGACGAGGAAGTCCGCATGAGTCCGGGGGTCGCACTCTTCTTGTTCGCGCTGCTCGCCGCCGCCATCGCTGTGTTCGCGTGGCCGGAGCGGGGCGTGCTCGCGCGCATGAAGCGTGGGCTGCGCTCGGCCGACCGCGTGCTCCTCGAGGACACGCTGAAGCACCTGTACACGTGCGAGGCGGTGGGGCGCCGCTGCGATGCGGGGAGGGTGGCGGAGCACCTGGAGGTATCCGAGGGACGAGCCGAGGCGCTGCTCGAGCGGCTGCAGGCGTCGGACCTCGTCCAGCTCTCCGACGAAGGGGCGCGGCTCACGGAGTCCGGCCGCGAATCGGCGCTGCACCTCGTGCGCGCCCACCGCCTGTGGGAGCGCTACCTGGCGGACCGCACCGGCGTACCGGCCGCCCGTTGGCACTCCGAGGCCGAGCGGATGGAGCACGCGCTCAGCCCCGAAGAAGCGGACATCCTGTCCTCGCGGCTCGGACACCCCCGCTGGGATCCGCACGGCGACCCGATCCCGACCGCCGGCGGCGACCTTCCCGAGTTGCGGGGCGTGTCGCTCGCCGACGTGAACGCCCCGCGCACGGTCGAGATCACGCATCTCGAGGACGAGCCGCCCGAGATCTACGAGGCGCTGCTGGACGACGGGATCGAGCTCGGCGCGCGACTCGACGTGCTCGCGCGCGACGCGAAATCCGTCCGCGTGCACCTGCGCGACCGGGAATGGTCGATCGCCCGCGAGGTGGCCCGCAACGTCACCGTCCGGCTCCTGCCGGAAGGATCCTCCGCGGACAGCCCGGTCGACACCCTGCTCGCTCTCGCTCCGGGGGAGCGTGGACGCGTCCTCGAGGTCTCGCCGGCCTGCCAGGGCGTGCAGCGGCGCCGCCTGCTCGACCTCGGCGTGGTGCGCGGGACGGAGATCGAGGCCGAGCTGATGAGCGCCGCCGGGGATCCGATCGCCTACCGGATTCGCGGCGCCCTGATCGCCCTCCGCCGGCAGCAGGCCGAGTGGATCCGTATCGAACGGATCCCCGCGACCGAGGGCGGTGAGGCCGCCGAGCTTGGCGCCGGGAACGCCAGGGCCGCGGCGGGAGGTGACGCCTGATGCCCTCTCTCGCCGTCGACCGCTGCGCCTCGTGCGCCGAGCACCGCGAGCAGAGCCTCGTCAAGCTGGGCCTGAGCCCGGATCGCTGGGACGACCTCGTCGCCCTCGCGGGCAACCCGAATACCGGCAAGAGCACGGTGTTCAACGCGCTCACCGGGCTCCGGCAGCACACCGGAAACTGGCCCGGCAAGACGGTCGTCCGGGCCGAGGGCATGTACGGGTTCGACGGACGCCGCGTGAAGGTCGTCGACCTGCCGGGCACGTACTCGCTCCAGGCGGGGAGCGCCGACGAGGAGGTGGCCCGGGACTTCATCCTGTTCGGGCGCCCGGACGTGACGGTGGTGGTGATCGACGCCACGCGCCTCGAACGCAACCTCAACCTCGTGCTGCAGATCCTCGAGATCACCGATCGCGTCGTCGTGTTCCTGAACCTCATGGACGAGGCGCGGCGGCACGGGATCGCGGTCGATCCCGGCAAGCTCGAGAAGGAACTGGGCGTGCCCGTCGTGCCGGGCGTCGCCCGGGAGGGGACCGGAATCGGCGACCTCGAGCAGGCGATCGAGGATGTGGCCACCGGCAAGCGGACCACGCATCCGTACCGGCCCGGCAAGCACGCGCCGGCCGTCGAGCAGGCGATCGGCCGGCTCGTCCCCGTGATCGAGGATGTGTTCGAGGGCATCCCGAACGCCCGCTGGGTGGCGATGCGGCTTCTCAATGCCGACGAGGCGATCGAAGAGGCCGTGCGAGCGGGAGAGCTCGGGCAGCTAGCCTGGGAAGGCGACGACGAGGGACCGCCCGAGCCGCCCGTCGCCGAGCGGGAACGCCTGCTCGAGGCGGCCACCCGGGCGCGCTGGGAGCTGCCGCCCGACTTCCACGACCTGGTGACCGAGCACGCCTACCGCGCGGCGGAAGAGGTGGCCGAGAAGGTGCAGAAGCGGGGCCTGAAGAAGGTGCCCTTCGCCTTCGACCGGAAGCTCGACGAGCTCCTCACCAGCCGGGTGTTCGGCTTCCCGCTGATGCTACTGATCCTCGCCGTCGTGTTCTGGATCACGATCCAGGGCGCCAACGTCCCGTCTTCGATGCTCGCGACCCTGCTCATCGATCACGGGCACGCCTGGCTCAAGGGGATCTCCGCTTCCATCGGGGTACCCGGCTGGCTCGACGGGCTCCTGCTCGACGGCGTCTACCTGGCGACCGCCTGGGTGGTGAGCGTGATGCTGCCGCCGATGGCGATCTTCTTCCCGCTGTTCACGCTGCTGGAGGACTTCGGCTATCTGCCGCGGGTGGCGTTCAACATGGACGCGCTGTTCCGGCGCGCCGGGGCGCACGGGAAGCAGGCGTTGACGATGTGCATGGGGTTCGGCTGCAACGCGGCCGGGGTCGTGTCGACCCGGGTGATCGACAGCCCGCGCGAGCGCCTGATCGCGATCATCACGAACAATTTCTCGCTGTGCAACGGACGCTGGCCCACCCAGATCCTCATCGCCTCGATCTTCATCGGGGCGCTGGCGCCCGCCGGGCTGGGAGGCCTGGTGAGCGCGGCCGCGGTCGTCGGCGTGGCGCTGCTCGGCGTGCTCGCGATGTTCGTGACGTCATGGTTCCTGTCGCGGACGATGCTGCGGGGGGAGAGCACGAGCTTCAGCCTAGAGCTGCCGCCCTACCGGCCGCCCCGCATTCTCCAGACGCTCTACACGTCGGTCATCGACCGGACGCTGATCGTCCTCTGGCGGGCCGTGGTGTTCGCGGTGCCGGCGGGCGCGGTGATCTGGCTGATCTCCAACGTGACGATCGGCGACGTGAGCATCGCCGAGCACCTCGTAGCGTGGATGAACCCGTTCGGCGTGTTCATCGGGCTCAACGGCGTGATCCTGCTCGCCTACGTCGTCGCGATCCCCGCCAACGAGATCGTCATCCCGACCGTGTTGATGCTCACCGTGCTGACGGCGGGGCTGGCCGGCGGTTCGGGAGCCGGGGTGATGTTCGAGCTCAACTCGCTCTCGGCCACCGAGGCCGTGCTGCGGGCCGGGGGCTGGACGCTTCTGACCGCCGTGAACCTGATGCTGTTCAGCCTGCTCCATAACCCGTGCTCCACGACGATCTACACGATCTACAAGGAGACGCGGAGCGCGAAGTGGACGACGGTCGCGACCGTGCTACCCCTCGTCATGGGCTTCACGGTGTGCTTCCTGGTGGCGCAGATCTGGAGGCTGGCGGCCGGCTGAGCCGGCTCAGGGCAGCCAGGGCCCCTGCTCTTCGGCAAGCCGCGCCTGCTGCTTCTCCCACGCCGCCTGGCGGTCGAGGATGTCCTCGAACCGCGGGTCGTCGCGGAGGGAATCCCAGACCGGGTCGGTCTCGAGCTCGGAATGGGACACGTAGGCCCCGGGACCGTACGGTCTCGCCACGAACCCCTCGAGCGCCGCAAGCGCCTCGTCCTCGTACCCGAATCGGGCGTAGACGCGGGCGACATCGTAGTTCGCCCTCGTGAGTGCGGTCACGTCCTGGGACGACGTCGCGGTCTCGACGTACTCGCGCAACCGCGCCAGCCCGCCCTCCTGGTCACCCGCGAGGAAGCGAGCGTACGCCACGAGATCCGGTTCGGTCCCGGCGATCGCGGGCACGGAGTCGGCGAGCGCGATCAACGAATCGCGATACGGCGCAGGATCGCCGCCGTCGCGGAGCGTCTCGACTTCCTCGAGGCGCGAGAGGCGATCCGCGGCTATGGCCGGGAGCGGGTAATCGTACTTCGACAGGTAGTCTGCGGCCGCGTCGTAGTCGCGCGCATTCAGGGCCTGGTACGCGAGGTTGCTCGCCACGACGGGAACGTCGGGGTCCAGCCCCAACTCCGCCGCCACGCGGAGAGACCGGCGGAAATCGCCGGACATGGTCCCGGAGATGGTCGACTTCAGCAACTTCGCGACCTGGTCGTTCGGGGCGACCGCGAGCGTCCGTTCCACCACCGCGTCGGCCGCCGCGAATCGCGCCACGCTCGAGAGGCTTATGGCCAGGCTGTTGAGTCGGTCGGGATTCCGCGGGTCGAGCTCGACGGCCTGCTTCAACGTGCGCAGGCCTTCCTCGAAGTCTCCGAGTCGATACTGGAGGTTCGCGATGAAGCCCAGGAGACTGGCGTCCGAGGGGGCCTGTCGCCGGGCCCTCTCCATCAGCTCGAGGGCGCGCGTCAGGTCCCACTCGCTGTTTATGACGAACGCCGCGCGGGCTCGCAGGGCCG
>JASFRN010000098.1:0-10128 GCA_050114915.1 Gemmatimonadales bacterium | reverse complement strand
CCCGATGGACGGCCGCGCCGTATCCAGGTGGACGGCAACGACGACATCTGGTACGTCGACTATTCCCGTGGAGAGCTGGGTCGCATGACGCCCACCGGCGAGTTCGAGGCCCGGGACGCACCGGCCGGAACGTCCAGTCGCCCCTATGCGCTCGGCATCGACGACGTGGGTCGGCTGTGGTACGTGGAGACGGGGCCCTCGCCGAATCGTCTCGTCGGGTTCGATCCCACGGCCGGCCGGACGATCTCGGTCGTGCCGATTCCGAGTGGCGGGGGGGCGGTCCGGCACATGACGTTCGATCGGGACGAACGCGCGCTCTGGTTCGGCACCGACGCGAACACGCTGGCGCGAGTCCGCGTGCCGCCGGCTACGCCCGCGTCCTGAGCCGGAGCGGGAAACCGGTCAGGGCGGGGTGCCCGTCCAGTCGAAGCGCACCGTCGCGCCGCCGAGGATCCGTCCGTCCACGGAGGCGTAGATGTCGGCGTCGTACTGCGCCGGGGGACAATCCACGTTGTCGACGTTCTGCGTGTCGATCGACACGCTGACCGCGGCGTCCGCGTTCGACGCCAGCGACGCGATCTGGGCCGGCGTCACGTTCACCTTGATGGAGCTGCAGAGCGAGTCCGGCGACGCCGTCTCGAACAGGGCGTCGAGGCCGACGAAGATCGGCCCCTGCGCCGCCGTGGACGCGTTCGTGAGTGTGAGCTCGAGACTGCGGCCGGATCCGATGTTCTCGAACGAAGGCGTGAACTCGAGGTCTCCGAACCCCGGACCGGTCGTGCCCGAGCTGTCGCTGCAGGCGACCAGGGAGGCGAGGCCGAGGGCCGCGGCACCGGTGAGAATCGTCGTCGAGCGCTTCAACATCCGACAGGCTCCTGTGCTGGGGCGGATCCGTGCCGCGAGGTCCCGAGCGCCGGCTTCGACCCGGCGCCGCAGATGTCCCAATCTCGGCGTCCGGGTCCCGCCGTGCAACGAGATCGCGGGTGAGCGTGACCCGGGTGCCGCCGGGCCCGCCCAGGTTGACGGAAGGAGCCTCGCCGGGCATTTTCGACTGCTGTCGCAGAACCGCCGCGGCGGGCATCCGTCGCCGCAGGAAACGAAGCCGGAGTTGAGCCGATGAAGACCGGGATCCATCCCGAATACATGACGTCGAAGATCACCTGCGCCTGCGGGCGCGTCACGGAGACGCGCGCCACGGTCGAGGAGATCCACGTCGAGATCTGTTCCCACTGCCATCCGTTCTACACGGGTCGTCAGAAGCTCGTGGACACCGCGGGTCGGGTCGAGCGCTTCCGCCGCAAGTACGGCACGGACGACGCGGCCGACGAGTCCGACGCGGCCGACGAGGCGACGTCGGACGCGGACGAAACGGAGGCCTCCGGGGCCGAGGATGCCGACGCCGAGCCGGCGGAGGACGCCCCGACGCCGGTCGCCGCCGCTGCCGGCGAGGCCGACGAGTCCGACACCGACGAAGACTGACGGAGGCGGGGCGCCCGGCCGGGCGCCCCGCGACACCTTGCCGTGAGTAACGACTTCCGCTCCCTCGCGGACCGCATCCGGGCCGCCGTCGAGCGCCACGACGAACTCGCCCGCCGAATGGCGGACCCCGACACCCTGGACGATCCCGATCTGCTGCGGCGCGTGGCCCAGGAACACTCCGATCTCGGTCCCCTGGCGGAAGCGGGCGTCCGTTTCCTCAAGATTCTCGACGAGCTCGACCAGGCCGAGGAGCTGGCCGAGGCCGAGCGCGGAGAGATGGCGGAGCTGGCCCGGCAGGAGGCCGACTCGCTCACCGCGCAGGCCGAGGGGATGTTCGACGGCCTCCGCCGATTGCTCGTTCCACGGGACCCGCTGGAGGACCGGCCGGCGGTGGTCGAGATCCGCGCCGGCACGGGTGGCGACGAGGCGGCGCTGTTCGCCGCCGACCTGTTCCGCATGTACAGCCGGTACGCCGATCGGCGGGGCTGGTCCGTGGAGGTCGCGTCCCGCAGCGAAGGGTCTCTCGGCGGGCTGAAGGAGATCATCTTCACGGTCCGGGGCCGCGATGCCTACGGACGACTGCGCTACGAGTCCGGGGTGCATCGCGTCCAGAGGGTGCCCGTGACCGAGAGCTCGGGCCGGATCCACACCTCGGCGGCCAGCGTGGCCGTGCTGCCGGAAGCGGAAGACGTCGACGTGGCGATCGATCCCAACGACCTGAAAATCGACGTGTTCCGTTCTTCGGGGCCCGGCGGGCAGTCGGTGAACACCACCGACTCGGCGGTGCGCATCACGCACCGGCCGACCGGACTCGTCGTCACCTGCCAGGACGAGAAGTCGCAGCACAAGAACAAGGCGAAGGCCATGCGGGTGCTGCGCAGCCGCCTGCTCGACCGGCAGATCGCCGAGCAGGAGGCGGAGCGGGCGCGTGAACGCCGCCTGCAGGTCGGCACGGGAGACCGCTCGGCGAAGATCCGTACCTACAACTTTCCGCAGAACCGGGTGACCGACCACCGGATCAACCTGACGATGCACCAGCTCGAGGACGTGCTCGACGGCGACCTCGACGAAGTCATCGAGGCGCTCCGCACCGCCGGCCTCGAGGAGAAGCTGGCGCTTGAAGCGCCCTGACCCGCTGCCGCTGCGCGAAGTGCTCCGTGGCCTGCGCGGAGAGCTCGAAGCGGCGGGCGTCGAGAGTCCTCGGGTCGAGGCGGAGCGCCTGGTCGCGCACGTCCTCGGCATCGAGCGTGGCGCGCTCGCGCTGCGGGCCGCCGACCCGCTGCCGGCGGAGGCGGCCGCCGAGCTGGCCCGCCTCGCGTTCCGGCGCATGGCGGGCACGCCGCTCCAGCATCTCGAGGGAACGACGGCGTTTCGCGAGCTCGTGCTGCGGGCGGACGATCGGGCCTTGATCCCGCGGCCGGAAACCGAGCAGCTGATCGACCTCGTCGCCCGCGAGCTCCGCACGTCGGCGAGCGAGGCCGCCGGGGTGCGGCGCGTCCCCCGGCCCGGCAGCGCCGCCGTTCGCGCCGCGCTCGACGTGGGCACGGGCAGCGGGGCGATCGGGCTGTCCCTCGTCGTCGAGAAGCTCGCGGCGCGGGTCGTAGGCCTCGACGTTTCGGAGGCGGCTCTAGAGCAGGCGCGCGAGAACCGGGATCTGACGGACGTCGGGCCGGATCGGTTCGAGCTTCGGCTCACCGGACGCGATCCGTTCGACGCGCTCGCGGCCGGCGACCGGTTCGATCTCGTCGTGGCGAACCCGCCGTACGTTCGGGATGCGGAGGTCGAGACGTTGCCGGCCGAGGTCCGCGACCACGAGCCGCGGGAAGCTCTCGCCGGTGGACCCGATGGTCTCGACCTCGTTCGGACGATCGCGGCGCGTGCCCCCGACCACCTGGAGGAGGGCGGTCGCCTGTTTCTCGAGATCGGGGCCGACCAGGGGCGCGAGGCGGTCGCGATCTTCGAGGCGGCTCCGGCCTGGAGGGCCGTCCGGCTGCATGCCGACCTGGCGGGACGCGACCGGTTCGTGATGGCCCGACGGGGCTGAGGCGGCCGCGGCGCCGCGTCGCGCGTCCGCCGCGCTCCCGCTATACTCCTGCGTCTATCGAGCAAGAGAAAACACGGACTCGAAACCGAGCCGAGATATGGAATCGAATACGAAGCAGCGGATGATGGAGCGCGCCGAAGAAGTGGGACGCCTCGTCTCCCAGATGCCGGAATACCAGCGGCTGAAGACCGCGCACCGCGAGATCGGCGAAGATCGCGAAGCGACGCAGCGGATCAATGCGATGCGTGAGTTGCAGCAGAGCATGCTGCAGCAGATGGAGCGCGGCGAGGAGCCGCCGGAGGAGAAGCGGCAGGAGCTCGAGAAGCTCAGCGAGGAGTTGCAGTCGAGTTCGCGCTATCAGGCCCTCGTGGCGGCGCAGTCCAACTTCGACCGCCTGATGGAGAAGGTGCAGGAGTCGATCGGGTCCGGGATTCGGGCCGGAGAAGAAAGCCGGATCGTCATTCCTTGATCAAGCGTCTCCGCGACCTCGGCGAGCGGGGTCTACGCGCCGCCCTCGAGCCGGTCATGTCCGCGCTCACACGCTGGCGCGTCCATCCGAACACCCTGAGCACGCTGGGATTTCTGATCACCTGCAGCTCGGGGTTCTTCTTTCATCAGCACGAGGTCCGGACGGCCGGGGCGCTGATCCTGGCGGGCGGCGTCTTCGACCTGTTCGACGGGACGGTGGCCCGCCGAACCGGACTCGCGTCCCCGTTCGGAGCGTTCTACGATTCGACGCTCGACCGGTTGTCGGAGATCGTCGTATACCTGGGCCTGCTGTCCCTGTACAACGACTACCGGCTCGTCCTCGGGGACGTGGGGATGATCTACGCGGTGCTGCTGGCCATGGCCGGCTCGCTGATGATCAGCTACACCCGGGCCCGGGCCGAGGCGCTCGGCATCGAGTGCTCGATCGGGCTGATGCAGCGGGCGGAGCGGGTGATCCTCATCGGGGTGGCGGCGCTGGCGTTCGGCGAGCACCAGGGAGGCGGCGTGCTGCGCGTCGTGATCGTAGCCCTGGCGGTGCTCACCAACGTCACGGTCCTGCAGCGCATCTGGTGGGTCTACCGCAATACGCGGCCCGAGGGCGTGGCCGTCGGCAAGGCCGTCCACGAGGGCCCTTCGCGGCGCGGCCCGAACACCTGAACGATCGACGCCGGCCGGGCCGGCGTTCACATTTTCCGTACTTTCCAGGAGACGTCACACCATGCAGCAGCAGAACGGACGCGACATCCAGCCGGCGGAGGGCCGACTCGGCGTCCTGCTCGTGGGACTCGGGGCCGTTTCGACGACGACGATCGCCGGCGTCGAATCGATCCGCCGTGGGCTCAGCAAGCCGATCGGCTCGCTGACCCAGATGAACACGATCCGTCTCGGCAAGCGCACCGAGGGCCGAACGCCCCTCGTGAAGGAATTCGTGCCGCTGGCCGAGCTGGACGACATCGTGTTCGGGGCGTGGGACCCGATCTCCGACGACGCCTACGCATCGGCCGTCAACTGCGGCGTGCTCAAGCCCCAGGATCTCGAGCCGATCGCCGACTACCTGAAGTCGATTCGCCCGATGCCGGCGGTGTTCGACCGCAAGTACGTCAAGAAGCTCGACGGTCCGAACGTGAAGACGGGCGACAGCAAGTACGACCTGATGGAGCAGCTGCGCGCCGACATGCGCGAGTTCAAGGAGCGCGAGGGCTGCGACCGGGTGGTGATCGTGTGGGCCGCGTCGACGGAGATCTTCCTGCAACCGACGCCCGTCCACCAGACGATCGAGTCGTTCGAACAGGGACTGCGCGACAGCTCCGACGACATCGCGCCCTCGATGATCTACGCCTGGGCGGCGCTCCAGGAGGGGATCCCGTTCGCCAACGGCGCCCCGAATCTGACGGTCGATCTCCCCTGCATGCTCGATCTCGCGAAGCAGAACGAGGTCCCGATCGGCGGAAAAGACTTCAAGACCGGGCAGACGTTGATGAAGACGATCCTCGCGCCCGGGCTCAAGACGCGCATGCTCGGCCTCGGGGGTTGGTTCTCCACGAACATCCTCGGCAACCGCGACGGCGAGGTTCTCGACGATCCGGAGAGCTTCAAGACGAAGGAAGAATCGAAGCTCGGCGTGCTGGAACACATTCTGCAGCCGAAGATGTACCCGGACCTCTACGGCAACATGTATCACAAGGTGCGGATCAACTACTACCCGCCCCGTGGAGACAACAAAGAGGGCTGGGACAATCTCGACATCTTCGGCTGGATGGGCTACGACATGCAGATCAAGATCGACTTCCTGTGCAGGGACTCGATCCTCGCGGCGCCCATCGTGCTCGACCTCGCCCTGTTCCTCGACCTCGCCCAGCGGACGGGGCTGCACGGGATCCAGGAGTGGCTCTCGTTCTACTTCAAGAGCCCCCAGGTCGCGCCCGGCCTCTACCCGGAGCACGACATCTTCATCCAGCACTGGAAGCTCAAGAACACGCTGCGCTGGATCATGGGCGAAGAGCAGATCACGCACCTCGGTGTCGAATACTACGACTGACCCGAGCGAAAGCCGGTCCGGCCTGTTCATCGTCTTCGAGGGCGTGGAGGGAGCGGGGAAGTCCACCCAGATCGGGCGGGTCGCGGCCCGCCTGACGAATGCCGGCGTCCCTCATCGGCTGGTGCGGGAACCGGGGGGCACGGCGGTGGGCGAGCGCATCCGCGAAGTGCTCCTCGATCCCGGCCTCGAGATGTGCGCCGAAACCGAGCTGCTCCTGGTGCTCGCCGCCCGAGCCGAGTTCGTCCGGCGCCTGATCGGCCCCGCGCTCGAAGCCGGCGAGCTCGTGCTCTCCGATCGCTACGAGCTCTCGACCTTCGCGTACCAGGGCGCCGGCCGCGATCTCGGGCTCTCCCGGACGCGCGCCTGGAACGAGTGGGCGACCGGCGGCCTCAAGCCGGACCTGACGATCCTGTTGCTCGTGGACCCGGAGCTCGGGCGGGGTCGGCAGTCGGGGGCCCGCGATCGGCTGGAGAACGAGCGGGTGGAATTCCACCGGACCGTCGCGGCCGCCTACGAGCGCCTGGCCGCCGAGGACGAGACGATCGTGGTCGTGCGCGCCGAAGGATCGCCGGACGAGACTCACGAGCGAATCTGGCGCGAGCTGTCGCGGCGCTGGCCCCGGTACTTTCCGGGGTCGCAGGACGGCGACGGAAACTTTTCGCCAGCGGGCGAGTTTCACGAACAGGACGATGACGCCGCGCCTCGCGGTGGTTCGAGCAACGACGGAGGAGAGTGAATGAGGGCAGGCCGAGGATGGGTGGCGGGGACCCTGGTGATCGCCGCGGCCGCCGTGACCGGTGGCTGGATGCTGCAGTCGCAGGCGATGGACGAGGTGTCCAACGCGACGCTGTTCGATCTCGTGCACCGATACGTTGCCGAGCGCTACGTCGACGAGGTCGATCCGGATTCGCTGTACGAGATGGCGATCGACGGGCTCCTGGTGGAGCTCGGTGATCCGTATGCGGCCTACATCCGCGGCGCCGACGACGGCACGCTGCTGTCGAACAACTACGGCGGCGTCGGCATGCGGGTGCTCGCCGGCGACGACGGAATCACGGTGCTCCAGGTCCTTCCCAACAGTCCCTCTTCCCGCCTCGACCTGAAGAAGATGGACCTGCTGGTGGACGTCGACGGGAAGTCGACCCTCGGCTGGGACCAACAGACCGCGGTCGACGCGCTGCGGGGTCAGCGTGGCGAGCCCGTCGAGGTGCTCGTGAAGCGCGCCGGGCGGGCCGAACCGTTCAAGGTCGTCATCGTTCGCGACCAGGTGCATCTCGACGCCACGCAGTCGGTCCTCCTCGAAGGCGGGGTCGGCTACGTGCGGCTCGACCAGTTCAGCCGCTCGTCGGCCCAGGAGCTGCAGACGGCGATCGACGATCTGCGCGACCGGGGCGCGACCTCGGTCATCATGGATCTGCGCTGGAACTCGGGCGGGATCCTCCCCGAGGCCGTCGAGATCTCGGATCTGTTCCTCGATCGCGGCTCCCCCGTCGTCGAGACGCGAGGGCGGGACCCGCAGGACAATCAGCACTTCACGGCGCCCGGCCCCGACCACTACCCGGGGCTGCCGATGGTCGTGCTGGTCAACGGCTGGTCCGCGAGCGCGAGCGAGATCGTCGCGGGCGCCCTGCAGGACTACGACCGCGCGGTGGTCATGGGGTCCCGCACCTTCGGCAAGGGAGTGATGCAGAGCGTCTTCCCGCTGCCGGGCCGCCGCTACCTGCGGCTCACCACGGGAACGTGGTACACGCCGAGCGGGCGCTCCATCCATCGCGACCGCGATCTCGAGACGGAGTTCGGTTCGCACGAGTTCAACCAGGCCGTCGGCGAGGCCGTCGAGCTCGGACTGGCCGACGCGCCGCTCGGCAGCCCGGCCGCCGAGTCCGATACCGCGGGCCGCCAGGTCTTCCGCACCGCGGGCGGCCGGGAGGTCTACGGCGGCGGGGGGATCCAGCCGGACATCCTCGTGCACCCCGATACCCTCACGACGCCGGAGCAACAGCTGCGCGCCGCGATGTTCGACGCGCAGGTGTCGCTCGCCGATCTCAGCCTCCGTTTCGCGGTCCACTGGGTGCGCACGCACCCGAACGCGCATCCGACGAGCGTGACGCCCGAGATCCGCAAGGCGTTCGTCGATTACGTGCAGCAACGAACCGAAGGAGTGATCGACCAGGTCACGCTGGAGGAGGGAAGCGGACTGGTCGACTACCGCCTGGGGAGCCAGCTCGCCACGATCGCCTTCGACGACGAGGCGGGCCTCAAGGCGCTGCTCGGCAGGCAGCGTGAGGTCCAGGAAGCGGCGACGATGCTGCGCAGCGTCTCGTCGCCCCAGCAGCTCATCACGCTGGCCGAGGCCGGCCGCGCCACCGATACGGCGGGCGGATGAAGCGGGCGAAGCGGGGCCCCATGGGGATTTACCGGACGAGCGTGGCCGTGCTGGTCGCGCTCGTCGGCCTGGCGACCGGCGGCGCCCTCATGGAGCGTGCGGCGGCCGCCCAGGAGACCGAGGCGTTCGATCGCGCCCAGCTCCGCCGGGTCACGGAGATCATCGGGCAGCGTTACGTCGAGCAGATCCCGACGGACCGCCTGTACCGCATGGCGATCGACGGCATGCTCGAAGAGCTCGGCGATCCGCACTCGCGCTTCGTCGACGCGGACAGCTCGACGGAACTCGACATCACGATGACCGGCAACTACGGCGGCCTGGGGATCCGCGTCCAGCAGGTGAACGGCTGGGTGACGGTGATGAGCGTCATCCCGGGAACGCCCGCCGAGCGGGAGGGCATGCTGACCGGCGACCGGATCGTCGGCGTGGACGGGCAGAGCGTGGCCGGCTGGGACGAGGCGAAGGTGATCGACCGTCTGCGCGGGCCCGTCGGCGACGCCGTCAAAGTGCGCGTGGCCCGGCTCGGCCTCAGCGAGCCCATCGAGCTGACCGTCACGCGCGACAGCATCCACGTGCCGCCGGTGCTCGCCTACGAGCTCGACGAGCACACCGGCGTGGTGCAGCTCACGCAGTTCAGCCGCGAAGCCCGGGCGGAGCTCGAGGCCTCGATCGACAGCCTGGTGGATCGCGGCGCGGACCACCTGGTGCTCGATCTGCGCGGCAACCCCGGCGGTCTCCTCGAAGAGGGCGTGGCCGTGGCCGGACTGTTCCTTCCCAAGAACGCCGCCGTGGTGAGCACCGCGTCGCGGCTCGAGGAACAGAACGAAGTCTTCCGCAACGAAGACGAGCCCGCGTTCCCCGATCTTCCGATGACGGTCCTGATCGACGGCGCCAGCGCGAGCGCCTCCGAGATCGTGGCCGGGGCGCTGCAGGACCACGACCGGGCGCTCATCGTCGGCACGCCGAGCTTCGGCAAGGGGTCGATGCAGACCGTCTACCTGCTTCCCGGGGGCAATCACCTGAGTCTCACCACGGCGCACTGGTACACGCCCAGCGGCCGTTCCATCCAGCGCGAGCACGAGGGAGGCATCGCCGAGGGGCAGGTCGTCTCGGCCGATCCGGCCGCGATCGACGGAGAGCAAGCCGACGTGTCGGACGTCGCGTCGCGAGAGGTGTTCCACACCGATGCCGGCCGGCCGGTCTACGGCGGCGGCGGAATCGTGCCCGACGAGATCGTGCGAGACACGCTGACCGACGCGGAGCGGCGCCTCGGAGCGGAGCTGAAGCGCGAGGCGCTGTCGATCCGCCAGCTCGCCTTCCGCTTCGCCATGGAGTGGGCGGGCGACCATCCCGACATCCCGCGGGACTTCTCGGTCACGCCTGCGATGCTGAGCCGGTTTCGAGACATGCTTGGTGCCGAGAACGTGCAGGTCGACGACGCCACGTGGGCCGCCGTGACGCCGCTGGTCGACCGCTACCTGGCCGTGCAGATCGCGAACAAGGAGTTCGGCGAGCTGGAGGCGTACGAGCGGAGCAACGTCGGGAACGAGGCGTTCGAGACCGCCGTGCGGCGGCTACGGGCCGCGGGATCGATGGACGAGCTCATGAAGGAGGCGTCGGGCCCGACGCCCTGAACGGTCTCGACGGCGCGAGACCGGGTGGACCAGATCGGGGTGCGTCGCGATGTGATTC
>JASFRN010000097.1:0-10303 GCA_050114915.1 Gemmatimonadales bacterium | reverse complement strand
GCGGGAGATCGGCCTGCCGGATGCCCGGGCCTACCGGGAGCGCGACCTGTGGGCGCACGAGGCGCGCACGCGCACCGACGGCCTCGTGAGGGCTTACGTGCCCCCGCACGGCGCGAGGATGTTCCGGGTGTCCGTCGCGAACTGAACAGGCCTGCGGCCGGATCGGCGCTCAGCCGTTCAGCAGCTCCCGCGCCGTCGTCCACACCTCGTCGAACATCTCCTCGGTGAGCCTGCCGGTGAAGGTGTTCTGCTGGCTGGGGTGATAGGAGCCGACGACGGCGAGCTCCCGGCCTTCCCCGGCGAGATCGACCCGCGCCGCGTGCCCGAACGGCGGACGCGGACTCGGAATCTCCCACCCGCGGCCTTCGAGCACCCGCAGGAACGCCGTCCAGCCGTATCCCCCGAGCACCACCGCCACCCGGGCGCGTCCGAGCAGCGCGAATTCGCGCGACAACCAGTCGGCGCACGCGTCGCGCTCGCGGGGCTTCGGGCGGTTCTGCGGCGGCGCGCAGCGGACCGGCGCGGTCACCCAGGCGTCGTCGAGCGCGAGGCCGTCGCCCCGGTGCTCCGAGGTCGGCTGATTCGCGAACCCGGCCCGATGCATGGCCGCATACAGCCAGTCGCCGGAACGGTCGCCGGTGAACATACGCCCCGTGCGATTGGCGCCGTGCGCGGCCGGGGCTAGACCGACGACGAGGACACGGGCCCCCGGGTCGCCGAAGCCCGGGACCGGCCGGCCCCAGTATTCCTCGTCGCGGAACGCCGCCCGCTTCTCCTTCGCCACCTGCTCCCTCCACGCCACGAGACGCGGACAGGCGCGGCAGCCGATGACTTCTTCCTGGAGCTCGAAGATCGGGTGCTCGCTCATCGGGCCTCCCGCCCGTTCGTCTGGTGCCCGCCGGGCGGTGTCCGCATCATCAGTCTCGATCGCGCGAGACCGGAGCTTCGGAGACCGACGTCATGGCGTTTCGTTACCTTCCCGTCCTCTTGTTCGCCGCCGCGCTCGCCATCCCGAGCGAACTTCCCGCCCAGGACCACGGCGCGCGCTGGTTCCCGGACGCCTTCGTCGTGCAGCCGGTCGCTGGATCCCGCACGGGCATCGACATCGGCACCGGCCCGCTGCTCGTGCGCCGGGACGCCCCCGCCGGCAACGGGGAGTACAGCGCCGAGGCCGATGCGGCGTTCGGCTACCGGGTGCCGGTCTACCGCTTCCGCGACGACACGGGCGGCGGCCCGGCGCTGGACCTCGGGCTCGAGGGCGGCGTGATCGCGCGCTTCGCCCTCGGCGGCGGTCTCAACGGCCTGCTCAACTCCGACTTCCGCATCGCCTTCCCGTTCGGGGCCGACTTCGGCGACGTCGAGACCACGCTGGCCCTGGTGCACGTCAGCTCGCACGCCGGTGACGATTTCATCGCCGCCACGCCGTCGTTCGAACCGAAGGCCGTGTCGCGCAACGGCATCGAGGCGCGGGCCTTCCTCCACCTCGGCCGCGCCTTGCGGCTGATGGGCGGCGCGGACTACAACTGGGCGGCCGTGCGGATCGAGAGCGTCGCGGGACACCTCGGCCTCGCGTTCGACCCCCCGGCGGACGGCCGCGCCCGCGTGCGTCCGGTCGCCCGGATCGAGCTCGCCGCCTCCGACTACACCACGGGGCCCGGAATCACCGGAACCGCCGGGCTCGCCCTCCCGACCGGGGCCGGCGAGCTCCGCTTCGGCGTGACGGGACATGCCGGCCCGTCGCAGATGGGCCAGTTCCGCGAGTACGACGAAGAATACGTCGGCGTCTTTCTCGGGTTCGTACCGGGCATCGTGGCGCGGAGCGCGGACGCGGACTGAGCCGGCGCCGCAGCGGCGGGACGCGGGGGGCTCGGCCTCGATCAGTCCTCTCCCTCGGCGGTGGCGATCTCCACGTCGAGCTGTTCCTTCGAGGCGTCGAGCACGATCGAGGTGTTCGTGCCCTCGATCCCGGGCATGCTCAGCATGCTCTTGATCTCCCGGTTCATCTCCTGCTCGTTGGCGAACCGGCCGATCACCATCACGTCGAACTCGCCGGTGATCTCGTACACGTGCGTCAGGTTGGGGTGCGAGGTCAGCGATTCCACGATCGCGGGCAGCGCCTCGCCGCGCGCCTTGATCCGGGTCACGGCGACGAGACCGAGCCCCAGCCTGGAATAGTCGACGTCGGCCCGGTACCCGCGGATGACCCCGCGCTCCTCGAGATCGGCGAGCCGATTGCCCACCGTCGTGGCGGCCACGCCGAGCTCGCGGGCGATCTGGCGGTTCGAACGGCGCGCGTCCTCGCGCAGGGCGCGCAGGATTCGCATGTCGAGATCACGGTACGTCAAACGTCTCCTCCCGGTATGAGGCTGCCGCCCCGTCTTCCGACTCGAGCTTGATCTGCAGCGCCGGATCCGCGGCCGGCCGCGCCGTGGGCGACGGACGATCCTCGTAGACGCGCTCCTCCCGCCGGCGGTTGGCGCCGAGCGGATACCGCCAGTGGGTCCACGGCAGGGACAGAATGTGCCGTGCCGCCCTGTGGGCGATCAACTCCGGCAGGTCGTCGAGCAGCCCCGGCCCGCGCTCGAGCTCGATCCTCTCGAGGCGCCGCAGCGCGTCGGCGGCCGCCGGATCGTGGAACCGGGTCCACATCGAGCGCAGCACGTGGCCGATTCGCCGGGCCGGCACCCGTCCCTCATCGGGCAGGAAGCTGACGGCCCGAAGGTCCGGCGTATGGAAGAGGAGGTTGGCGTCGACCTCCATCAGCCACGTGCCGGCCGCGCCGGTCTCGTGGGCGCGCCGCGCCTCGGTCCGCATGACTTCCAGGCGCTCGGCGGGCGCGAGGCGCTCGAGCGGCGTCCACAGCTCGCGGTAGTGGCCGTCGGTCACCACCCACTCGAGGATCCCCGCCCCGGGCCCGTCGGCCCGGATCCACAGGTCGACGCGCTCCCAGTCGCGCTCCCAGAACTTGTTGATCTCCGCCGGCGTGAGCATCAGGTAGCGCCACACCCAGTACGCCTCGCCTTCGAGCCACCACGGGGCGTCCTCGCGGCGGCCGTAGGGCGTACCGTCGCCCGTCTTCGTGTAGAGCATCAGCGTCGGGGGCACCGGCCGCGGAAAGAAGAACAGGTCGATCAGCAGGTAGACCAGGAACAGCGCGGCCAGGGCGAGGGCGAACACGCTCCAGTCGCGCGAGGTCTCGAAGCCCAGCGACCAGTAGATGACGGCGGCGATCAGCACGGGCACCGCCCCCAGCACCGCCGTGCCCACCTCGCGGAACAGGGCCAGCAACAGCAGCACGAGCAGCGGAAAGCCCAGAAGGATGGGCTGGATTCCGTAGGTCGCGAAGCCCTCCCAGCCGTGCAGGAGCGGGATCGCGAGTCCGGCGAACACGATCCCCGCGAGCGCGGCGAGCGGGAGCTTGTAGGCCGCAAGGAACAGGCTCGTGAACCCGCTGATCGCAAACGGGTCGGCCAGACCGCGCGCGATGATTCTGGCGCCCGCGGCGTGAGGACGGTGCACGTCGACCCCACCGTCGCTGCCGGGTCGCAGCTCGAGCCGATATTCGCGAAGCAGCTCGAGCACTCGCTCTCCGGTGCCGGAGCGCATCCGGATCCGGTAGCGACCGATCCGCCGGAACGAGCGGAGGGCGACGAGCAGGGGTCCCACGAAGAACAGGAGCAGGTAATAGCGCAGGCGGGGAAGCTCGAGCTCGGGGCGATCGACCCCGAGCCGGAACAGCGGCCGGTCGACCAGGCCCGCCGCCTCGCGTTCCGGACGCTCTCCCCCCTCGAGCCGCAGGACGCTGGCCCAGTAGTCCGTGAACGGAAGCGGCCCGCGCAGGAGCTCCCGCTCGAGCAGCCAGGCAGCGAGCGAACCGAGCCCCGTGCGCTCCGCGGAGGAATCTTCCATGCGGGGAATCTAGCGGGTCGGCGGCCTCCCACGGGAACCCCCCGACGAGCCCCGCCCCGGGTTCAGTCGAGCAGGACGTCCTCGAACAGCTGGATCGCCCGCGGATCGTCCGACTGCCCCAGCCAGAAGTAGACCGACTGGACGATCCGCGGATTGCGGTTCTCGCGCGCCAGCCGCAGCAGGGCGTCGGTGCCGCCGTCCGGGAGCTGGGTGAGGGCGAACACCGCCGCCTCCTGGACGTCGGTCTCGTCATCCGACGCGATGGCGATCTGTTCGATGTCCGCCGCCGCGCGCTGCCCCGCCTCGTTCGCCGCCCAGAACAGGGCCGCCGAACGGAGGTCTTCGCCGCGCGAGCGATCGCGAGCGATGCCGATCAGCCGCGGCCAGATCTCGTCGCCGACCGCCGCTTCGGAGGCCACCGCCGCCTGCATCGCCTCCTCCGCGGACTCCTCCTCGACCCCGCCCTCGGCGAGGGCGAGCAGGTAGTCGGCCGCCGCGCCGGGGTCGACCTCGCCGAGATCGCGGCCGGTCTCGGGCCAATCGCCGCCCACCTGGCTCTCGAGCCGGTGAACGACGCCGCGCCTGACGTCGATCGTCACCCGCACCGGCCCGTTCGTGCAGCCGCGGCACCCGCTACGCCGGATCGACGACTCGTCGTCGCGCGAGGTGAAGTTCCAGTTGTGCCCGTTCCCCCACACCCCCGGCCGGGCCGCGAATTCGAACCGCACCACGCCGTCGGAGGCGAGCACGGCGTCCCGCAGGGCATCGCCCGTGTTCAGCGCCTGCACGGCTCCCTCCGCGCGGGACGCGGTCAGCAGGCCGGCGGCCAGCAGGGCCGCCACCAGGAGGAATCTCGTCGTCTTCCGCATCGTCTTCCCCTTCCTCGTCGTGCTATCCGATGATCCGGGCTACTCCAGGATGTCGATCAGGACGTCTTCGGCCCTCGGGTCGCCCGACTGACCCAGCCAGAAGATCGCGTTCTGCCGCAGCTCCGAGTCCGACTCGTTCTTCACGACGTCGACCAGCTTGTCGAACGCCTTCGGATCGTCCTTCTGGCTGAGGATGAACAGCACCTGCCCCTTGACGTCTCGATCGGGGGCCTGGTCGTAGATGCTCACAAGGTCCTCCACCCGCACGTCTCCCCGCTGGCTGGCCGCGAACAGGGCCTGCTTGCGGATCTCGACGCCCTGGCTGGTGTCGAGCGCGATGTTCATGAGCCACTCCGCGTTGCCGGGCTCGTCCATCTGCGAGAGCGAGAACAGGATCGCCTCCCGCACCCGGTCGCTGGTCGCGGTATCCCACATCTCCCGCAGGAACGCCGCGTTCTCCTCCCCGCCGTTCTGGCTCAGGTGGAAGATCGCCGCGGCCCGCAGCTCGGGATCCGACGAGGACGAGCGCGCGAACTCCTGCAGCATCTTCCGGGCGCGCGGATCGTCCATCTGCGCGATCGCGAACACCGCCTGCTCGTGGAGCTCCTTGTCCTGGGGATTCCGGAGGATTTGTTCGAGCACCGGGAGCGCCTCGTCGGTCTCGGCCTGCGAGAGCCAGAACACGGCCGCCTGGCGCACCTCGGAGTTGGGGTCGTTGCGGGCCGCTTCCAGCATCAGGTCGGTCACCTCGGCGTCCTCCTGCTGGGAGAGGATGAACAGCGCCTGGCTCCGGAGCTCCGCCGAATAGCTGTCGCGGTTGCGCACGACCTTCTTGAGGATCGGCACCGCCGCCTTGGAGTCCATGTTCATCAGCGCCTGCAGGGCGGCCATCTTCGCCTCGTCGGCGCGGGCGGCCTCCTGGGAGCGCGGCGCGTTGCGCTCGCGAGTCGTCTCGCGGGCCCGATCGCGGTTGTCTTCGGCCGTGTTCTCGTAGATCCAGCGGGCCGACTCCGAGTCCCCGCGCTCGGCGAGCTCGCCGTGCACCCGGGCCAGCAGCGAGCGGGCGTCACCCGACGTCGCGGCATCCGGATAGTCGTTCAGGTGCATCCTGAGCACGTCGAGCGCCTTCTTGAGGTCGGACGTCCCGTCCATCCGGCTGAGCGCGAATCCCTCCCAGTACAGCGACTCGGGCACGTATTGCCCGCCGGCGTCCGCCCGGCGATACGCCTCGAACAGCTCGACGGCCCGCTGGTACTCCGCCTGGTTCAGCGCCTGGCGGGCCCGGACGTAGTCCGTGCGCGCCTGCTGCTCCTGCTGTTGCAACGCCGCGGGGCGTGCAGCTACCTGGCCGGCCGCTCCGAGCGTCAACGCGGCGGCGAGGGCCGCCGTCCACATCCTCGTCTTCATCCTCGTCCCCCTCTCGCGAGTTCTATCCTGCTTCGAGTACATGAGCCTCTCGTGCATGTCTTCATCCTCCGTATGGTGCGGTGCGCTCCGACGCTCAGAGCGCCGAGGAACCCGGGGAGCGCACGGCTCCCTGCTTCGCGGGTCCGCCGTCGGCGACCGAGCGCAGCCGCAGCAGGAGGTCGCTGTCCTGCAGCCCCTCCCCCGTGATCCGCGTCTCGTCCGGATCCCCCGTCTCGACGGAGACGACGATCTGGGCGAGCATCAATTCCAGGTCCTGCAGCAAGCGACGCGTCTCGGGCTCCTCGGCCGCCGGCGACGCCAGCAGCAGGCGCGTCCGCGCCAGCAGCGCGCGGGCCCACGGCCCGAATCCCGGATCGTCCTCTGCCTGCGAAAGCCCCGCGCGGGCCATGGCCAGGAACGACTCGCTCCGGTCCAGGTGCTTCAAGGTCGCCACGCGATAGGGCAATTCCGACGTGCGCCCCCGAGGGGCGTCGTCGGCCGGGCGGTCCGCCGCCGTGTTCGGCCGCGGGGTGGAAACCGCCGCTTCGCCCGACGTCTCGCCGTCCCGGGACGGCGGTGCCGCCGTCCGCTCACCGGCGGACACCCCGGCTTCGGTTGCCGTGTCCAGGCTCTCGCCCGGCGCGGCGGCGACCGTGGTCTCGGTGGAGGCGTCGCGCCCGGCGACCGCGGGGGCGCCTCCGCTCCCTCCGTCCCGGGTCAGGCGACCCAGGCCGAGGCCGATGAGCAGCGCGGCCGCGATACCGATCCACCAGCCCGCGTGGCCCGGAACCCGGGCGCGGCGTGCGGCCGGCGAACCTCCGGCCCGCGGGCGCAGCGGGGTGACGTCGGCCGGGGCGGCGTCGAGCCGCGTGGCGATGACGTCCCACATCTCGTCGCTCGGGGTCTCCGGCGGCTCGTGGTAGTGCTCGCGCGCCGCGGCGGCGATCCGCTCGTCGATCGGTCGATCTTTGTCGTTCATGCCACCCACTCCTCGGCAAATTCCTGCAACTCGATCCGCAGCCTCGCCCGCGCCCTGGACAGCCTCGCTTTCGAGGTGCCCGTCTTCACGTCCAGCGCCGCGGCGATCTCCCGGTGCGTGTAGCCTTCCAGGTCGTGCATCACGAACACCGTCCGGTACGCCTCCGGCAGTCCGCCCACGGCCTCGTGCAGGCGCCGCTTCAGGTCCGGCTCCGCCCGGCGCGGCGTCACGCCGACGTGCCGCGCCGCCTTCATGTCTCGCTCGCGGGACCGGATCTTCTTCCGCTTTCGCAGCCCGTTGAGCACCACCGACGTCGCGACCGAATGCAACCAGGTCGAGAACGCCGCGTCCCCGCGGAAGCCGTCCAGCCTCTCGAACGCCCGGACGAACGTGTCCTGCGTGAGATCCCGGGCGAACGCCTCCTCGCCGACCATTCGAAAGGCCAGCCGGAAGACGCGGTCGACGTGCGCGTCGTACAGGGCACGCTGTGCCGAGCGGTCTCCCGCGAGGCTGCGTTCCACGAGCTGTCGATCGTCCACGGGACTCCCGGTGCGAGATCTCGTTCGCCGGTTGCTTCCTGCGTTCGTCATGTCTGACACAGGACGCCCGGAAAGGGTTACGCGACCATGCTACGCGCCGGCATCGGCCGGCTCCAAATTGTCGCCGGCCGCCGCCCGGTTTAGCTTCGGTGGGCCGGCAGGACGGGACGCCCATTCCTCGAAGCGGACGGCGGCATGAGCCTCATCCACGAACTCGAGCGCCTGCAGGAAGAGCGCGGTTTCCTCGCGGAGGACGCGCTGCGGGAGCTGGCGCACGCCTCGAAGACGCCGCTCTATCGGCTCCAGGAGCTCATCTCCTTCTACCCGCACTTCCGCACGACGCCACCCTCCCCGACCACCGTCCACGTGTGCCGCGACATGAGCTGCCACCTGGCGGGCGGCGACGGCCTGGCGGAGCGCCTGCGGGATGCGCTCGACCGCGAAGACGTGGAGATCGAGGAGGTATCGTGCCTCGGTTGCTGCGAGCTGGCGCCGGCGGTGCGCGTGAACGGCGCCCCGGCACGGGCGGGAGATGCCGGAGAGCTGGCCGGCGCTCTGTCCAACGGGGGGCCGGCGGCGACGACGGACACCGGGCCCCGTGAATGGGCGTGCGACCCGTACGGCGGCGACCCCGGGGGCGCCTACGAGTGTTTCCGGCAGACGCTGGCCCAGATCGACCGCGAAGGGGCGCTCGACAGTCTCATCTCCGCCCTCGAGGACGCGGGCCTCCGCGGCATGGGAGGGGCCGGCTTTCCCACCGGCCGCAAGTGGAAGCTGGTGCGGTCCGAGGACGCCACGCCGAAATACGTGGTGTGCAACGCCGACGAGAGCGAGCCCGGTACGTTCAAGGACCGGGTGATCATGGAGCAGCTTCCGTGGCTCGTCCTCGAGGGAATGCTGCTGGCCGGCCTCGCGATCGGGGCCGAGCGCGGCATCCTGTACCTGCGGCACGAGTACCACGCCGCCCGCGCGGCGATCGAGCGCGAGCTCGCCCGGGCGCGCGAGCAGGGCTGGCTGGGCGAGGAGATCCTCGGCTCCGACTTCTCGTTCGACATCGAGCTGTTCATCTCGCCGGGCGGCTACATCCTCGGCGAAGAGACGGCGCTCCTCGAGGCCCTCGAGGACAGGCGGGGGGAGCCGCGCAACAAGCCGCCCTTCCCGGGACAGAAGGGGCTGTGGCAGCAGCCGACCCTGATGAACAACGTCGAGACCTTCGCCTACGTGCCGATCATCGGCCTGAAGGGCGCGGACTGGTGGCACGAGCAGGGCCGGCGCGGCTGCAAGGGTCTCAAGTGCATCGCCGTCTCGGGACACGTCGAGGAACCGGGCGTCTACGAGATCCCGCTCGGCACGACCGTGGCCGAGCTCATCGAGCTGGCCGGCGGCGTGAGCGGGGGGCGCGACCTCAAGGGGTTCGCGCCGGGGGGCGCCTCGTCGAACTTCCTCCCCGCGTCGAAGGCGGACACCCCGATCGATTTCGGGACCCTCGCCGACGCCGGCAGCATGATGGGATCGGGGGCCCTGGTCGTATTCGCCGAGGGCACCGAAATGCTGCCGCTGGCGACGAACGTCGTCCGGTTCTTCCGCAACGAATCATGCGGCAAGTGCGTCCCGTGCCGCGACGGCACCGAGAAAGCCGTCCGGATGCTGGAAGACGCGCTCGCGGGCGGGACGATCGACCGGGCCGCGATCGACAAGCTCCAGCTGCTGCTCGAGGAGACGTCGATCTGCGGCCTCGGCTACGTGGCGCTCAATCCGCTGCTCTCGGCGGCGGCATACTGGCCGGAAGAGGTGCCGACGGCGGCGCGGGCCGCGGACGGCGGCGAGCCGGCATGAAGACCGCCCGCTGGCTGGTCGTCGGATTCGGGGTCCTCGTCGTGTGCATCGGCGCCTGGGTGGTGTTCGACCCGACGCGGCTCCCGGAATACGCGACTCGCTTCGTGAGCCCGAGCGGCCTGTGGATCGCGATCGCCCTGCGCCTCGCGGTCGGCGTGCTTCTCTGGATAACCGCCGCGGCGTCCCGCACGCCCCGCACGCTTCGCGTGCTCGGCGGCCTGTTCGTGGCCTCCGCCGTCGCTCTCGCCGTCCTCGGTCTCGAGCGCCTGCAGGGCATCGTCGACTGGGGCACGGCCCTCGACCCGGCCGTGCTGCGCGGTGTGGGTCTGTTCGTCGCTCTCGTCGGCGCCTTCCTCGTCTGGTCCGTATCGCCCCGCAGGAGTGAAGCATGAACGAGCCGGTTTCGACCGCCACGGACACGATCACCCTCTCGATCGACGGCCGCGAGATATCGGTCCCGCGCGGCACGACGATCTGGGACGCGGCCCGCTCGGCCGGCATCGAGATCCCGGTGCTCTGCCACTCGCCCCGCCTGGAGCCCGTCGGCGTCTGCCGGGTGTGCCTCGTCGACGTCGGCGAGAAGCGCCTCACCGCCTCGTGCATCCGCCAGGCGGAGGACGGGATGGAGGTCCGGACCTCGAACGACAAGATCGAGGCGTGCCGGGCCGGACTCGTCGAGCTGCTGCTCGCCGATTACCCGCGCGACGCCGGCGACACGGGCGACAAGACGGAGGTCGACGAGTTGCGGGCGCTGGCGGAGAGAT
>JASFRN010000096.1:0-10383 GCA_050114915.1 Gemmatimonadales bacterium | reverse complement strand
ACAACGAGATCTACGGACTCACCAAGGGGCAGGTGTCCCCGACCTCGAAGGTCGGCACGATCACGCCTTCCACGCCACGCGGCTCGGTGGCGAATCCCGTCCACCCGGTGTCGCTGGCCCTCGGGGCCGGCGCCCGGTTCGTGGCGCGCGGGATCGACATCAACCTGAAGCACCTCGAGTCGCTTCTGGTCGACGCGCGGGCGCACCGCGGCTCCGCCTTCGTCGAGATCTTCCAGAACTGCGTCGTGTTCAACGACGGCTGCTTCTCGGAGTTCACCGATCGCAAGGTGTCGGGCGAGCGCCAGATCCTCGTCGAGCACGGCAAGCCGCTGCGCTTCGGCGACGACGGCGAGAAGGGCCTGCGCTTCGACCCGAAGACCTGGAAGCTGGAGGTCGTCGACGTCGGACCGGACGGGGTCTCCGAGGACGACCTCCTGGTCCACGACGAGACGAGCCGGCCCCTGGCCCTGCTGCTCGGCCAGATGGCGCCGCCGGAGTTCCCGATGGCGATCGGCGTGCTGTTCCGCGACCCGAATCCCGGGCTGACGTACGACGCCGCCCTGCTGGAGGGAGCGCCCCCGGCCGGCGCGTCGCTGTCCGGACTGCTGCGCGGCGGCCGGACCTGGACCGTGGAGGACTAGGGCCGGATCGGCAGCGGGCTCAGAACAGCGCCCGCACCAGCGTCCACAGCACGCCCAGGAGCGCGATCGGGCACACGAAGCGGATCAGGAACCGCCACACGCCCTCGAATACGAAGCGCGTGCCGTCGGCCCGCACCTCGTCGCCCGCCGGCTCGACGCCCCATACCCAGGCGACGAACAGGCTGATCAGCAGCGCTCCCACGACCAGCGAGTACTGGCCCCAGACCGCGAACATGAAGCTCAGGAAGTCGGGGCCCTGCGGCCATCCGGCGCTGAGCCAGGAGACGGCCCCGTTGGCCAGGGCGCTCGGCACGCCGACGACGAACGCCGCGCCGCCGATCATCCACGCCGCCTGCCTCCGCGTCCACCCTTTCTCGTCCACGCCCCAGGAGGTCACGACCTCGAGCAGGCTGACGCTCGAGGTGAGCGCCGCGATCGCCAGCAGCAGGAAGAAGCCGGTGCCGAAGATGATCCCGCCGTACGGGGCGGGCGGAATCGTCGAGAGCAGCGACGTGAGCACCACGAACACCATCCCGGGGCCGCTCTGGTTCGGGTCGAGGCCCGCGTGGAACAGGGTCGGGAAGATGATCAGCCCGGCGAGGAAGGCGATGAGCGTGTCGAATCCCGTCACCCAGCCGGCCGACGTCTCGAGGTCCTGGTCCTTCGAGACGTAGGACCCGTAGGTGATCATCGCGCCCATCCCGAGGCTGAGGCTGAAGAACGCCTGGCCGACCGCGGCGAGGACCACGCCCGGGGTCACGGCGCTGAAGTCGGGCTGGAGGTAGAACGACAGGCCGCTGCCGCCGCCCGACAGCGTGATGGCGCGCAACGCGAGCAGCACGAGGAGGACGAACAGCAGCGGCATCAGGACCTTGGTCCAGCGCTCGATCCCGTCCTTTACGCCCTTCACGACCACGCCGATCGTGATCAGCATGAAGATCCCGTGCCAGAACAGGGCTTGCCACGGGTTCGCCGCCACGCCGAGGAAGATCGCCGTGGTGTCCGCGCCCGCCTCGAACACGCCCGTCGCCGTCTTGAGGATGTAGGCGAGCGTCCAGCCGGCGATGACCGAGTAGAAGCTGAGGATCATCAGCCCTGTCAGGACGCCGAGCCCGCCGACGAGCCACCAGGACGAGTTCGGCATGATCGCCTTGAACGCACCGACCGGGTTCCGCTGGCTCTTCCGGCCGAGAATCAGCTCGGCCAGCATCACCGGGGCGCCGATGAACGCCACGGCGCACAGGTAGATCACGAGGAAGGCCGCGCCGCCGTTGTTGGCGGCGGTCGTGGGGAAGCCCCAGATGTTTCCGAGCCCGATCGCGCTGCCCGCGGCCGCGAGCACGAACGCCGCTTTCGAACCCCATGCTTCGCGCTGCGGACCGCCCGACGTATCCATCGCCATGCTGCACTCCCCCGTTCGCTCCCGTTACGCGGCGCCTGCGGCCGCACGAGCGCCACGAGAATACGCCGCCGGGGCCGCCGGCGACAATCGCGGCGACTGCGGGCGGGGGTGGCGGGGCGGTACGCGGCACCTAGGTTGGCACCAGACGCTTCGCCGTGCGGCCGGCCCGCCGGTCGCGCCCACCGACCCCCGCCCGGGAGGACCGCGTGACGGACCAGTTGGACAGGCACCAGGTGGAGCGGGCCGGGAAGCTCGTGCTCCTCGGCCTCGCCGTGACGATAAGCTTCGTCTTCCTGACGATGATCCGCACCTTCATCGTCGCCCTGCTGCTGGCCGGCGTGTTCAGCGCCATGACCGCTCCGATCCACCGGCGCATCGCGGATCGCCTGGGCGGGCGATCGCGCACCGCCGCGGTGCTGACGATCCTCCTGGTGCTGCTGGTGCTGATCATCCCGCTCGCGGCGTTCGCGGGCATCGTCGTGGCCCAGGGGATCAGCGTCAGCGAGTCGGTCGGTCCGTGGATCGAGCGGCAGCTCGCCACGCCCGACCTGTTCGACCAGCTGCTCCAGCAGGTCCCGCAGCTCCACTGGCTGGCCCCGTACCAGGACGTGATCGTCTCCCGGCTCGGCCAGCTCGCCGGGAACGCCGGCACGTTCCTCGTGAACAGCCTGGCCGCGGTGACCCGGGGCACGGCGGCGTTCATGCTGGACCTGTTCGTGATGCTGTACGCGATGTTCTTCTTCCTCAACTCCGGCCGCGAGATCCTCGCGCGCATGCTCTACTACCTGCCGCTCGAGCCGGCCGACGAGGCCCGGATGATCGAGAAGTTCGAGTCGGTGACGCGGGCGACGATCAAGGGATCGCTGGTGATCGGCCTCGTGCAGGGCGGGCTGGCGGGCGCCGGCTTCGCCGTGGCGGGTGTGCCCTCGGCGGCGTTCTGGGGCACGGTGATGGCCGTGCTCTCGATCATCCCGGCCGTCGGGAGCGGCCTCGTCTGGGTGCCCGCGGTCGTCTGGCTGTTCGCGGCCGGCGAGCCGGCGGCGGCCTTCGGGCTCACCGTGTGGTGCCTGGCGGTGGTCGGCACCGTGGACAACTTCATGCGGCCGTGGCTGGTCGGGAAGGACACGAAGATGTCCGACCTGCTGGTGCTGATCAGCACGCTCGGCGGAATCTTCCTGTTCGGCGCGGTCGGCTTCATCCTCGGACCGATCGTGGCCGCCCTGTTCGTCACGGTGTGGGACATCTACGGGCGCCTGTTCCGCGATTATCTGCCCGGCGAGCCGCCCGCGCCGCTCACCGGCTGAGGGGCCGCCGCGCCCTTTGCGGAAGGGCCGCCCGGCGCGCATCTTTTCCGTGATCTGCGCCCCGCATCGTCGCGATCCGCAACCATGTCGAATCTTCCCCGGACCTGATGATATGAACAGCGAAATTCTCGACCTGCTCGGCGACGACGCCGACGATCTGCTGAGTTACGAAGCCGCCGGCATCTCGCGCGACCGGCTGCACCCGCCGGGCCCCGATTTCGTCGATCGGATCTACGCGCTCGGCGACCGCAACAACCGCACGCTCGGCAGCCTCCAGTGGATCTTCGACACCGGGCGCCTGGCCGGCACCGGTTACGTGTCGATCCTGCCGGTCGACCAGGGGATCGAGCACTCGGCGGCGGCCAGCTTCACGCCGAATCCCGATTACTTCGATCCGGAGAAGATCGTGCAGCTGGCGATCGACGGCGGCTGCAATGCCGTCGCGTCGACGTTCGGCGTGCTGGGCTCGGTGGCCCGCCGGTACGCGCACAAGATCCCGTTCATCGTCAAGCTCAACCACAACGAGCTGCTCACGTACCCGAACGCCTACGACCAGATCATGTTCGGCACGGTGAACCAGGCGTTCGAGATGGGCGCGGCGGCCGTCGGCGCCACGATCTACTTCGGCTCGGAGGAGAGCACGCGGCAGATCCAGGAAGTGGCGGAGGCGTTCGCCTACGCCCACGAGCTCGGGATGGCGACGATCCTCTGGTGCTACCTGCGCAACTCGGTGTTCAAGAAGGACGAGGACTACCACGCCTCCGCCGACCTGACCGGCCAGGCGAACCATCTCGGGGTGACGATCGAGGCCGACATCATCAAGCAGAAGCTGCCCGAGAACAACGGCGGCTACGTGGCGATGAACGAGGGCGGCGTGAAGTATGGGCGGTACGACAAGCGGATGTACTCCGAGCTGTGCAGCGACCACCCGATCGACCTCACGCGCTGGCAGGTGGCCAACTGCTACATGGGCCGCTGCGGCCTGATCAACAGCGGCGGCGCTTCCGGCGACAACGACTTCGCCGACGCCGTGCGCACGGCCGTCATCAACAAGCGGGCGGGCGGCACCGGGCTGATCTCGGGGCGCAAGGCGTTCCAGCGCCCGAAGGAGGACGGGATCCGGCTGCTGAATCTGATCCAGGACGTCTACCTGGCCGACGAGATCACGCTGGCATGAGCTCGTCCGGGGCCGGCGGCCCGCTGCGCGGCCGCAGCTTCCTGACGCTGGGCGACTTCACGGCGGACGAGATCGGGCACCTGCTCGAGCTCTCGGCCGACCTGAAGCGCCGCAAGCGCGAGGGGACCGAGGAGCATCGCCTGGCGGGGCGCAATATCGCCCTGATCTTCGAGAAGACCTCGACGCGCACCCGCTGCGCGTTCGAGGTCGCCGCCTACGACCAGGGCGCCCACGTCACCTACCTCGGTCCCAGCGGCTCGCAGCTCGGGCACAAGGAGTCCGTGAAGGACACGGCGCGCGTGCTCGGACGGATGTACGACGGGATCGAGTACCGCGGATTCGGCCAGGAGCGGGTGGAAGCGCTGGCCGCCCATGCCGGCGTTCCCGTGTGGAACGGCCTCACCGACGAATTCCATCCCACCCAGGTGCTGGCGGACGTGCTCACCATGGTCGAGCACGCGGGCCGCGGACCCGCCGGCCTCGCCTGCTGCTACCTCGGAGACGCCCGCAACAACATGGGCAACTCGCTCATGGTCGGCGGCGCCAAGCTCGGCATGGACATGCGCCTCTGCGCGCCGCGCGAGCTCTGGCCGGCCGACGACCTCGTGGCTCGCTGCCGGACCTGGGCCGAGACCTCGGGCGCCACGATCACGCTCACCGAGGATCCCGAAGAAGGCGTGCGAGGCGTCGACTTCCTCTACACGGACGTGTGGGTCTCGATGGGCGAAGACCCCGCGGTGTGGGAGACGCGGGTCGAGAAGCTCCGGCCCTACCAGGTGAGCGCCCGGATCGTCGAATTGACCGGAAACCCGGACGTCGGCTTCCTGCACTGTCTCCCCGCCTTTCACGACCGGAGGACGAAGGTCGGAGAGGAAATCTACGAGCGTTTCGGGCTCGACGGGATGGAGGTCACCGACGAGGTGTTCGAATCGAAGCACTCGATCGTGTGGGACCAGGCGGAGAACCGCCTGCACACGATCAAGGCCGTGATGGTGGCGACGCTGGCCGGCTGAGACGGGCCACCGTGGCCGGGCGCAGCCGCGCCAGCGCCAGCCAGCCCGACCGTATGACGAGGAGCAGGAGCAGCGGCACGACCGGGCCCGGCAGCTCCTGCGGCCAGATCGGCATTCCCACCAGCAGCGCCGCGGCGAGCCCCGCCGTCGCCGCGAGATAGACGCCCCACTTCCTGCCCGCCCGGTCCCGCGCCAGCGCGACGGCGACCGCCACGTGGGTCGGCAGGGCCCAGAACAGGTTCAGGTTGGTCTTCGTCACCGTGTGCAGCGAGATGAACCACAGGAACACGATCGCGAGCCCCGCCACGCCCGTGATGGCGTAGAGCGCGGTGTCGAACACGCGCCGGCGGCTCCGGCCCGCCCGTGCGTCGCGCATCGTGAGCCAGGTCCCGACGGCCAGCAGCGTCCAGCCCAGGATCCTGGGCCAGGGAAGGGCGGGCGGCGGGGTCCACGGCGGATTCGCGGGCCCGGTCAGGATCTCGGTGCGGCGCACCAGCGGGCGTGGTGAGCCGTCGCCCCGATCGACGGTCCCGCTCGCCACGTAGGTCATCAGGTGCTCCGGCAGGAACGTCGCCTGGCGCGCCGTGGCGTTCCGGTCGGCGGGCAGACCGAGGCCGAGGTCCATGCCGACGTCGACCCACGGATTCGCCACGAGGAACGGGTCGAGCAGGCGCCGGAACGAGCGCTCCGGCGGCGGCGCGTCGAACCGAACCGCCGGCCCGAGCACGGCCTCGAGCGCGTCGAGCAGCCGCGTCGCGCAGTTGTCGAAGAAGAAGTCGTACTGGTAGTACATGTTCTGCGGCAGCGCGTTGACCTCCAGGCGCCGGAACAGTTCCTGGACCTCGTCGCCCGTCAGGTCGAGCGTCTGCTCGATCGTCGCCCGCCGCCGCTCCTGCCAGTACCAGGCGACCATCCGGCGCGGGTCCTGGCGGTCGAGCCGGTAGTTCAGGTCGCCGTATGTGAACAGGCCGACGAACTCGACCATCGCCAGCGGCGTGTCGCCGAAGTCGAAGGTGCCGAAGTTGTACGCCACGTCGATGCCGCGCAGCGGATCCCGCACGCGCAGGGCGCTGTGCCCGAACAGCGAGTAGAGGTCGGTGCCCGGCACGATGGAGAGCAGCGACACGGTGGCCGAGTCGGAGAGGACGGGCACGGACTGGGCGGCGGCGGGGGCGGGCGCCCGGCCCGACAGCCCCGCGGCCAGCAACAGCCCGGTCAGCAGCGCGTCGCGCCGGCGGCGACGTTCTCGGCGTCTCGGTCGTCTCGACATGCGCGGGAAGCTATTCCCTGCGGCACCGCGCCCGCCACGCGCGGCATGCAAGCGGAATCCGATACTCCCTGCAACTCCTCGTCAAAAAGTCGTCATTCCGGTGTGGCGTACGTCACTCACATTTCGATGTTCTGCGGTGGTCGCAAAGACGGTAACTGTAGCAATAATAGCAAGTTGTAAAACTTTTCCACGCGCCGTGCCCCTCGATTCCCCTCCTCGCACGATTCTCGCCCCGGTTTTCCCGCGCGAATACGACGCCCGACACGCGATCAGCGGCCGGACGTCGGCGACAGTCACCATCGGGGGGCATCATGAAGGACCTCGTGACGAAGACCATGCAGGCGATCCGCCGCCGCTGTGCGGACGAGCGCGGCGTCGCTCTCATCATTGCCGCCGGCAGCATGGTGGCGCTCACCTCGGCGGTCGCGCTCGCCATCGACGTCGGCATGATGACGGCGACGCGCAGCGAGGCGCAGCGCGTGGCCGACGCCGCCGCGATGGCGGGGGCCGGCGCCCTGATCCAGACGCCCGACAACTCGGCCTACGCCCGCGCCCAGGCCAGGGAGACGGCGGGCCGGAACGAGATCCGGGGGAGCCGGGCGCAGGTGCTCGACCAGGACGTCGACGTCGACCTCTCGACCCGTGAAGTCACCGTCCGGGTGCTTCGCACCGCGGAACGGGGCAACCCGGTCGGCACCTTCTTCGCCCGCGTCTTCGGCGTGAACACGGTCGACATCACGGCGGACGCGACGGCGTGGGCGTCCCCGGCCGGCGGCATCAACTGCCTGCTGCCCGTGACCCTTCCCGATCGCTGGCACGAGGCCGGCGGTCCGGGCAACAGCCCCGACTCGTTCGACCCGGACAAGGGCGACTATTACGAGCCGTGGCAGGTCCCGGACTCCGATCCGGCCCAGTACAACGAGAACTTCACCGGCTACACGCAGAACGACATCGGCACCCAGATTACCATCAAGTCGAACACGGCCAGCGGCGACTACAATCCGAGCTGGTACTATCCGTGGCGTCCGCCGGGCCAGTCGGGTGGTGACGACTACCGCACCAACGTGTCTTCGTGCGTCGATCCGAGCATCGCGTACTCGGTCGGGATGGAAGTCGACACGGAGCCGGGCAACATGCGGGGCCCGACCCTGCAGGGCTTCGGCGACCTGATCGCCCAGGATCCGACGGCGGTGTGGAACGAGCAGCTCGACTGCATCACCGACGCCACCGACGTCCTGAGCAGCGACGGCGGTTCCTGCCGCAGCAGCCCGCGCATCCGCCCGGTTCCGCTCTTCGATCCGACCTCCGGACCGGCGAACGGCGCTTCGAGCTTCTCGTTCACGAACTTCGCGGGGATCTTCGTGGAAGGCATCCAGGGCAACGACGTCGTCGCGCGCTGGATCGGGTACTCGGGCTTCGAGCCGGCCGATCCGGGCGAGGTCACCGCGGGCCCGCAGTTTCAGGTCGTGCAGCTCATCCACTGATCCGCCGGCCGGCCGCGAGCCGGCTCCGATGTGACTCCGCGGGCGGAGCGCCACTCCCGGCGCTCCGCCCGTCGTCGTTTCCCCCCCTGCGCCCCGCGGGCCCGAGAGGTTAGCGTGTCACGTCCGGGCGGCCCGGCGCGTTTCTCTATTGAACGACCGGATGCCGCGAGTATTCGAAAGGAGCGCTGCTCCAGCCCGTGGACGAGGCCTTGGACTTTCAGACCGCGTACCGCGAACTGCATCCGTCGTTGCACCGGTTCGTTCTGCGCATGGTCGGCGATCCCGACGTGGCGGACGACGTGGTGCAGGAGGCGTTCACGCGCCTGGTCGAGCAGGATCTGCCGCTCGAGGAGGCGCGTCCCTGGTTGCACGTGGTGGCGGCCAACCTGGTGCGAGACCGGGCGCGCACGAAGCAGCGCCGCGGCCGGCTGCTGGAAGAGACGCCACCGGAACCCGATCGGCCGGAGGCGCCCGACCACCGGGTCGAGCGACTGGAACGCATCGCCCGCGTCCGGCGCGCGCTGGCGGAGTTGTCGGACCGCGACGCGCGGATGCTGCTGATGCGGGAAGAAGGCTTCAAGTACGCGGAGATCGCCGACGCGCTGGGCGTGAAGTCGACGTCGGTGGGAGCGCTGGTGGCCCGGGCCCTGAAACGGTTCGCGGCGGCTTACGAATCAATGGACGAGGCGGATGGGACATCTGACTGAGGCGGAATTGCAGAGCTGGCTCGACGGGGAGCTCGTCCCCGCCGAGCGCACGCGCGTCAGTCGCCACCTGGAAGACTGCGCGGACTGCCGGCGTGCGCTGGTCGGGCTGCGCGCCGCCGCCGCGACCTTCCGCGCCGCGATGCTCCAGTACGACGAGGACCTGGCGGCCGGCAGCGACGCCGGTTCGGCCCCGGTCCCCGCGGCCACGCCCGCGGTCGCGTCCGCCGCGTCCCGCTGGCCCCGTCGTCTGAGTCGCGCCGCCGCCGTCGTGCTCCTGCTCGGAGGCGCGGCGGCCGCCGCCATGGTCCCGGGTTCGCCCCTTCGCGCGCTGTTCACCCGGCCCGCCGCCCCCGTCGTCGAGCCGGCGTCTCCGGAGGCCGCGACGCCGCTGCCCCCGGCCGAGCCGGGCGCCAGCATCACGGTGCGGCCGTTCGAGGATCGGTTGACCGTGCGGATCACCGGTTTCGCGGCGGGCACCCGCATCCGTCTGCGGCTCGCCGACCGCGTGGACGCCGTGGCAAGCTTGCCTGACGGGGCGACGAATGCTCGATTCATCGTTGCCTCGGGGACGCTCGAAGTCGTCGGTACGGGCGAGGCGCCCGGCCCCTCGGAGAGCGGGGCGATCGAGCTGCGGTTGCCACGTTCGCTCGTCGCCGGGGTAATCGAGATCGACGGGGCGGTCGTCGCGCGCGTGAGCGAGGGCCGTCTGATCACGCTGCGGCAGGTCTCCCGCACGGGGGACGAGGCGGTACTCGAAGTCGGCGGGTGAGTCGCGCCCGCCCTGGGGAGGCGGAGCGCAGGGATGACGCTGGCTCTGGCGATCGTGGCGAGCCTCACGCTCGCGGTGCAGGAAGCGCCCGGCACCGTGCAGGGAGTGGTACGCGACGCCGGTGACGGCCAGCCGATCGCCGGGGCGGAGATCGAGCTGCTGGGTACCGGGCGCAGCGCGGTGACCGACGAGGACGGACGCTACGTGCTCGCCGCCGTTCCGGGTGGCGAACGCCGCCTCCGCGCGCGGCGCTTCGGATTCACGCCTCTCGACGTCGACCTCTCGGTTCCCGCTTCCGGCGTCGTCTCCGTCGATTTTCATCTCGAGGTCTCGGCCTTCCTGCTGCCGCCGGTCGGCGCCACGGTGGCCGCCGCCACGCCGGCGCCGCCCCCGAGGGCCCTGGCGGAGGAGCAGCGGATGCCGGCCCGCGCCGTGGTCCGCGTGCTCGACGCCTCGCCCGGCGTCGGCGAGCTGGGGATCGGCGCCGGGGCGCGAGCGCTGCTGGGCCCCGATCCGCCGGCGCCGGACAACGTGCTCTACGTGCGGGGCGCCGGGGCCTCCCTCGACCTCGTGCTGCTCGACGGAGCCCCGGTGCACGCCCCCTTCCACCTCGGCG
>JASFRN010000095.1:0-10432 GCA_050114915.1 Gemmatimonadales bacterium | reverse complement strand
ACTCGCTCCGTGCCGCCAGCTGCTAACGCTTGTTAGGCGGTGCTTCGGGATTCTCGATGCGAGCGGGAGCCGGTAGAGGCGAACCAGGAGGAGAGAACAGGGAAGAGGTCGCGCTTCGATGGCTACTTCTGACTTCCCCGCGAGCGGAGTTCGGAGACCGCGATCCGAACCAACAAATCTGGCATCCGCATAACTAGTAATCGACTTCAAATGGGGTGGCATCGGTCGTTCAGGCGAGTTGACCGCGCTACCCGGCGAATTCGCAGCGGGAAGATAACTTCTGCTTGAACCCTTTGCCGATTCGCTCGTGCTGGGGCATGGCCTTTCACTTCGGTCGCTCGTCAGTCTAATCGCCGTACCGTTGCTCGGGGTTCTCATTTCATCTGGCGGCGGCGATCACCCGGGCGAGATCGGCTCGGGTCGATCCGGCGGCGAGCAGCGTGCGCATCAGGAGATCGATCGTCACCGAGGGGTCGCCGGCCTCCATCTTCGCTACTCGCGACTGGCTGGAGCCCACCCGTTTCGCGAGGGTGGCCTGGGAGATCTTCTGGTCACGCCGACGCTGGCGGAGGGCGCGGGCCAGTGAGACCCTTACGTCCACGAGGGCGCTCTCCACCTCGTCGAGACCGAGAAATTCGTCGGCATTCCCGACCTTCCATCCGTCGCGTTCGAGCCTTGCCTTGCTAGTCTGCTTCATCTTCGTTTCTTGTCTCGTCGTATCGCTGTAGACGCCGCCGACAGAGTTCCAGGACGTTGCGAGGTGTCCGGCGGCTCTTCTTCGAGAATACGTGAACGACGACGATCGCGTCCTCATCGATTCTGTAGATGATCCGCCAGGTGACGGTGCCGTCGTTGATCCGCAGCTCGTGACATCGCCTTCCGATCGAGCTCATCGATCGCGACTGGGGCATCCCGAGTCTCTCGCCCGCCTGCAGCATCCGGAGCAGGAATCCGGCTTCGAGTCGCGCCGCTCTCGAGAGCGGAGGACTGCTGACCTCCGTCCAAAGCCAGACGACCGGTTTGTCGTCGTTCATCGGAAATATGTCAAGATTGAGATAATGTCAAATATGACATATGCGCCACTCGCTCACCCGCCCCCCAGCAACACGTCGGCCGGGGACCGCACGCCGAGGCCTCCTTTGTTGAGGACGTGGGTGTACTGCATGGTCGTTTTGAGGCTGCGGTGGCCGAGGAGATCCTGGATGGTGCGGATGTCGTAGCCCTGGGCGAGGAGGTGGGTGGCGAAGGAGTGGCGGAAGGTGTGGCAGCTGGCGCGCTTGGGAATGCCGGAGAGCTCGACGGCTCGTTTGACGTGGCGCTGAACGCTGCTCTCGTGGAGGTGGTGGCGGTGCTTCCGGCCGGTGTCGCGGTCGGTGTAGATGCGGGTGGCGGGGAAGACCCACTGCCAGGACCACTCGCGGCCGGCGCCGGGGAGTTTGCGGTCGAGGGCGTGGGGGAGCGCGACCCAGCCGGCGCCACGGTCGACGTCGCGCTTCCACTGATCGCGATTGCGATCGAGTTTCGCCTCGAGCTCGTGGCGGGCGATGCGCGGGAGCATGGTGACGCGGTCGTGGTTGCCCTTCGGATCGCGCACGACGATCTCGCCGCGGCCGAAGTCGAGGTCCTTGGTCCGCAGTCGGAGGGCCTCGAGCAGCCGCAAGCCGGCGCCGTAGAGGAGAAGCGCGACGGTGTGGTGGTCGCCGTCCAGGCGATCGATGACCTGGCGGGCTTCCTGGGGCGTGAGCACGGTGGGGAGGCGCTTCGGGCGTCTCGCGCGCTCGAAGCCGTCGGGGGTTTCGACCTCGATCTTCAGCACGTGGCGGTAGAGGAAGAGCAGGGCGCTCGCCGCCTGGTTCTGGGTCGACGGGCTGACCTTGCGGCGGGCCGCGAGATGGGAGAGGAAGGCGACGATCTCATCCTGGCCCATCTCGCGCGGATGCCGCATGTGGTGATGCCGCACGAAGCGCTTCACCCAGCCGACGTAGCACTCCTCGGTGCGGCGGCTGTAGTTACGACGGCGGATCTCGGTCCGCATCGCGTCGAGCAGGCGTGGCCGGGACATGGCTCGACGAACGGGCGGGATATCAACAGGTGCTCACGGATCATTCCGCGGCTATCATGGTCGCGACTGACATGTCCCACCCGGAGGGGAGTACGCGGTGCCGGAAGACGAACGCGAGTCGAGGGAATCCTGGTCCGAACAGCTGCACCGGCGGGGTCTCTGGCAGGCCACGGTGGGCTATCTCGCGGCGGGCTGGGCCGTCATCGAAGTGGTCAGCACCCTGGTCGACCGCGGCATCGTGCCCGACTCGCTGTTCCGCGGGGCCCTCGTCCTGCTGGCGCTCGGATTCCCCGTGATTCTCGCGACGGCGTATGTGCAGTCGCCCCCGGCTCGGAAGGGCGGAGGCGCATCGGCCGCCGGGGACGCGACCGATGCGGGCTTCATGCCGCGCCGCCTGGCCCGGCTTCTCACGTGGCGCAACGCGGTCCTCGGCGGCGTCGGCGCGTTCGCGCTCCTCGGAGTGTTCACCGCGGGGACGGCCGTGATGCGGGTGGCCGGGCTCTCGGCGGAGGGTCCGCCGCCGATCGAGCCGGACCGGATCGCCGTGCTTCCGTTCGCCGTCCGCGGCTCGGCGGACCTCGCCTACCTGGGCGAGGGGATCGTCGATCTCGTGAGCTCGCGCCTGGACGGGGCCGGACCCGTCACGGTCGTGGATCCGCGCGCGGTCATCGCCGGCGTGAACGAAGGCCGCGCCGATCCCGACGACCCCGCGTCGGTCGACGCGCTCGCCGCGACGCTCCGCGCGGGCCAGTTCGTCACGGGGGACCTGGTCGACGTCGGGGGCCGGTTGCGGCTCACGGCCTATCTGCACCAGACGGGCAGGCCGGGCGGCGCGCCCGAGACGGCGACGGTCGAGGGCGAGGCGGACTCCGTGTTCGCGATGATCGACGGGCTGACCGCGAAGCTTCTCGCGCGCCTCGTGTCCGACGACACGGATCGCCTGCAAGCGCTGGGCACGGAGACGACCACGTCGCTCGACGCCGCGAAGGAGTACCTCACCGGCGAGCGCCTGCTGCGTGCCGGGCGCTACCGCGACGCGGCGGAGGCCTACCAGCGCGCGACCGAGCTCGACTCGACGTTCGCGCTCGCCCACTACCGGCGGAGCATCGCGGCGGACTGGATCGACGCCTACGACATCCGCTCTTCCGCCGAACAGGCGCTGCAGTACGGCGATCGGCTGTCCCCGCGCGAGCTCGGGGTGCTGGACGCCGTTCGGCTCCGGCGCAACGGGCGGATCGAGGAATCGGAGCGGGCGTTCCGCGCCCGCCTGCACGCGGACCCCGAAGATCTCGAGGCGCTGGTGCAGTACGGCGAGCTCCTGTTCCACGACGTCGGGCGCCGCGGCCGCTCGATGTTGGAGTCGATGGCGCCATTCCGCCGTGCCGTGGAGCTCGAACCGGCGAACCCGATCGCGGTGGTCCATCTCGCCCGGATGTACGCGCTGGCCGACTCCGCCGAGCGCCTGAAGGAGACGGCCCGCGTGGTCCACGAGTTCGCCCCGGAGAGCGAGCGGGCGGTGGAGATCGACGCGCTGGTCGCCTCGGTGTTCCGCGACTCGGCCCTGGTCGACGACGTGAAGAGCCGGCTCGACGGCGAGGCGTGGTACTACCGGTTCTATGCGGTGCACGCGGCGAACCGGTTCGCGCGCGATCCGTGGCTGGCGGACGAGCTCCTCGCGGGCCACCGCGACGACGATCCGCTGCTCGCGGTGCTCGGTACCAGCGTCGACCTGTCCCTGGGCCAACCCTCCGCGGTGCGGGCCTTGCTCTCCCGCCCGAACATCCGAGACGACGGGCGCTGGAACATGCTCGAGGCCTATCTGTTCGCCGCGGGCGCGCTGCCGCCGGATTCGGCCCGGATGACCGCATTGGCCGAACGCCTCTCGACCATTCCGGGCGAGCAACTGCTTCGGCTGGCGTGGGTCCCGGCCTACGAGGACATGTCGCCGCGCTTCATGGAATTCGAGCGCGACTACTACCGGGCGGTGCTGCTCATGCGCCTCGGTCGAGTCGATGAGGCCCGACAGATCATCGACGCGCTCAAGGCCGAGGAACCGTTCGTGGGGCTCGGTACCGTGAAGCGCGACGCCGATCGAAGCCTCGCGGCGCAGCTGCTCCTCGCCCGCGGCGACAGCATAGCGGCCCTGGACACGTTGCGGGCGATGGAGCTTCTCGTCCCGCACCCGATTACCGTGCAGTCGCTCGCGGACCAGGCACCCGCCCGTTTTCTGCAGGCCGAGCTCGAGATGGCGCTCGGCGATCCCGAGACCGCGAAAGCCTACTTTACGGGCCTCGACGAGCTCTGGAGCCCGTGGGAGGCGTATTTCCGCCCCCGGATCTACGAGCGTCTCGGCCGGCTCGCGGAGCGCGAGGGCGACGCCGACGAGGCGATCCGGCAGTACACGCGGTTCGTGGACTTCTGGGCCGACTGCGATCCCGAGCTCGTCCCCCTGCGTGAAGACGTTCGGGCCCGACGGGACGCGCTGGTGCGCGCCCGCAGCTGATTGCCAAGACCAACCAACAGGTAATAATCCATGCGAAGCTACCTCCGCCGTCTCCTCCGTCTCACGCTTCCCGTACTCGGGCTCGCGGCGCTGCCGTCTTTCGCCTTCGCCCAGGATGCCGCGGACGCCGCGCCCCTCCGGCTTGGCACGATCGCGTTCGAGAACTCCGGGGCCCCGGAGGCGCAGGCGGCGTTCGACCGCGGCATGCTGCTCATGCACAGCTTCGAGTACGGCCCGGCGGCGACGGCCTTCCGCGAGGCGCAGGAGATCGACCCGGCCTTCGCGATGGCCTACTGGGGCGAGGCGATGACGTACAATCACCCGGTGTGGATGCAGCAGGACCGGGACGCGGCGCTGGAGGCGCTGAACCGGTTCGCGCCGACGCCGGCGGAGAGGGCCGAGCGCGCGGGTCCGGCGGGTGGCGGCACGGAGCGCGAGGCGGCCTACATGCGGGCGGTCGACGTGCTGTACGGGTCGGGCGACGAGCCCCCGGCCGACAAGCAGGCGCGGGACGACGCCTATGCGGAGGCGATGGCGGCACTGTATGCCGCGTACCCGGACGACGAGGACGCGGCGGCGTTCGACGCACTCGCCATCCTCGGCACGGCCCACGAGGGGCGCGACTTCGCGACCTACATGAAGGCGGCGGCGATCCTCGAGGAGGTGGTGGACGATCACCCGGACCACCCGGGGATCGCTCACTACCTCATCCATTCCTACGACGATCCGATCCACGCGCCCCTGGGGCTGCGGGCGGCGCGGGCGTACTCGAAGATCGCGCCCGACGCCGGGCACGCCCAGCACATGACCTCGCACATCTTCGTGGCGCTCGGCATGTGGGACGACGTGGTGGCGGCGAACGAGAACGCGATGCGCGTCGTGGACGCGGCGATGGCGCGCCGTGGACGCGGACCCTGGGCGTGCGGCCACTACAACTTCTGGCTCGAGTACGGCTACCTGCAGCAGGGACGCACGGACGACGCGCTCCGGCTCGTGCGCGAGTGTTACGATCGCGTCATGGAAGCCGCAGGCGGCGACGCGCCGGATCCCGACAATTCCCCGATCGGGTCCTACGCGCAGATGCTGTCGCGCTACGTGGTCGACACGGACGGGGCGGCGACGCCGGCGCTCGGCTGGGACGTCGACTACTCGGCCGCGCCGCATGCCGGCGTTACCGCGGCGTTCGCGCACGGCTTCGCCGCCGCGGCGGCCGGCGACGCGGAGGGCGTGGCGGCGGCGCGCGCGGCGCTCACCGATGCCCGCGCGGCCCTCTCGGCGGAAGCCGAGGAAGACGCCGGGGACGGTTCGTGGGCGAAGCGGAACCGCATCCTCGGGGTCGAGCTCGAGGCCCTGCAGCTTTCGTTGGCCGGCGAGTCGGACGCGGCGATCGATATCGCGCGTCGCGCGGCGGAGATGGAGGCGGCGATGCCGTTCGAGTTCGGGCCGCCGTTCATAGACGCGCCCACCCACGAGCTGCTCGGGCGTCTGCTGCTCGCGGCGGGCCGGGCCGACGAGGCGCGAGAGGCCTACGCCACGGCGCTGTCGCGGACGCCGAACCGGGTGCAGGCCGAGCGGGGCCTCGAGGCGGCGGAAGCCGAGACGGTGGCGGCCGGCGCGGCCGACTGAGGACCGTCCGCGCCGGACGGTTCAGTCGATCGGAATCTGGTCGGCGTTGCGGGCGAGCCACGTATCGAAGTCCTGGAGCTCGGGGTTGAGCGCGCGGGACTCGTCGACGTTGCGGACGCCGCAGAAGTAGTCGCTGAAGTCGCGGTAGAACTGGAACATGTTCCCGAGGTCGTCGGCGCCGGGGAAGTCGAAGCTCCGGTAGACTTCGGGCGACACGGCGTCGTACACGACCTCCTCGCCGAGCGCGTCGCTCATGGCGGCCGCCATCTCGGCCCCCGTCAGGTGTTCGCCGGCGATGCCCACTTCCTGGCCGATATACCGCGCTTCCTCGCGGAAGATTCCGAACGCGCAGCGGCCGATGTCTTCGGCCGCGATCCCGGCCAGCTTCGCGTCACCCATCGGCATCACGAGCGCCAGGGACCCGTCGGGCCGACGGGTCGGTCCCGATCCGAAGTGGATGAAGTTGTCCCAGTAGAACGACGTGAGCAGGAAGGTCGTCGGCACCTTCGCGTCCGTGAAGAAGTGGTTCGCCTCTCCCTTCGCGTCGAAGTGCGGGACCTTGTAGTGGCCCTGGAGCGTCGGCATCCGGTCGTCGTCGAGCGGGATCCACCTCCGCGTGTCCTCGAGGGTCGACCAGATGACGTGCCGCAGCCCTTTCTCCGCGGCCGCGCCCGCGAGGATCTGGGCGTGCTGGAGTTCGAGCGTCGGGGAGAAGTGGGCCCAGAAGAACGTCACGCAGTAGGCGCCGTACGCCCCGTCGAACGCGGCCGCGATCGTTTCGGGCCGGTCGAGATCGGCCTCGACGACCTCCGCGCCGGCCGCCGCCAGCGCCCGCGCCGCGTCGGAGCTCGCATCGCGGGTGATCGCCCGCGGCACGAAGCCCGCCTCGGGGTGATCGAGCATCGCCCGCACGAGTCCGCCACCCTGGGCGCCGGTGGCGCCCATCACCACGATAGTACGATTCGCCATGTCGCGTCTCACCGATATCGGGGAGCGGCCCATCGATGGGCCGCGCTGCCGGATCGAAATATATGGTGGGGTCGCTCGCCCGCCGCTAGCCGCCCGGCGAACGCGGGATCCAGCGGCGCACCGCGGCCCGGTACGCCCGGTATTCGTCGCCGAACTTCCGCTCCAGCGTCGGTTCTTCGTAGAACACGATGAACAGGTGGGCGAGCACGAGGAAGAGCGCGGCGACGCTCAGCGTGGTGGGCGACCGCAGCATGAAGGCCGCCCCGACGAGCACGATCGCGGCACCCAGGAACATGGGGTTCCGGAGGTAGCGGTAGGGCCCGGTCGCCACGAAGTGCCGTGGCGCGTCGAACGGGGCCGGCGTGCCGAGGCCTGCCACCGTGAACGCGACGACGCAGGCCACGGTCAGGACGGCGCCGAGGGCGGCGAGGGCCAGGCCGGGGAGGCGGAGCCAGGCCGGCAGATAGAATCCGAGGCGCTCGTCGAACGGCGCGGCGGCGGCGATGATCCACGTCCACAGCATCACGAAGGCGATCGCGTAGCCGAGGCTGCGCACCGCGATGAAGGCCCGCGAGGGGCGGGGTCCGTCGGTCGTCTGCGCGTTCATATCTTGCTCAACCCCCAGGCGATGCCGCCCACGATCGCCCCGAACCCGAGGCCGATCGCGAAGCCCATCCCGATGAACTGCGCGGCGAGCCGTCCGCGAGGTCCCTGCGTGCGCTCGGCGTGCCACGGGTTGTTGGCGCGGTAGGCGTCGAGGAGCAGGGCCGTCGTGATTCCGTGCAGGAGCCCGGCGAGCGTGCTGGCGACGAGGATCGTCAGGAACGGGGCGCCGGGGGCCAGGAACAGCACCACCGCGATCCACACGAGGTACAGCGCCCACCACGCGGGGTTCTCGACCTTCGGGCGCATTCCCACGAGACACGAGATCAGCGCCATCACGACGCCGCTCGCGGCGAGCGCGAGAATGAGGCTCCAGGGCAGGGTGTCCACGCGACCTCCTGTCGACGGGGTGGTCGGGACCGCCTCTAAGGAATACCGCCGCCGCCGGTGCGCCTCAAGGTTGAAGTCCGGTTGAGCCCCGGCCGGATCCTCCCTCCATGGCGACGATTCGCGAATGGCCCGACACGGACCGGCCGCGCGAGCGGCTCGAGAAGCTGTCGGCGCGGGCGCTCCCGGTGCGCGAGCTCCTGGCGCTGGTGCTGGGCTCGGGGTCGGCGGGCCGCTCGGCGCTCGAGCTCGGCACCGAGCTGCTCGTGCGCTACGACGGCTCGCTCCGACGTCTCGGGGCCGCCGAGCCGGCGGAGCTGCGCGGGCTGCCGGGCATCGGGCCGGCGGGCGCGGCCAGGGTCGCCGCGGCGCTCGAGCTGGGCCGGCGGCTCGCCACCGAACCGGCCAGCCGGGGCGACCGGATCCGCGGGCCGGGCGACGTGTTCCGGCGCCTCGGGCCGCTGCTGCGCGACCGGCGGCAGGAGGAGTTCTGGGTGCTCTACCTCGATTCCCAGAACCGGGTGCTGAGCGAGCGGCGGATCACGGTGGGGCTGCTCAACTCGTCGCTCGTCCACCCGCGCGAGGTGTTCGCCCCGGCGATCGCGCGGGCGGCCGCGAGCCTGATCCTCGCCCACAACCACCCGAGCGGCGATCCCGACCCGTCGCCCGAGGACCTCGACGTCACGGTGCAGATGGTGGAGAGCGGCCGGCTGCTCGGGATCCCGGTGCGCGACCACATCGTGCTCGGCGACACGACGTTCGTGAGCCTGCTCGAGCGGGGCCTGATGGTGGCCGAGCGGGCGGGCGCGCCGGCGCGCACGAATCAGCGCCGGCCGCCCTATGACTGAGGGTCAGGCGTCGGCGCCGGGGCTCGCCAGCGCGCGCTCGATCCGCCGGTCGGGGAGCAGCCACATGAACGCCACGCCGACGTAGAGGACGCCCGCCAGCCACGGGCTCACGAACAGGGCCGCCGGGATCGCGAGGGCGTAGAGGACGGGCGACGCCTTCCCCTTGAGGTCGCGGCCCACGGCCACGGCGAGCACCGACTCGCAGCCTTCCTGGCGCAGGATCGCTCGCTGCAGGATCCAGTAGGCGATCGCGGCCATCAGCAGCACGACGCCGTACATGGCGGTCGGAACCGGCGCGAAGCTGTTCTCGCCCATCCAGCTCGTGACGAACGGGATCAGCGACAACCAGAACAGCAGGTGCAGGTTCGCCCACAGCACGGCGCCGTTCACCCGCTCGGTCACGTGCAGCATGTGATGGTGGTTGTTCCAGTAGATGCCGAGGTAGACGAAGCTGAGCACGTAGCTCGAGAACACGGGCAGCAGTGGACCGAGGGCCGCGAACTCCGCCCCGTGCGGCGCCGCCATCTCGAGCACCATAATCGTGATGATGATGGCCAGCACGCCGTCGCTGAACGCTTCGAGCCGTCCGGTTCCCATGAGGTCGTCTCCCGTCCGGTGGCCGCCGCGGCGGTCAGAGGTCGCGCAGGTACCAGCCGTTGCAGCCGGTGTGTCCGGTCGCGCCCATCGGCGCGTCGATCGGGGCGAAGCCATTCCGCTCGTACAGCCGCCGGGCCTCAGTCATGTGGCCGAGCGTCTCCAGGTAGCAGCGCGCGTACCCCGCCTCCCGGGCGGCGTCGAGGCAGAGGTCCATGAGCCGCCGCCCGAACCCGTGGCCGCGCGCCTCGGGCAGCAGGTACATCTTCTTCAGCTCGCACACGTCCGGCGGACCGCCGACGAGCGGGCCGATCCCGGCGCCTCCCACGACCTCTTCGTCGACGAGCGCCACGAAGTAGGCGGCGTCGTCGCCGGCGTACGCCTCGGTCATGTGGTCGACCTCGGGGTCCATGATCGAGTATCCCTCGCCCACGGCGCCGAACTCCGTCATCACGCGCCGGATGATCGAGGCCATGCGCTCGTCGTCGCCCGGCTCGATCGGCCGGATGCGGGCGGCGTCGTGCGCGGCGTCGCGCGCCGCGTGATTCGGGGTGTCGGTCATGCGCCTCGCCTTCGCCTCGAAGTCGGTGGAACGGGCCTCGCGGACCCCGGAAGTGTAATATTGGGACGAGGAATCGACAGCCCCACGCCGAGGCCGGGAGGCCACGTGGCACGCAGCCAGGCACAGACGAGCCCGTCGACGCCGCCGGAGGCCAGCCCCCCGGCGGACGGGGCGCGGTCCATCCTGCCGGCGGAGTTCCTGGCCGCGGTCGAGGGCCGCGAAGACCGCCTCGACCTCGAGCTCCTCGCGCTCGCCTTCCAGTACAGCAAGGAGAAGCA
>JASFRN010000094.1:0-10813 GCA_050114915.1 Gemmatimonadales bacterium | reverse complement strand
AGGCCGGACGCCCGGCCGAGTTGCGGGGGGAGGCGGGACGCCACCGGATCGCCGCCGCCGAGGGACCCGAGCGGCTGTCCGGCGACTGGTGGAAGGATCCCTACCACCGCGAGTACTTCCGTGTCTGCACGGGGGATGGCGGACTGATCTGGCTGTTCCGGGAATACCGCCCGTCAGGAGAGCTGCGCTGGTGGCTGCACGGCTGGTGGGACTGAAGGGCGCCGCGACGCCGCGGCGTGCGCCTCAGCGGTCTTTTTTTGCCTCCAGCTGCCGGCGGAACGCTTCGGCTTCGGTGAGCACGTGGAGCTGGTTCTCGTGCCTGGCGAGCTCTTCGTGCAGCTCGGTGATCTGGTTGCGAAGCACGTCCATCTCCTCCCGCGAGCCGCCACGCAGCGCGCCGACGATGTCGCGCACCAGGGGGCGCAGGACGAAGTGGGTGGCGATCGACATCACGGGTACGCCGATCACGAAGAAGATCGCGACGATCGGAATCAGGTCGTCCATGGCATCCTTCTCACGGTGCGTGTCGTACAGGGTTGCGTGTTCGTCCGGCTCATCCGGCCCTACGAGACGTCTCGGCGCCGGGTTTCCGGGCCCCGGATCAGGACGGTCCGACGGAGTAGTCGACGAAATCCCAATGGCGGGTCACGCGGCCGTCGTGCACCTCGACGATCATCACGGCCGGCTGGATGTAGCGGGCGCCGCCTGCGGAATAGCGCACGGTTCCCCAGTAGACGGCGTGATGGTTCGCGGCGAACGAGCCCTCCGGGTCGAAGGCGAAGGCGCCGATCCGTTCGTAGATCTGGCGCCGGCGTGCCAGCAGCGCCTCGGCCGACTCGAACAGCTGGCCCGACGACGGGCCGAACACCTGTGCCGTCGGGTCCTGGAACCGAACGTCGGGGGCCAGCAGCTCGGCCTGCGTGGCGAGGTCCGCGCCGGTGTAGGCGGCGAGATAGCGGTCCGCCACGGCCCGGGTGTCCTTCGTGGCCTCGTCGAAGCCGTCGCCGAGGTCGAACGACTCGACGTACTCGCCGAAGTCGTTGCGCAGGACGACCCGTCCGTCGCGCACCCGCAGAACGGTCAGGAAGGGCCGCACGGCGTAGCGGGCCGAAGAGCCGCCGAACTGCACCGTCAGAGTGCCGCGATACAAGGAGTACTCGCCGACCGTGAACGCGGCGGCGACGTCGAAGGCGGCGTCCGCGATGTTCCAGCTCTTCTGAAGATCGACGATCGCGTCGGCGCCATGCACCGGCCCGTCGGCGGCGCGGCCCGCGAACACGTCGCCGGTCGGGTCGAAGAATTCGGCGTCCGGCGCGTAGAGATCGCGCAGCTCGTCGTACCGGCGCTGGAAGGTCAGCTCGATGTAGCGGTCGGTGACGGTCCGGGTGTCGGTCGCCGGGACCTGCGCGACGACGTCGGCGGCGCTCACGGTGAGGGCGATTCCGAGAACGGGAAGAAGGAAACGTCGATGCGGGCATCCGCTTCGCATGGCTCGAGCCTCCGGGGGAGATGGCGTTCGAAGTTTTCCTTCTTACTTCCCGGGCGCCCCGGAGTTTCCCGCCGATGAGTCTGCCGGCCGCGCCTCCGTTCGTCGAGCTGTCCGCGCGCTCCGGGTTTTCGCTCCTGGACGGGGCGTGCAATCCCGAAGACCACGCGGAGCGCGCCGCCGAGCTCGGTCTGCCGGCCCTGGCGCTCACCGACACCTTCGACCTCGGCGGCGCCGTGCGGTTCACGCGGGCCTGCGAGACGGCGGGCGTGCGGCCGATCGTCGGGGCGGAGGTGCGGATCGAGTTCGGCGGTCTGCGGCTCGTACTCCTGTGCGCGGATGCGGAGGGCTACCACCATCTCGCGGCGCTGGTCAACGAGGCGCGGCTCGGGGGCGATCGAGGCTTCCCCCGCCTGGACCTGCCCGCGTTGCGCCGCCGTTCTGAGGGACTCGTATGCCTGCTGATGGGCGATGCCGACCCGCCGGGCGCGCCGCGTCACCGCGCGGCGCTGCGGCCGTTGCGCGAGGTGTTCGGCGATCGTCTGCACGTCGCGCTCGAGCATCACGGCCTGCCGGCCGACGGGCGGCGCTGCGGCCGCTGGATCAGGCTCGCCGGGGAGCTCGGACTCTCCTGGGTGCCGGTGAACGCGCCGCGCTACGCTCGCCCGCGCGACCGGATCGTGTGCGACGTGCTCACCTGCCTGAAGCACGGGGTGACGCTCGACGAGGCGGGCGACCGCCTGCGTCCGAACGCGGAGTGGTATCTGAAGGACGCGGCGGCGATGGCGGAGCGGTGGTGCGAGCGGCGCGGCGGCGGTGCGGGCCAGGGGTGCGGCTGCCGCGGCTGCGCCGCCTTCGCGCGCACCGCCGAGATCGCCGGCCGCTGCGCGTTTCGATTGCGAGACCTCCGGCCGCGGCTGCCCGCGTTCCCGGTGCCCGGCGGCGGCGATCCCCACGGGTTCCTGCGCGGCCTCGTCGAGCGTGGCGCCGAAGAGCGCTACGGCGAAGCGTTCGGCGACGCCCACCGCCGCCAGGTCGAGCACGAGCTGAAGATCATCCGGCGGCTCGAGCTGGACGACTACTTCCTGATCATGTGGGACATCGTCCGGTTCGCGAACCGGCGGGGGATCCTCGTGCAGGGACGGGGGTCGGCCGCGAACTCGGTCGTCTGCTACTGCCTCGGGATCACGGCCGTCGACCCGATCGGGTTCGAGCTCCTGTTCGAGCGCTTCCTGTCGGAGTCGCGCGACGAGCCGCCCGACATCGATCTCGACATCGCCCACGAGGACCGCGAGGAGGTGCTGCAGTACGTGTACGGGCGCTGGGGGCGGGGGCACGCCGCCATGGTGTGCGAGTCGATCACCTACCGCGGGAAGATGGCCGTGCGCGACGCGGCCCGGGTGCTCGGCTACCCGATGGAGGTCAGCGACCGGCTGTCGACGGAGGTCGACCGGGGCGGGGCGGGGGACGCGGCGGAGCGCCTTGCGGCCGGCGGGCTCGCGAAGGCGGGGCTCGATCCGGCGGATCCACGGTCGCGGGCCCTGCTTCGCGCCGTGCGCGGCCTCGAGGACCTGCCGCGCCACCGCTCGATCCACGTCGGCGGCTTCGTGCTTTCGAGCCGGCCCCTCGGCGAGCTCGTGCCGATCGAGCGCGCCTCGATGGAGGACCGGACGATCATCCAGTGGGACAAGGACGACCTCGACCTCCCCGGCTTCGTGAAGTTCGACCTGCTCGGGCTCGGGATGCTGACGATGCTCGGCCGGGCGCTCCGCTACGTGCGCGAGACGCGCGGCGTGGCGCTCGACCTGGCGTCGATCCCGCCCGGCGACGAGGCGGTATACGACATGATCTGCGCGGCCGACACGATCGGCGTGTTCCAGATCGAATCGCGCGCGCAGATGAACACGCTGCCGCGCCTGAAGCCCCGCTGCTTCTACGACCTCGTCGTCGAGGTGGCGCTCATCCGCCCCGGGCCGATCCAGGGCGACATGGTCCACCCCTACCTGCGGCGCCGGAAGGGGGAGGAGCCGGTCACTTATCTCGATCCGCGGCTCGAGCCGATCCTGAAGCGCACGCTCGGGGTGCCGCTGTTCCAGGAGCAGGGGATGAAGGTGGCGATCGCGCTCGCCGGCTTCACGCCCGCCCAGGCCGACAACATGCGCCGGGCGATGGGCTTCAAGCGTTCGCACCGGGCGATGGAGGCCGTCGAGCGCGACCTCGTCGCCGGCATGCGGGCGAACGGGGTCGCGCCCGAGGTGGAGGAGAAGGTGCTCCAGTACCTGACGGCGTTCGCCAATTACGGCTTTCCCGAGAGCCACTCGGCCAGCTTCGCGCTCCTCGTCTACGCCTCGTCGTGGCTGAAGCACCACTACGCGCCCGAGTTCTACGCGGCGCTCCTGAACTCGCAGCCGATGGGCTTCTACTCGCCGGGCACGATCGTTCACGACGCCCGGCTGCACGAGGTCGAGATCCGTCCGGTCGATCTGGCGCGCTCGGGCTGGGACACGACGCTCGAGCCGGGGTCGGCTGCCGCGATCGGGGGCGAGCCGGCCATGCGGCTCGGCCTGCGGCTCGTGCGTGGCCTCGGGTCGCGGGCCCGCGAAAAGTTGCAGGCGGCGCGGGCGGAGGGACCGTTCCGTTCCGTGGATGACGTGGTGCGGCGCAGCGGCCTCGGCGCCCGCGAGCTCCGGGTGCTCGCCGAGGCGGGCGCGTTCGAAACGCTGTGGCCGGGGCGCCGCGAGGCGCTGTGGGAAGTTCTGCGCCGGGTGCGGGGCGACGCCGGGCCGCTGGCCCGGCGGTCGGACGGAGCCGCCGCGGCGCGTCGTTCCCTGCCGCCGATGAATCCCATCGAGATGATCGCGGCCGACTACCGGTGCACGGGCCTGTCGATCACCGGCCATCCCGTCGCGCATCTGCGGCCGGAGCTGAACCGCCGCGGCGCGATCACCGCCGAAGCGCTGAGGTCATGCCGTCGCGACGACCGGGTGCACGCCGCGGGCCTCGTGATCTGCCGCCAGCGCCCGGGGCCGGCGAAGGGGATCATGTTCGTGACGCTGGAAGACGAGACCGGGTTCTCGAACTTCGTCGTCATGCCCGACCGGGTCGAGAAGATGCGGGACGTGCTGCGGGCTCCGCTTCTCCTGCTCGGCGGCGTCGTGCAGGAGGAGGACGGGGTGATCAACGTGCTCGTCGACCAGGCCGAGGCTCTCGACCTCGGCGGCCACACGCTGAGGGTGAGCAGCCACGACTACCGCTGAGCTCTCGGTTGTCTGCCACGGGGCCGTGGATATATTCGGCCCAACGTCCGCCGGTGCGATGCGCCGGGCGGATGCCGATCGACAAACCACCCACTCCGACCTGCGAGAACCCGCGCCATGAGCTCCGCCCACGAACCGAAGATCGTCGACAAGCCCTGGGGCCGGGAAGTGTGGTACGCCCACACCGACCGCTACGCGGGCAAGGTGCTCGAGGTGGACGCGGGCCATTTGCTGTCGCTGCAGAAGCACGTCGTGAAGCACGAGACGCTGTTTCTGCAGTCGGGACGCATGCAGTTCACCCGCGACGGCGAGGTGTTCGAGTGGCGGCCCGGCACGGCGATCGAGATCCCGCCGGGGACCGTGCACCGGATGGAGGCGCTGGAAGACAGCGTCATCCTCGAGGTGAGCACGCCGGAACTCGACGACGTTGTGCGCCTCGAAGACCGCTACGGACGCATGGGAGGGTGACGAACCGGCTCGGCCTCGGGGCCGGAGAGATCGGCGGGTACCCCCGGACCTGGCTGTTGCTCGACGTGGTCGATCGGCGGCCGAGATTGCTCGGACGGGAGGTCGTGGACCTCTCGCCCGGCGCGATCGAGTTGCGCCAGGTGGCGCGCGAGCTCGGCGCCGCCGCCGAGGACCGGGATCGCTGGGTGCCCGTCGGGCGACACAGCCCGCTGCCCGGTCTCGACGCCGGCCACGTCCGCCGACTGTCGTTCGGGATCGAGGTCAGTCTGTTCGTGGAATGCGACGGACGTCGTGAACTCCATGGCGGACGGCCCTTCCGACATCTCCGGCTACGCCACGCGTCGGGCGCCCTGACGCCCGCCACCTCGGCGGAGGTAGGCCTCTACTTCTACGGTCGCCGGCCGGCCACCTTCGGATTCGTACGGCGCGACACGGCGCACGGCTTCGTGGGCCTGGAGTGGGAACCGCTGGACGAGGCGGACGTGGCCTGGTTGCTGGAGCGTGAGCTGGGTGGGGCGTGATTTGCGCGAGGCGCGGGTCGGAACCTATTGTTCGCGGCCGGCCGTGAACGAGAAGTCACCGGTCCGGAGGAAAGAATGAGCAGCCCCCTCGGCCACGGATCGACTGCGGGGATAGGATCCAAGGTAGGTTCCGAGGCTCCGGGGGCGCTCACATCCTTCAACCCGTCAGTCGCCCCGGGGTTCCCCGACACGCGAAAGGCCATCGTCCGGGTGGCCTGGTCCCCGCTCCGCCGCGAGCCCTCGCACCGTTCCGAGATGGTCAGCCAGCTGGTGCTCGGTGAAGTCGTCGAACTGCTCGAGGCCGTGGCCGACGACTGGTTCCGGGTCGGCGGGCCCGACGGCTACCCGGGGCTCACTACCCGCGGAGCCCTGCGCCTCGTGAGCGAATCGGACGCGAAGGCGTGGGTGGCGGCGGCCGACGGCTTCTGCCTGGGAACGGGCCTGCGGGGCGGGCCCGGCGGTTTCGCCCCGTGGGGCGCCCGGCTCCCGCGCGCTCCCGAGAGCGGCCTGCTCCTGCCGGACGGAGAGCGCGTCGACCCGTCGGACGCGTCACGGGTCGTGTTCGGGCCGGCTCGAGCCCTGGATTACCCGGCCGATCCCGCCTTCGCCGCCGAGACGGCCCGCGGATGGCTCGGCGCGCCCTATCACTGGGGCGGCCGGATTCGCGAGGGGACCGATTGTTCCGGCTTCGTCCAGTCCGTGTACGCGCTTCACGGTTTCCGACTGCCCCGCGATAGCCGCGATCAGCGGACGGCTGCGGGCGGGCTGCCGGAGGGGCACGATCCCGGGCTCGAAGGCAGGCCGGGCGATCTCTGGTTCTTCGCATGGGACGGCGGACCGGTATCGCACGTCGGCATCTGCCTGGGGAACGGTGCGATGATCCACGCTTCCGAAACGCGAGGCGGCGTGGCGGTGGATCGACTGGGCGAGGGCACGTTCGGCGCCCGTCTCGCCGACGGATGGATCGGCGCGGTGCGACCCGAGCGCTGAACCGACGCGCCGGTCAGCTTACCGGCGCCGTTCCCTCCAGCACGACGACGGCCAGGGCCATTCCCGCCTCGTGCGTCAGGCTGACGTGGGCGGCCGTGCCGCCACGAGCCTCGAACGCGGCGAGCGCCCCGCCTTTCAGCACGAGCCGTGGACGCTCGTCCTCGCCGCCGCGGACCTCGATGTCCGTCCACGCCATCCCGCGCAGGCCGGTGCCCAGGGCCTTCACGAACGCCTCCTTGGCGGCGAAGCGAGCCGCCAGGCACTCCGACGGCCGCGGCCGGCCCCTGCAGCGCGCCCGTTCGTGGTCCGTGAACAGGCGCCGCTCGCCGCGCTCCCCGAACCGCTCGCGCAGCTCGGCGATCCGCGTCGTATCCACGTGGTCGACGCCGACTCCGAGGATCACCCGCCCTCCTCCAGCAGCAGCCGGGTCTGGTACGCCTCCATGATGTCCCCGCGTGTGAGCAGCCCGATGAGCACTTTCGACTCACCGCCTTCGAGGACCGGAAGCATCTCGACGTCCCTCAGGTTCATCTTGCGCATCGCCACGAGCAGCGACTCCTTCGGCGTGACGAACTCCTCCTCCGGCATCTGCAGGTCGGCGGCGATCACCACGTCCACGAGGTTCTCTTCGAGCGCGCGGGCCACCTGCTGGTAGAGGAGAATGCCCGTGAACTCGAGCTGGCGGTTCACCACGGGGAAGCCGCTCTGGGAGGAACCCCGAATTTGCCCGAGAATCTGCCGGACCGGGGCGTCCTCTTGGACGACGTCCGGGTCTCGATCGTAGCAGTCGGCCACTCGCACGTTCTCGAGCGCCGAGCGGTCGGCGCCGTGCACGATGTTGTCCCCCGTCCGCGCGAGCGCTTCCGAGTAGATCGACTCGGGGCCGAGTCGGCGAGAGACCAGGTAGCTGACGACGCATACCAGCATGAGCGGCAGGATGAGCCCGTAGTCGCCCGTGATCTCGTATACGATGATGATCGCCGTGAGAGGCGCGAACGTGGCGCCCGCCACCAGCGCGGCCATCCCGACGAGGGCGAAGGAGACCGGCGTGATTCCCAGGCCGGGGAACACCTGCTGGGCGGTGAGCCCGAAGAAGCTCCCGAATGCCGACCCCACGAGCAGCGAGGGAGTGAACACGCCGCCGGTGCCGCCGCCGCCTTCGGTGAGCCCGGAGGCGAACACCTTAGTGAGCGACAGCCCCAGCGCCACCCAGCCGGTGAGCTGCGATGCGAGCACCATCGAAATGCCGTGCCGGCCGTCCCCCAGCAGCTCCGGGTGGAGCAGCCCGAGCGAGGCGACGGCGAGTCCCGCGATGATCGGACGCAGGTCCTGGTTGGGGACCTTCTCGATCACGTCCTGCGTGCGGTAGAACATCTGGGTGAAACCGAACGACAGGATGCCGCCCAGGATTCCCAGCAGGAGATAGAGCGGCAGCTCCGCCGGGGACCCGAGGTGATACTCGGTGGGCACCGCGAACGCGGGACTCGCGCCGAGGAAGCGCCTGGACACCACCGCCCCCATGACGCTGGAGATCACCACCGGGCTGAGAGCCCCGACCGCGAATGTGCCCAGCACGACCTCGAGCGCGAACAGCACGCCGGCGATCGGGGCGTTGTAGGCCGCCGAGATCCCGCCCGCGGTGCCGCACGCCAGGAGCACCCGGGTGCGGCGCGAACCGAAGCGGAACGCCTGCGAAAGTCCCGACGCAACGCCCGCTCCAGCGACCGCCACCGGTCCCTCGGCGCCCAGCGAGCCCCCCGAGCCGATCGTCAGGCCAGCGGCCAGCACCTTCCGGATGACGTCGGGGACGGAGAGAAACCCGTCGTGCCGTACGTTGGCCCGGATGAGAGCCGGCACCATTTCGCGGGAGTGCTGCACCGGACGCAGGAGACGGGCGGCGAGCCACAGGCCGGTCGGCACGAGGCCGAACGCCAGCCAGGGCAGGCCGGCGCCACCTGTCGTCTCACGCGCCCAGCCGGCGAAAGTGCGGACCCAGTCGATGAGACCATAGAACCCGACGACGGCGACGCCGGCCAGCGAGCCGATCACGGCCGCCAGCAGGACGACGAAACCCTCGTCGAGGCCGTAGCGCATCGTCCATACCCGCAGGGTCGAGCCCACCCGGCGCTTGAGGTAGCGCCACCAGACGCGGCTGCGTCGGTATTCCGTCACGGGCGGCTCTGTAGGGATGGAACTTGCATGTGGTCACGCTTGCCGGTTGTATCCGTCGCACGGGCACGGCAGAATGTCGTGAGTATTGGCCCGCGGAGGCCGACCAGCAACGCCTGCGGGCTCACCGAGCGTGAGGAGAATCCCGGAAATGGAAGTTTCGGCGGCAAAGAACGGTCCCGTATCGGACGTACTCCTGGAGCTGCGAGGTCCGGAGCCGGCTGAGTCTCCCGGGCCGCTCGAAGAGTTCGCCCGACGGCTGCTCCGGCGCGTGTCCGAGGAGTGGCTGCAGGAGGAGGACACGGCCCAGGTCGCCGCCGCGGTGCGCGCCCTGTTCCAGCTCGTCGAAGACACGCCGGAGGGAGACGTCGGCGTACGCGTTCTCCCGGCCGACGAGGCGGAACATCGAACCTACCTGCTCACGGTGATGCCGGATTCCGCGTTCATCGTCGAGACCCTGCGCGAGGGGATGCACGGACGCTCCCTCGCGATCGAGTCGCTCCTGCACCCCGTACTCGTCCTGCGCCGCGACGACGATGCCCGGATCGTCGAGGTCCTCGACCGGACTCACGAAGGGACGCGCACGTCGGCCGTTCTCGTCGTGCTCGAAGGCTCGATGTCGGAGGAGTACGCGGAGGAGTTACGGCTCGAGACCGAGGACAACCTGCGCCTGCTCCAGACGGCGACCTCGGACTTTCAGCCGATGATCGAGCAGGTCGAGCGGATCGTCGCCGATCTCGAAGAGGGAAAGGCCGAGATGTCGTGGCGGGCTGCGGAGATCCAGGAGGTGCAGGAGCTCCTGGAGTGGCTGGCGGACGGCAATTTCGTGTTCCTCGGCTTCCGGCGATATCTGCTGGAGCCCGGCGACGACGAGGCCTCGGTGCAGGTGGACCCCGGGTCGGGACTCGGCATCCTGCGGGAGGAGGACCGCTCGGCCTTCGCCGAGCCCGTGCCGATCGACGAGCTGCCTCCCGGGTTGCGCGCACGGCTGGTCGGCGGACCGCTGCTCATCGTGTCGAAGACGAACTCGCTGTCGCCGATTCACCGCCGGGCGCGGATGGACGACATCAGCGTCAAGAAGATCGACGCCAGCGGCCAGGTGCTGGCTGAACGCCGCTTCCTCGGGCTGTTCACCGCCAAGGCGTTCGCCCAGGACGCCTCTCAGATCCCGATCCTGCGCCGCAAGTTGCGCGAGATCCTCGAGGCCGAGCAGGTCGACAAGGGCTCGCACGACCACGGGCTGATCGTGCGGACGTTCAACAGCCTGCCGAAGGAGGACCTGTTCCTCACGCCCGTGCCCGAGCTGCTGGGAATCATCGACGCCGTCGTCGAGACCCACGGCACCGAGGACATCTTGATCTACGCCCGGCCCGACGCGCTCGCCCGCGGGGCGAACGTGATGGTGATCCTCCCGCGCCGGAAGTTCTCCGGCGAGGTGCGCCAGCGAATCCAGCAGATCCTCGTCGAGGCGTTTAAAGGCCGTCTGCTCAACTACTATCTGACGATCGGAGAGGGCGAGCAGGCGCGGCTCCACTTCTATCTCGCGTCGGACGTCAAGGACATCGACTCGATCGATATCGCGGCCGTTCGCGATGCGATCCGCGAGACGGTGCTGACGTGGGACGAACGTCTCACCGTCAAGCTCGAACACGAACACGACCGCGGCCGCACGGCGGAGCTGGTCGGCCGCTACGGTGGTGCGTTCTCCTCCGAGTATCGGGCCGCCACGTCCGTGGGACGGGTCGCCGACGACATCAGCCGCCTGGAAGACGTGCGCCAGAGCGGCGAGCGGCAGATCGTGCTCGCCGATCTCAATCCGCCCCAGCCCAACGGGTTCGAGCTGCGCGTGTTCGATCGGGGTGCTCGCTTCGTTCTGAGCGACGTGATGCCGGTGCTGGAGAACCTGGGGTTTCGCGTTCTGG
>JASFRN010000093.1:0-10971 GCA_050114915.1 Gemmatimonadales bacterium | reverse complement strand
GTGTCGCCGCCTCGCAGCTCCGCCGCGTGCTCCTCCATCCACTCGAACAGTCCGACGTCCCGAATCGCGGCGGTCTTCACGCCCTCGGCCAGTCCGGCCCGTACGTGTGCCGGCGGCAGCGTCGCCAGCAGGTCGGGATCCGCGACGACCAGCCGTGGATGGTGAAACGCGCCGACCAGGTTCTTCCCGTCCGGCGTGTCGACGGCCGTCTTTCCGCCCACGGCACTGTCGAGCATGGCCAGCAGGCTGGTGGGCGCCACGACCCAGGGCAGGCCGCGCATGTAGGTGGCGGCGACGAAGCCCGCGAGGTCGCCAGTCACGCCGCCGCCCAGCGCCACGACGAGTCCGTCGCGCCCGAGGCCGGCCGCGAGCAGCCGATCCGTCAGCTCCGACCACGTGGACCGCGACTTCGCCGCCTCCCCCGCCGCGAACGTCTCGAGCGTGGCGGCCATCCCCGCCGCTTCGAGACTCCGCACGGCGTCTTCGCCGTACAGGGCGGCTACGGTCGCGTCGGCCACGACGATGACGCGGCTCCAGTCCCCCAGCTCCGCCACGATCTCACCGAGACGCCGGAAGGCGCCGCGCTCAAGGCGCACCGGATAGGTGGGGGCGGGAGCGGTCGGAACCCCTACCCGCAGGACGGACTCGGAAGCGGGTGAATCGTTCATCCGTCCACCGCGAGAAGTCCATCGGGCAGGGCCCCCTCGGCGGCCGGCCTGTCGACGACCCGCACCTCGCGCTCGCCGATCCGCTCCACGGCCACGCGCCGTCCCTCGTCGCCCGCATAGCGAGCGGCGAAGGCGCGACGGGCCGAGGCCGCGAACTCGTCGGCCTCCCGAGGCGCGTCCCACCGCGACACCCAGACGAGCACTTCGCCGTGCGGGCCCTCGACCAGCCGGTAGACGTCACCGTCCCAGCCGCGCGCCGCGGCATCGGCACGTCCCCGGTCATCGAGGAACTCACGCAGGAACACCCGTGTGTCCTCCTCTCCCATCCCGTCCCGGTAGACCTCCTCCCAGCCTGGCGGCAAGGCGCCGGCGAAGGTCAGCGGCGGCGGTACGGCGGTCTCCGGCGCTCCCCAGCGGCCGGGGTGGAGAATCTGCTCGGTCGTGTGCGGCATCGCGTCGCCCAGCGGCGGCACGCGGCCCGCCGGGCTGCCCCAGCGCACCTGGAGGAAGTCGAGGCCCGCCACGTAGGGGAACAGGAGCTGCTCGCGAATGATAGCCGGCGCCTGTTCGAGCTCCGGCATCTCGATTCCGGCCGACCCGAGGGCGTCCATGTCGAACTGTTCGCTGAGGCGCGGAAGACTGGAGAGGTCGACGTCCCGTCCGGTCATCTGCTTCAGCATCCACTCGTACATCACCATGGTGGCGTGACCCTCGATCGCCGCCTGCACCGCCATCCCTTCGTCGTTCCGATGCCGGCTGGCCTCCACGAGCGAATCGAGGTCCACGTACTGGTCCTGCAGCGCATGAACCATCTCGTGGACGAGCACTCCCTCGACGAGCTGGTCGTCGACCCCCTCCATGACGAACAGGGTATCGGAGGCCGGATCGTAGAACCCGACGATCTGCTCCATGAGCAGCCGGGTCAGTAGCGGCTGGAGGTCGAGCGTGTCGGGAACGAGCCCGAGGCGGGCATAGACGCGGACCAGGCTTCCGAGGTGCTCGTCGGCGAACTGCTCGTCCAGTTCGTTCTTCAGGAAGCGCTCGAGGCTCTCCCGCGACCGCAGCCCGAAGTTCAGGGGCTCACGGGCCGGCAGGCCGCTCAGACGCTCCACGTCGGGCAGCAGCTCCTCCGAACGGGTCCGCAGCGCCGAGTCAGCGCTCGCGGTGCCTCCGGAGCGCCCCGGCACGGCGTCCGCGTCGCCGCAGCCGACCACCGTCGCCGCGGCCAGCGCGAGCACCCACAGGCCTCGTTTCATCCAGCTTCTCCCAGTTGCATGCTCGTTCGGGTCACTCCCCCGGCTCCGACGGCCGCGGCCAGCTCCGCCACGGTCGGCCCCGGCTGCTCTTCCTCTCCCGGTACCCGCCAGTCCGCCGCGATGTCCCGCAGCGGGACGAGGACGAAGGCCCGCTGCCGAAGGCGAGGATGAGGCACGATCAGATCGGGCTCATGGACACTGCGGGTGCCGTAGAGCAGCAGGTCGAGATCCAGCACCCGTGGACCGTTGCGCGGTCCGCCGCCCGTCCGCCCGGCCAGCCGCTCCGCGTGCTTCAGCTCGTCCAGGAGCTGCCGGGGCGTCAGTCGGGTGGCACCAATCACGCAGGCATTGAGGAACGGTCCCTGGTCCGAATAGCCGACGGGTTCCGTCTCGTACACGTCCGATACGCGGATCTCGTCCACTACGCGTCGCAGGTACAGGAGCCCCGCCCGTAGATGCGCGAGCCGGTCGCCGAGATTGCTTCCCAGCCCCACGGCCACCCGGTGTTCCACGCCGTTCATCTACCCTCCCCCGACTCGGGACGCGGAACCGCCATAACGCAGAACGGGGGCCTCTCTCGAGACCCCCGCTCCGTTCGCAGACACGTGACGCGCCCGCTGGCTATCGCCGTGTCCCGATCAGGGCACGATCTCGCCGGTCACGTGGTACACCCCGTCACCGCCGTCGTAGCTGTTCACCCACAGGAGGTAGCTACCGGCCGGCAGCGTGCAGTCGCCCTCCTCGGGCACGTTACCCGTCGCCGTCGGGAAGCCGCACGGGAAGTTGAACGGAAGACCCAGGTCGTCCTGGATCAGGTCGAGGTCGCCGCTGCTCCCCTCCCACTCCATGTAGAAGTGGACCGTAGCCGGCGCAGCCAGGGTGAACTCGTAGAAGTCGTCCAGATCGGCTCCGGACACCTGGCCCCACAGATCGATCGGCGGATTGCCGATAACCGTGGGCGTCCCCGGATCGTTGTTCGTCGGCTCCGTGTCACCCGTTCGGTTCATCGCGAGCGGATCGGACACGTCGCCCGGCACACCGATCGTGATTTCCACGGCGCCATTGGCGCCCGGAGGCATCCGGAACGTCGCCGTCGTCGCGTCGACGATCGTCGCCTCCAGGATGTCCGGCAGCGTGAAGCCGTCCACGAAGAGCTCGTGGGCGCCCGGAATGATTCCGGTTCCCGTGACGGTCACGACCTCTCCGGCCGAGGCGCTCGCGACGTCCGTCGACGTGAGCGTCGGCGCCGGAACGACCACGGTGATCGTCGTCTGATCGACGACGCTGACACCGAACTCCGTCCACGTCGCCGTGATCGTGGCGGAACCCGCACCCTGGGCGGTCACGAGACCCGTGCCGTCCACGGTGAGTACGCTCGGATCGTCGGACGACCAGGTGAGGTCCGTCGCCGCGTCGAACGGCGTGACGGCGGTACCGTCGTCCGCCATCAGGCTGGCGCCGAGCTGCACCGTCTGGAAGACGACCAGCTCGTCGTTGGCCGGCGTGTTCGTGAGCTGGAGGCTGTCAGCGACCACGTTCACCTCGACCGTGGCGTTCACGCCACCGCCGGACAGGGTGATGCAGGTCTGGCCCCAGGTCGTGCCTCCCGTGATATCGAACTGTCCGGGCGGCTGAATCGACGGCTCGTATGTCTCCGCGGTGGCGATGCTGATCGTCCCGCTACCGCAGCTACCGTCGACCGACGCCGTGATCTCCTCCCAGGTGGGCTCGGCCCCTTCGTTCTCCGTCCGCGCCTGGAGCAGCGTCGTCAGGCCCGCCGGAATCGTCATCGCCGACGGATTCGTGGTGATCCTGACCGTGTCCGTGTTGCCGAAATCGGTCGGCTTGTCATCGCACCCGACGAGTCCGAGCCCGACGAGCGCGACCAGGCCGAGCGCGACATTACGCACCAAACCAACTCTCATGGTAACCTCTCTCTCGAAGTGACGCCGCCCACCATCACGTGCGCCTGTCGTTCCCCCGCGCTTAGAACCGACGGGGCTGAACCTGAATTCCAAATTTCGTCTGCAGATCTCGTATTGCCTCGGCGCCGACTCGCTCCTGCCAGTCCGCCAGGCTGTTCATGTCCTTGTCCGTCGTGAAGATCATCCGCCACACGCCGAACTGGGACTCCTGAATGAACAGGTAAACGTACCCCGTCGAGTGGTAGCCCCAGATCTCGTACGGTGCCTCGCCCTGTCCCAGCGACACGGAACCACCGACGGGACGCGTGTCGGCCCCCGACGGGAAGTGGTTGATCACCCGCTCGTCGGGTTCTCCGAACCTCAGGAAGATCCGTCCAGCATCGGTCGTCCACGGAGGACGCTCCGACGTTCCCACGAGCTCCCCATACTTCATCCGTACCGTTCCCACACGGTCCAGGTACGTCTCCAGGTATGGATTGCCGCTCCCGGGCGTCGGATTCCGTCGCGAGAAGAACTCCGCGAGGTACCTGCGCTTCGCGTCGGCGGGCAATGAATTGAACGCCTGTCGCTCACTTTCCGTGACGAGATAGCCGACTCCACCGAAGGTATCGTCGAGCTCCTCGTCGCTGAGCGACTCGAAATAGCGCGCTTCGTAACTGGATGGAACGACCGGCTGCGCGGACTCGACGTCCAGCATCCGGAACGGCGCGCTGCGGGTGACCGTTTCGTCCCCTGCAGCGAGCTCGAGTCGCAACTCGTAGGAGCCCGGCGGAAGTCCGGCCAGGGACAGGCTGCCCGCGTAGGGAAGCCCACCGACCGGGACGTCTGCCGTGCTCGCGGGTGTCGTGTAGAGCACCCGTCCGTTCCCGTCTACGACGGACGCCGTGATCCGCGCCTGAATGGCGTCGGCGTCGCCCCCGTAGAGCTCCAGGTAGTAGAACAGTTCCGGGTCCTGCGGAAGGACCGTGGTACGGGCCACCGCGGAGATGCCGAACCCACCGTGGGTTATCGACCAGCTCCCCCCACCTTCGGCGTCGAGCGGCTCGACGCGATCGGCCAGGAACAGATCTGACGCGACCGGCCGGCTCGCATACGCCTCGACAGCGAGGCGCGTCCGTGCACCGAGGTCCGGCGCATCCGTTGGATACGCGCGGATTTCCACCTCGTAGTTTCCGGGACGAACGCCGAACCGGAAGGGTTCGAGCAGCGTGGAGGATGCGGCTTCCGAATATGCGGCAGCCCGATTGCTGAGATTGCGCTCCCAGCTGTCACGGTAGAGCTGCGTGTCTTCGGAATCGAAGACGGTCAGTTCGAACCGGTATGCTCCCGTGGTCCCGCCTGCCATGATGGACAGGGGCACCTGGGCCAGGCCGTCGACGATCGTGAGATCATCCGACGTCCAGGTTCGCAGCAGTGTGGCCGCGAACTCGTGCGCCTGGGCGGCCGCTCCGGCATCCTGCCCGGCCTCGGCCTCCTGCGCCACCGCGTTCGCGGGGAGCATCCACCCGGCCAGCGCCAGAAGCACCGGCCAGGCGTCTACGCTCCTTCGAATCGACTTCAGCAACTCAATGTCCTCCGGTTATTCCCAGCCGAACGTCACGCTGAAGACGTCCGCGCTGCCGAGCACGCCATAGTGCCGATAGGCGTAGTCGAACTGCACCCGATAACGCTCGGCGATGCGATAGAAGATCCCGCCACCGACGCCGAGCCCGTCGAGGCCCTGGTTGTCGGCCGAAAGACCACCGAGGTCGGTGTTGTCGGGCTGCGTCTGGTACGAGCCGCGCAGGGACGCGCCGATCGGGCTGACGTCGCTCTGCCACTCGAACTCACCACCGATCCCGAACTTCGCATCGGTGTTGTTCGACTCGACGAACTCACCGAGCAGCGTGAATCGGCTGTTGTCCCCGGAGACGAGATCATAGCTGAGGCCCGCGCGGAAGGCGCGCGGCAGCGGGAATCCGTCCGTCTGGACTTCGGCGAACGGCGGGTCGATGCGCTGGTCCGGCAGGTCACCCTGCTCGGCACCCGCGCTGCCGCCCACGTCGCGGAAGCGTAGCGCGTCCCCGGAATGGCTGAGCGTTCCGCCCAGATTCTGGACGACGAACGACAGCGCGATCGGACGATCGCCGAGCTCGCTGTGGAAGTTCACCCCGAAGTCGAACGCCACCGTGCTGGCCTTGGCGCCCGCGAGAGACCCGGTAGCCAGGTCGTCGGAGATGAACTTCACCGTGCCGCCGGCAGAGAACCGGTCGATGAAGGCGTGGGCGAACGAGATCCCGGCGACGGTCTGGCTGACGCCGTAGACCTCGCCCGACGTCCCCTGCTCGTCCGACTCCGTGTAGATCGGCTGATCGCCGAATCCGAAGTGCCCGAGGTAGACGCCGAACCCGAAGTCCCCGTCAGAGAACGGGAACGCGAGCCCGGTCCAGTAATAATCCGTGTTCGCGAAGTACGGCATGATCGTCACCTGCGCCTGCGTCCCGTCCATCGCCGTGAGGCCGGCCGGGTTGTAGTGCAGGGCGCTGACGTCGTCGGCGATCGTTCCGAAGGCACCGCCGAGGGCCATGCCCCGGGCACCGGCGCCAAATTCGAGAAACTCGGCCGACGAGCCGCCGTAGGCGGTGTTGTCGCTCGGGACCTGAACCGGGTTGTCCCCAGACTGCGTCTGGGCCTGGAGCAGTCCCGGCAGTGCGATCGTCGCCGTAAACGCGATCGCCAGTCTGCTGAGTAGCCGCATGAATTCCTCCTGAGGAGCTGGTCGATTCCGGTGGGGGCGCGGCACGCCCCCACCGGTGCTCGTTACGGCGTATTAGTTGCTGCCTGCCTGCATGACTACGGTGAACTTGCCCACGTGCGCGTCGCCGCTAGGCGTCATGACGTGGAAGAAGTAGACACCGCTCGCCACGAACTGGTTGTTGCGATTTCTCATGTTCCACACTTCGCGTCCACCACCCGACACGTCGTCGTGGACCAGCACGTCCACCAGGATTCCGGTGAGCGTGTAGATCCGGATCGTCGCTTCCGGCGGCAGGTTCACGAACATGAGCTGCTTCGACGTCGGCGCACGGTCGTACAGGCTCGATCCGAGGTACGGATCCGGAACCGTGTGCACCTGCGTCAGGTCGGCGGGCTTCTTGAAGTTCGTCGCCTCCGCCACCGACCAGTTCATCTTCAGGCCGGCCACGATCGCGGGACGCTGCCCCGTACCATTGCCCGGCTCGTCGGTCACGTAGCTGTAACCGCCCGGATCGGTCGCACCCGTCTGGTCGTCGCTGGAATGGACGCTACCCGAGTAGGTGCGCAGGGTCCAGACGGTGCCATCGGCCGGCACGTCGCTCACCTGGAAGATGTAGCGCTCGCCGTTGATGTAGAGACCGAAGCCCATGCCCGTGCTGGCCAGGCCGGCCACACCCATCTGCGTGAGACCCTGTGTCGACACCGGCATCATCGTCGGCGTCTGCTCGAGAGATACGGGCGAGAAGGCGCTGCCCGGATCCCACGAGGTGCCCGCCGCGGCGTCACAGTTACCACCGCCCACGAGCCGCAGGATCTGCAGCGCGCCGTCGACGTAGTTGAAGTCCTGCCAGTCCAGGAAGCCGTTGCCGTTGGCATCCGTGTTCAGGAAGCCGTAGCTGGACTGCGCCGACGGCTTGAACGGCACGTCGACGTGATGAACCACGTCCCGCACGTCAACGCCACCGCCGCTCCAGGTGAACTGGACGTCCGCGGCGCGACCGATCGCGCCGAGGGCACGGCTGAAGCACTGCTTCTCGAAAGCCTCCTGGCCGCTCGGCGTCGCGTCACCCGGGGCCTCGGCCGTATAGCCGATCGGCGCCCAGACAGTGTCCACACCGTCGAGGTGTCCCATCCGCACGTAGGCGGTCGGGTCGGCCACGGACTCGTTGGATCCGCTGAACCAGCGGGAACCACCGTGCTCGCGACCGAACCGGCGGTTCTGCGGTCCTTCGACCACGCCGCCGTTGTTCAGCGCTTCGTTGTACGTACCGATCGCCGTGGCGTTGCCTGACCCGCTCGGAATCCCGAACGCGTCGAGCGCGTCCTGGTCGAACGGAATCTCGGCCGCGACGAGGGTGAACGTGTTCGGCGGATTTTCACCGAAGGACGCCCACCAGGGGTTGTAGACATCGATGACCGTCTGCGAGACGCTTCCGTTGCGGTCGATCGAGATGTAGTGCTTCAGGCACTTGGAGAACGGGTCGCCACCCGCGGCGCACTCGGGCGTCGGCGTACCGAAGCTCGAACCCGGGCTGGCCGTCGGGACGATGCTGTCGATCGTCGCCGACAGCGAGAACTGTGCGAGCAGCCTCGGAACGAGCGGCGCGAAGCCGAGCTCGATCGAGTTGGTCGGCGGGAACGGACCCGCGAACGTACCGTCTTCCGAATCGATCGACGGGTTCGGGGCGTTCGGGTTCAACGGCACGCCGTCGTCGCCCGAGATGTTCACCGCCAGCTCGGCGTTGGTGACGTTCGGCGCGTCGGCACGCGGCACCACCGACTGGGCGACACGCGCGGAACGCAGCGTGTGCGGACCCGAGGCCGGCGAGTTCACGTCGAACGCGCTGACCGCGTAGAAGTACGTGAAGTTGTTGACGACGCCCGCGTCGACGTAGACGCCGGGCACGCCGTTGTCCGACAGCGGCAGCTTGGCGCCACCCTCGTCGGACTCGATCGCGACGATCGGATCGCCATTGTACGCGGCGCTCCCGTCGGCGAGGCGATACACGCCGTTGCCCGGGTTACCGCCGGCCCCGCCGTTGTTGAACACGAGGCTGCGGTTGATTCCGCTCGTCTTCGAGAAGTCTGCCGGGCAGTCCTCACCCGCGACGTACCCGATCGTCCCCTCCGGAGCCGACGAGTTGTCGTGCAGATCCTCGGTCGGCGCCACCGTCTCGCAGGTGGTGTCCGTGAAGCTCGTGTTGCCGTAGTCGAACTGCGCGATGAGGGTCAGCGAACCCGAGGAGGTGCCGCGCCACACGCGGTAGCCCTCCACGTCGAACTGACGGTAGTTCGGGTTGTACAGCGCGCTGCCCGGATCGCTGGCGACCGCGAAGAACGGGTCACCCTCGCCGTTCGTCTCCGTGGCGCTCTTGTCCCACACCACCGTGACCTGGTTGTTGCCGGGCACGAGGTAGAACGTGGGCTGCTCCGGCGCGAAGCCGAGCAGGAAGCGCGAGTCGAAGATCGTCTGCGCCACGAGCGCCTTACCGAGCAGGCTGCCCGGTACGACCTCGAAGTAGCCCTGACGACCGGGCGTTCCCGGCGGAGAGTCGTACAGCGGAAGCTTGTTCGCCGGACTCTCCAGCGCGCTCGCGGGGGCCGGGCCGTTGTACGCTACCCAGCCAGCTCCACGCTCGAGCGGCTTGACCTCGTTTTCAACCAGCGTCTGCGTTTCCGTGCAGTCCGCGGGGATCGCGCCGCCCGCAGGGCAGCCGCGAGCACTCGGGTAACCCGGGTGGAACGACGGCTCACCCGGAGGGTTCGCGCTGTCGTCCGAGGAGTTCGCGAGGATCCCGGATGGATCGCCGTTGGGGAGCGTCGCCACGGTCGCCGCGGCGATGTAGGCCACGACGATCGTCGCCTCGTCACCGGGCTGCATGGCGAACGGACCGGATGCCTGGTAGAAGCGCGTGTCGGCCGCGGTCTGGAACAGGAAGCACAGGGAGCGCTCGACCTGCGTCGGGTCGGCGCTGGTGACCTCCGGCGTGATGTTGCAGGGGAAGTCACCCTTCGCCGGATCGACCTTGCCCGACAGGTAGCGCCAGAGCTGCTTGTCGGTGCGCGGATCCGGGAAGCCGGTGCTGGAGTTCAGCGTCGCCGAGAACAGAGTCAGCCCGACTTCGTCCCCGGTCTCGGGGTTGATCGGGCTCTTCAGGTACTTCACGCCGATCAGTCCCGGCGCGTTCGTGAAGAACGGCGGGAAGAACAGCTCGGGGAAGTACGTGAACTCGGGCGCGCTGAAGCCACCGTGGTAGGAGATGCCGAGGTCGAACGGCAGGACCGCCGTCGAGAAGTTCTGACCGGCGTTGGACGTTACGTCCATGTCGGTCGAGAACGCCGCGTACATCTCGCTAAACGAGATCCCGCCATCCGGCAGGGCGTTGTTGCCCGCGAAGAACTGGGCCTCGTTGAGCCGCTGGAACTCCGACCCCTGCGGGTCGCTGGCGGCCGTCGTGTTCCGGAACTTGTAGAGGAAGTAGATCAGCGACTCGTTACCCGCCGGGTAGTTCCAGGCGAGGGAACGCTGCGTCACCGTCAGGCCCATCGGGTGCTGACGGCCACTGATCCGGGCCGGGTCGCCGTCCCAGTACTGTACCCAGGAGTCCTGCTGCGAGGCCGTCTTGCGCCCCACGAGCACCGGCTGGAACAGGTCCGGATCGGACACGAAGGCCTCGCTCGGCCAGTTGTCCAGATCGTCCGGGTTCAGCGAGTCGTAGACGTCGGTCAGCTCCGTACCGGACGGAACCGTACCCGAAGCGTCGAAGAAGAACGCACCGACCGTGTCGTTGGCCCAGGGACCCGCTTCGGGGCCCATGATGCCGGCGACCTGCAGACCGGTGTTGAAGATGTACTGGTTCTGCGAGCCCGTCGGCCAGAAACCGCCACCGCCGGTCGGGCTGTTGAACACGTTGGTGCAGACACTTCCGAAGTTGATGATGCCGCACTGTAGCTGGTTCCCCTGCAACACGGCCGTCGGGCCGGAGAAGAGGGACAGCGACTCGCGGCGCTGGTCGGCGGAGCGCTTCGCTTCAGGCGACACGTCACCGATCGCGGTGGTTCCCGCGGCCAGCAAGAGTCCCGTCAGCGCGCCGCCCCAGACCCACCGCCTTCCGCGGCGACCGAGTCGAGCAAACGTCTTGAGATTCATTGCCACTCCTGGTCTTTCGGGTGACGGGGGGACGGGAGACCCGCCCCCCCACCTTCCGTCAGCAATACTGCTTCTGTTCGGCGATCAGAACGAGAGCCGCAGGCCCAGACGCATCAGCTGGTCCGAGCGCCTGAAGCGTGAGTCCACGCCGAAGTTGTTCTCGTACACCTGGCCGAAGGCCTTCGTCTGCTCCTCGACGGTGAAGATGCCGTCGCCGTTGCCGAAGCGCTGCTCGG
>JASFRN010000092.1:0-10991 GCA_050114915.1 Gemmatimonadales bacterium | reverse complement strand
CGATCCCCGCCCGCTCGAGTCGGCCCCGTTCGCCGACGAGCGCGGCCAGCGGATCCTGCGGGAGATCTGCGTGGAGTGCTGGGAGGAGTGGAAGCAGCGCCAGATGCTGTTGATCAACCACTACGGGTTGAACGTGCGCGACCGGAAGGCCCGTGAATTCCTGGTCCAGAACCTGGATGCCTTCCTGTTCGGCGAGGGTGGCGCTTCCGACATCGACACCTCCCGGGAAGGCCACGTCAGCTGGTAGAGCCGCCCCGGGGCCGCCGACCGGACACCACCGACGGACCCGCCGAGCGGTCCGCCGACGACCAGGCGCTGTCACCCGTGGGACCCCGGGGTTCCCCCGCGGCCGTCCGAAGACGGGGCGCCACCCGGGGCCGCTACGATCGCTCCCTGGTGGAGGGCCCCCTGTTGCCGGCGGTGTGGAAGCTCGCCTGGCCGACGATGCTGCAGAACGTGGTCAGCGGACTCCAGGGGATCGTCGACCACGTCATGGTCGGGCACTACGTCGGCTTCACGGCGAACGCGGCGATCGGCGTCAGCTGGCAGATCTTCCTCGTGGTCGTCGTGTTCATCTCGTCGCTGTTCACGGGGATGAGCGTGCTCGTCGCCCGATTCACCGGCCGGGACGAGCCCGAGAAGGTCGACCGCACGGTTTACCAGGCGTTCCTCACCGCGATCTTCCTGTCGCTCGGGATCATGGCGCCCGCCGGTTACCTGCTGGCGCCGTCACTGCTCGACTTCGTGAACGCCGCCCCGGCCGTACAAGCGGAAGCCCTGCCCTACCTGCGGATCATGTTCGTGTTCTCGAGCGGCATGCTCGTCTTCTTCATGCTGGGGGGCGCCCTGCGCTCTGCGGGCGACGCGAAGACGCCGTTGCGGCTGGGGATCGTCGTCACGTTGCTGAACCTGGTGCTCAACGTGGTGCTGATTGCCGGCCTCGGGCCGATACCTGCCTTCGGGACGGCGGGCGCCGCGATGGGCACGGTGATCGCCTCCGGCCTCGTCTCGCTCTACGCGCTGTGGCGCCTGACGAGCGGGGGCTGGGTGGTCGGTTTCCCGCACGGCGGCCCGTGGCGGCCCGATTGGGGGATCATCCGGGAGCTCTTCCGCTTCGGGCTCCCGACCGGGATCCAGGGGATCGCGATGAACGTCGGAGGCGTGCTGCTGCTCTCGTTCATCGGCTCGCTGGCGGCCAGCGCCGCCGCCCAGGCGGCATACTCGGTCTCGTACACGCAGCTCTTTTCCCTCATCACCTGGACCTCCGTCGGCCTGATGGGCGCCGCCGCCGCGATCGCCGGCCAGAACCTCGGCGCCGGCCAGCCGGACCGTTCGGCGAAGGCGGTGCACACGGCGGCCGGGATCGGCCTGGCCACCGCGGCCGGGGTGGGATTGCTGTTCTTCTTCGTCCCGCGGCAGCTCCTCGCGATCTTCAGCATGAGCGACCCCGAGGTCGTCGAGATCGGCGTGCAACTCCTGCGCGTGCTGAGCGTCTCCGGGCTGTTCATCGCCGTAGCCCTCACCTACACCGGGGGACTCCAGGGAACGGGCGACACGCGCAGTCCGCTCTACATCTCGATCGTCTCGCAGGTGATCGTGCCGATCGGCATGTGCTTCTACATCCAGCAGACCGGCACGCTCGACCCGATGGACATCTGGCTGGCGATCCTGTTCGGCCACATGACACGCTGCGGCCTCAGCGTGCTGCGGTTCCGACAGGGGGAGTGGCGGAAGATCGAAGTGAACATCGGGCGCTAGACGCGGCGCGGCGCTTTCGGCCGCTCACTTCACGACGAGATTCAGCAGCCGGTCGGGCACGTGGATCGTCTTCACGAGCTCGCCACCCTCGAGGTGGCGCAGGACTCCCTCGTCGGCGAGCGCCGCGGCCTTCACCTCGTCCTCGCTGGCGCCGCGCGAGGCGCGGATCGTCGCCCGCAGCTTGCCGTTCACCTGGATGGGGACCTCGACCGTATCCGTGACTAGCTTCGCCTCGTCCCAGGCGGGCCATTCGGCGTGGTCGAACAGGCTGGGCTCGCCGCCCAGCAACGCCCACATCTCCTCGGCCAGGTGCGGGGCGATCGGCCCCAGCATGATCGCCAGCGGACGCACCTCGTCCACGGTCGGCGTCCGGCCGCCCGCCCGAATCGCGTTCAACAGCTCCATCAGCGCCGCGATCGCCGTGTTGAACGACAGGCGGGGAAAGTCCTCGCTCACCTGCTTGATCGTGGCATGCACGGCGCGCTCGACCACCGGGTCCGGGAACCCGGCCTCGCCGGCCTCGACGGCCGCCTCGACGGCGTCCATCGCCCGGTTGAGGAACCGGTGCGGCCCCATGATCGCCTCGTCGCGGAAGTCGCCTCCCTCGTCGTAGGGGCCCAGGAACATCAGGTAGGCCCGGAACGTGTCGGCCCCGAACCGCTCGACGTACTCGTCGGGGATCACGACGTTGCCGCGGGACTTCGACATCTTGGCGCCCTCCTTGATCAGGAGGCCGTGCTTCCGGAACCGGTCGTACGGCTCCTCGAACGCCAGGTGCCCGAGATCGTGCAGCACCATCGTGATGAACCGGGAGTAGAGCAGGTGCAGCACGGCGTGCTCCTCGCCCCCGATGTACGTATCGACCGGGAGCCAGCGCTTCGTGCGTGCCGGCGTGAACGGCCGCTCGTCGTCGTCCGTGCTCGGATAGCGCAGGAAGTACCAGCTCGAATCGAGGAAGGTGTCGGAGACGTCGGTCTCCCGGCGTGCCGGACCGCCGCAGGACGGGCACTCCACCTCGTAGAAATCGCGGTCCTTCGCGAGCGGAGCCACGCCGTCATCGCCCGGCTTGAAATCCTCGACGTACGGAAGCTCGACCGGCAGGTCGCTCTCCGGCACCGGCACGGTGCCGCATGCGTCGCAGTAGATGATCGGAATCGGCGGACCCCAGTAGCGCTGACGCGAGATGCACCAGTCGTGCAACCGGTAGTTGGTGCGCGGCTCCGCGAGTCTACGCTCGGCGAGCCAGGCGACGATCCGCCGCCCGCCCTCGTCGGCCGACAGCCCGTCGAACTCTCCGGAGTTCACCAGGGTCTCGTCCTCCGTGTGGGCCGTGAACGCCTCGCCGAGCTCCTCGGACGCCGCCCGGGCCTCCGACTCGTGACCGGCGGCGGGCGCGACGACCTTGCGGATCTCGATCCCGTGTTCGGTCGCGAACTCGAAGTCGCGCTGATCGTGGGCGGGCACCGCCATGATCGCGCCGGTGCCGTATCCCATCAGCACGTAGTCGGCGATCCAGATCGGGATCTCCTCGCCGGTTGCCGGATTCGTGGCGTGGGCGCCCGTGAACACACCCGTCTTCCCGCGCTCGTCGGACTTCTGCCGCTCCTTGAGGTCGAGCGCGGCCACCTCTTCGCGGTACGCTCCGACAGCCGCGGTGTGGTCCGGCGTGACGATTTCGTCGACGAGCGGATGCTCGGGGGCGAGCACCATGAACGTGGCGCCGAACACGGTGTCGGGCCGGGTGGTGAACACCTCGATCATCCTGCGCTCGCGCTCGATCCTCGCCGGCTCGTGCCGGTCGACCGTCGCCCTCAGGCGCGCGACCGGAAACCGCAGGAGCGCGCCGTCGGAACGGCCGATCCAGTTCCGCTGGGCGGTGATCGTCGTCTCCGACCAGTCGATGTGGTCGAGATTCTCGAGCAGGCGCTCGGCGTAGCTGGTGATCTTGAAGAACCACTGGCTGAGCATCCGCTGTTCGACCTGGTGGCCGCAGCGCTCGCACTCTCCGGCGATCACCTGCTCGTTGGCCAGCACCGTCTTGCAGGACGGGCACCAGTTGACCGGCGCCTCCTTCTTCTCGGCCAGGCCGGCCTCGTAGAGCTTCAGGAAGATCCACTGCGTCCAGCGATAATAGTCGGGGTCCGTCGTGTCGACCGTGTGCGACCAGTCGTACATGATCCCCGTGCGCCGAAGCTGCCGGGTGAAGTTCGCGATGTTGCTCGGAATCAGCTTCTTCGGGTGGACGTCCACCTTCAGGGCGTAGTTCTCCGAGTGGATCCCGAACGCGTCGAACCCGATCGGCTGGAACACGTCGTGGCCCAGCAGGCGCTGGAAGCGGCCGTGGAAGTCGGCGCCCGTGAACGCGTACAGGTTTCCGACGTGCAGGCCTTCGGCCGACGGGTACGGGAACATCATCAGGTTGTAGAACGGCCGCTCGGCCGCATCGAGGTCGGGCTCGTTGGTGCGGTGGTCCGCCCAGTAGCCCTGCCATTTTTCTTCGATTTGCTTCGGGTCGTACATCCGGGTTCCTCTCGCGTGTCCGTGCCCTCCACGGGGTCAAGCGCCTATAATGACATCCGTCGTCGGACACGACAACGATGGGCGTCTTGCCGCTCCCATTCGGCGCGGCTACCCTGACCTTCAGCCATGAAACCGACCAGATCCCGCGAGAAGATTCACCCGGGAATCGCGCTGGCGCTCCTTACGTCGCTGCGAGACCAGGATACGCCGACGGAGGCGATCGAGGACGAAGCGTTCTCCGAGAGCCTGCCGCGGCGGCTCGGTCTCAACGACGTGATCAACGTCCAGATGCGGCGCTACGCGGACCTCAAGGACGCCGGGCAGTCGCTCGCGTTCAGCGAGTTCCTCGACCTCGTCCGGTTGATCTCTCGCCGTCCCGACGCCACCGAGGTGTTCCGGGCCGCCGGCGCGGCGCTCGCCGCCGACCGGTTTGCCGAGACCGGCCCCCTGGGGCGTGCGTTCCGGAGGTTGTACCCCGAAGGGGTCCGCCGCCGGAAGCTCGTGCGGTCGATGACCCGGGCGGCGAAGGCGCTGACGCCCGGCGCCGAGATCGAGGCCGACCGCGAGCCCCCGACGATGGTCATCGACGACTGCGCGCTCGCGCCGGCCGGGGTGGCCGGGAATTCCTGCGAGATCCTCACCGCGGTGCTCGACGTCTGCGTGACCGAGATCTGGGATCCCGAGCTCTCGGTGCGGCATTCGGAATGCATCGGGCGTGGCGACGACCGCTGCACCTGGACGCTCGTCGAAACGAGCGACGCGGGCGACCCCGCCCGAGACCAGGAGGCGACCGCGGACGACGGCACCCGGGCCGCCGGCTGACGATGGACCGCCGGCGCTTCGTGGCCCGCGCGGCGGGCGCGCTGGCCGGCCTCGGAGTCGCCGGCTGCGCCGGACGGACGGCGAGCGCGGAGTCCGGCGACGTTCGATCCCCGGCCGCCGGGAGGGACGGAAGCTCGACCGGCGTAGCTCCCCTCTACACGATCTCCCTCGCCCAATGGTCGTTGCACCGCGCCCTGAGGGGCGGGGAGCTCGACGCGCTCGAGTTTCCCGCCGTCGCCCGCGAGCGGTTCGGGATCGACGCCGTCGAGTACGTGAACCAGTTCTTCATGGACCGGGCGTCGGACGCGCGCTACATCGGCGATTTGAGGCGACGCGCGGACGACGCGGGCGTCCGCAGCCTGTTGATCATGTGCGACGGGCTGGGCCGGCTGGGTGACCCCGATCCGGCGGCGCGCGCCGGGGCGATCGAGAACCACTACCCGTGGGTCGAGGCCGCGGCGACGCTCGGTTGCCACAGCATCCGGGTGAACGCCGAGAGCGAGGGGACGCGCGAAGAAGCGGCGGCGTTCACCGCCGACGGACTCGCGCGCTTGACCGACTACGCCGTTTCGCGGGGCCTCAACGTGATCGTCGAGAACCACGGCGGCCTGTCGTGTGACGGAAGCTGGCTCGCCGACGTCATGCGCAGGGTCGGCGATCCCCACTGCGGCACCCTGCCCGACTTCGGGAACTTCGACCTCGGCGACGGCCGGCAGTACGACCGGTATCGCGGGGTCGCGGAGATGATGCCGTTCGCCCGCGCCGTGAGCGCCAAGAGCTACGACTTCGACGAGGCGGGCGAGGAGACGACGATCGACTATCACCGCATGCTGCGCATCGTCGTCGACGCCGGGTATCACGGCCACCTGGGGATCGAATACGAGGGCGATCGGCTCTCCGAGCCGGACGGGATCGAGGCGACCCGACGACTGCTCGAGCGGGTCCGCGCGGACCTCGAGACGGAGCTCCGCTAGGGAACCGGCAGGAACCGCGATATACTGGGGATCTGTCCCCCAACCCCAGATTGGAGGCCGCATGCGATTCTCCGCCCGTTCCTCCGGCTCCGTTCTCCTGGCCGCCCTCGCGGCAGCGGGATGTACCGAGCCCGCCGCCAACGCCCCCGCAGGCCCGTCGCAGATCACCTCGAGCCCGGCCGACGAGACGGCGCCTGCCGTCTCGACGGATGGCGGCCAGGTGGTGTTCGTGTCCAACGCGCCGGGACAACTCGCGCTGTACCGCATGCCGATCGACGGCGGCGAAGCTACCGAGATCACGCCGACCCAGGCCTGGATCGGCAGCGCCGTGTGGTCGCCCGACGGTTCGAAGATCGTCTACACGTCCGACATCCTCGCCCCGCCGGACGTCTTCGTCGTCTCCAGCGACGGGGGCGAACCGACCCGCCTGACCTCGGACCCCGGCCTCGAGTTCGGCCCGGCCTGGTCGCCCGACGGCTCGACGATCGTGTACTCCGGCAACCAGGGCGGCCGGTTCAACCTCTACACGATCCCCGCCGGCGGCGGTACGCCGACGGCGATCACGAGCGGCCCCGGGAACAAGAACGCGGTAAGCACGTCGTGGGCGCCCGACGGCGGGTCGCTGGCCTACATGTCCAACGCGAGCGGCACGAACAGCATCTGGATCAGCGCCCCGGACGGCACCGACGCGCGTCAGCTCACCGACGACGACGGCGACGAGGGTGGCGTGTCGTGGTCGAGCGACGGGACGACGCTCCTGTTCACCTCCGACCGCTCCGGCAATGGTGACATCTGGACGATCGGGGCGGACGGCTCCGGCCTGCGCCAGGTGACGACCGACGAGGCCGACGATTACGGCGCCCGGTACGCGGTCGGCGGCGAGTGGATCGTGTTCCGGTCCGATCGGGGCGGCCAGACCGACATCTACGCCGTTCCGGCGGACGGCGGCGAGGTCGTCCGACTGACGAACGACGACGTCGCCGAAGGCTCGATCGCGTGCGGCGGCGACTGCTCACGCATCGTGTACCCCTACAACGCGGCCGTGGCGCACGTCTACACGATCCCGGCGGACGGCGGCGATCGTACCGCGGTCGCCGCGGACGACCACGACTCCTTCGCGCCGACGCTGAGCCCCGACGGCTCGACGTGGGCGTACCTGTCGACCCAGGACGGGAGCACCGATCTCTGGGTGCAGCCCGCCGGCGGCGGAGACGCCCGGAAACTCACCAGCGGGCAGGGCGACGTCAGCCAGCCCGACTGGTCGCCCGACGGCACCCGGCTCCTGTTCGTCTCGAACCGCAACGGGTCGAGCGAGATCTTCGCGATCAACGCCGACGGCTCGGGGGAACAGCTGTTGATCTCGAGCGACGGAGACGACATCGGCCCGCAGTGGAGCCCCGACGGGTCGGGCTTCACCTTCGTCTCGGATCGCGAGGGCGACACCGACGTCTACGTCGCCGCCGCGGACGGCAGCGGCGTGCAGCGCCTCACGTCGATGGGCGGCGTGTTCGGACCCGACTGGAGTCCCGACGGGTCACAGATCGCCTTCACCTCGGGAAACACGGAGAGCGGACAGGCCCAGGTCTTCGTCATCCCGGCGAACGGTGGGGAACCCCGCCAGTTGACGAGCGACGCCTACACGACGGGAAGCCAGTGGAGCCCGGACGGTTCGAGGCTCGTCGTCAACCGCCACAACGGCGTCGGGTTCGACGTGGCCGTCGTAGACGTGGCAACCGGTGACCTGACCGTCGTGGCGGGTGACGAAAAGGGATGGGACGTCGGCGGCGTGTGGTCGCCGGACGGCGCCTCGATCGCATACCAGGGGAACGCCGAGGGCAACTACGAGATCTACGTCGTGCCCGCCTCGGGCGGGGAGGCGCGCCGTGTCACGACGACGGCGTCGGACGAGAACAACCCGCAGTGGACGCCAGACGGTCGGATCTACTACGTGACCGCCGAGGGCGACACGAACCTCTGGTCGCTCGACCTGACGGCGATGCTCCCCGAGTAGCGAGCGCGAACACTCGGGCCGACGTGGCCGGCCGGGGGTTCAATCCCCGGCCGGCTCCACGTGGACGACCACGTCGCGAAAACCTCCCGCCTCCTTGAGGCGCTCCTCCACCCGGTCGGCGATGTCGTGCCCCTCCGATACCGTGAGCGAGCCGTCGATCTCGATCGTGAGCTCCGCGAACGCCTCCGCGTCCCGCCGGCCGCGCGACCGTACGTCACGCACCGCGCGAACGCCGTCGAGTCCGTTCACGAACTTCTCGATCCGGTCGGCGTCCACGGCCGCTGTGTCGACCAGCACCGGAATCGTCCCGCGCAGCACGTCGAAGCCGGCATAGGCGATCAGGAGAGCCACCAGGATCGCGAGCCAAGCGTCCGCGCTCTCCCATCCCAGCGCGACGAGGCCGAGTCCTCCGATCACCGCCAGCGTGACCGCCACGTCCGAGGCCGTATGACGGGCGTCGGCCGCGAGGATCTGCGACCCCAGTCGGCGCGCATAGAGCGCCTCGCCCCCCGCGACGGCGGCATTGAACGCCATCGTCACGCCGAGCAGCCAGAACGTCGCCGCATCGAGGCGCGGCGGTGGCGCCCCCGAGATCAGTCGGTGAACCGCGCCGGACCCGAGCTCGAAGGCGGTGATCGACAGGAAACTCACCACAGCGAGCGCCCCGAGCGTCTCGAACTTGCCGTGGCCGTAGGGATGCTCGGCGTCGGGCGGACGGGCGGCGATCCGCACCGCAACTAGACCGATCACGTTGTTCAGGGCGTCGAAGCCCGAGTGCGCCGCGTCGCCCAGCACGGACAGCGAACCGCTGCGGATCCCGATGAACAGCTTGAGGAGGACGACCGCGAGGTTCGCCCCGAGAACGAGCGAGAGGATGCGGCGAACGCTCACGGATTGAACTTCCGCCAGATCCAGTCGACGAGCATCTCGAACGGGGACATGCGCGGCGCCTTGCCGGTCGGTTCGTACTTGTCGTACAGGCCCGGGTAGCCGAGCCCGATCCAGATGCCCAGGGCGAAGGCGAAGACGGCGCCCCCGACGATCAGGATCAACAGCGTGAGATCGCTCATGTCCCCCAACTGGAAGGCGATATGCGTTTCTGCTTGCGGGGCTCGACCGGCGCTCCCTAATCTTCGCTCTCAGGGTTCACACGCAACCAGAGAGGGATTATGCAAGGCGGCCGCCAGCGAGAGATCGACGTACTGCTCCAGGAAGACCGCCGGTTCGACCCTCCCGACGAGTTTCGGGCCAACGCACACGTGTCGGACCTTACCCCCTACGAGCAGGCGGCCGCCGACCGCCTGGCATTCTGGGAGGAGCAGGCGAAGAAGCTCGACTGGTTCGAGCCCTGGAACGAGGTGCTGTCGTGGGACCCGCCGTTCGCGCGCTGGTTCGACGGCGGGACCCTCAACGCCTCGTACAACTGCCTCGATCGTCACCTGGACGGTCCGCGCGCCGACGCCACGGCCCTGATCTGGGAAGGCGAGCCCGGCGAGATCCGCCGCTTCACGTACCGCGAGCTGCACCGCGAAGTGTGCGCGTTCGCGGCCGCCCTCAAGGACCTCGGCGTCGGGAAGGGCGACCGGGTCGGCATCTACCTGCCGATGATCCCCGAAGCGGCCGTCGCGATGCTCGCCTGTGCCCGCATCGGCGCCCCGCACTCCGTGGTGTTCGGCGGCTTCTCGGCTCGCTCGCTGCGCGACCGGATGATCGACGCGGAGGCGCGAGTGCTGATCACGGCGGACGGCGGCTATCGGCGCGGCAACGTGGTGCCGCTGAAGGACACCGCGGACGAAGCGGTCGAAGGCCTCGACTTCGTCGACGCGGTCGTCGTGGTCCGCCGGATACAGGACGGCGAGGCCTGCGCCATGCAGGAGGGCCGCGACCACTGGTACCACGACCTGGTCGGCGACGGCACGGCGACGTGCGACGCCGAGCCGATGGACTCCGAGGATCCGCTCTACATCCTCTACACGTCGGGTACCACCGGAAAGCCGAAGGGGATCATCCACTCGACGGGCGGCTACCTCACCCAGGTCACGGCCACGACCCGTTGGGTGTTCGACCTCGGGGACGACGACGTCTACTGGTGCACGGCCGACGTGGGCTGGGTGACCGGACACTCGTACATCGTCTACGGCCCGCTCGCACTCGGCGCGACGATTCTCATGTACGAAGGCGCGCCCGACCACCCCGATCGCGGCCGGTTCTGGAAGCTGGTCGAGGACCACGGCGTGACGATCCTCTACACCGCCCCGACCGCGATCCGCGCGTTCATGAAGTGGGGCGACGAGTGGCCGGCGAAGCACGACCTGTCGAGCCTGCGGTTGCTCGGCACGGTGGGAGAGCCGATCAATCCCGAGGCGTGGATGTGGTACCATCGGCAGATCGGCGGCGAGAACTGCCCCATCGTCGACACGTGGTGGCAGACCGAGACGGGGGGGATCATGATCACCCCGCTTCCGGGCGCCGTCTCGACCAAACCCGGCTCCGCGACGATCCCCTTCCCCGGCATCGAGGCGACGATCCTCGACGGTGATGGAAACGAGGCCGAAAGCGGCTTCCTGGCGATCACCTCCCCCTGGCCGTCGATGCTGCGCGGGATCTGGGGCGACGAGCAGCGCTACCGGGAGACCTACTGGTCGAAGTGGGACGGCATCTACTTCCCCGGCGACGGGGCGCGCCAGGACGAGGACGGCTACTTCTGGATCGTCGGCCGCGTCGACGACGTGCTCAACGTCGCCGGCCACCGGATCGGCACGATGGAAGTGGAGTCGGCCCTCGTCCACCACCCGGCGGTGGCCGAGGCCGCGGTGGTCGGACGAGCCGACGAGCTCAAGGGCCAGGCGATCGCGGCGTTCGTGTCGCTGAAGGAAGGAAACGAGGCGACCGACGCGCTGATCGCA
>JASFRN010000091.1:0-11119 GCA_050114915.1 Gemmatimonadales bacterium | reverse complement strand
GCGTCGCCGGATGTTCCGGTCCGCGTCGGAGGCGCGCAGGAAGCGGACGTGGCCGACCGGATCCGCGTCGCTCCGTGCGGTGTGTTCGACCCGGATGACGCCGGTCGCGCCCTCGGGGACCGGAGCTCCGGTCATCACGCGGACCGCCGTGCCGCGGCGCAGCGGGCCCTGCGGAAACGATCCTGCGGGCACGTCGTCGGCGACGGGCAGCTCGACGGGGGCGTCCTCCGTGGCCCCGGCGACGTCGTCCGCGTGCACCGCGTAGCCGTCCATCGCGCTGTTGTCCCACGGCGGATGGTCGACCTCCGCCACGACGTCTTCGGCCAGCGCGCGATCCGCCCCGAGCTCGGCGGCCTCGTCGACGAGGTCGAGGGTCTCGACCGGCAGGAGCGGGCAGGACGCGAGAATGCGCGCCAGCGCCTGCTCGGCGGTCAGCCAGTCGGGAGTCGGGGTCACGGCACCTTGCGCAGCGACGGCCAGCCGGGCTCCACGGGGCGCCGGTACAGGGCCACCTGCTCGATCAACAGGTCTTCGAGCGCGACGGCCACGGCGCCGGGCGAATCGTATCCGTTGAGCAGCAGGCTGAATACCAGGGTCTCTCCCGCTCCGTCGACGAGGTAGCCCGACAGCGCCCGCACGGCGCTCAGCGACCCCGTCTTCGCCCGCACGTTGTCGGCGCCGGGCGTGGCCAGGAGCCGGCGCCGCAGCGTGCCGTCCACCCCCGCCGTGGGCAGCGCGTCCACGAAGGTGGCGTAGTCGGGGTGACGCCACATCGCGCGGAGCAGACGGGCGAGCGCGTTCGGCGTGACCTCGTTGTAACGGGAGAGGCCCGACCCGTCGTGCAACTCGATCGCGCCGGGCTCGATGCCCCAGTCGGCGAGACGCGCGGAGACGATCGAGAGCCCGGCCGCCGGAGATCCTTCCTCGCCCTCCGCCACGGCGATCGTCCGCAGCAGCGTCTCCGCCATCTGATTGTCGCTCGGCTTGAGCATCTCGCCGAGGATCTCCGACAGCGGCTCGGACCGGCTCTCGTACACCCAGCCCTCGGAGACCGGATTCTCGTCGTCCGTCGCGCGGCGGAAGCGGCCGTCGAGCGAGATCCGGTCCTCGGCGAACAGCATCTTCACCCAGTCGAGCAGGTAGAGCGTCGCATGCGGCGTCGCCAGGTAGAGGCGGGTGGAGTCCGGGCCGAGCGGCACCCAGCCACGCAGCTCGACGGGACCTCCTTCGGGGGGAGGCACGAACGCGAGCCTGGCTCCGGAGCCGGGGGCGCCGGTGCGGACGCGATTCGCGATCTCGAGGGTCGGTCCGCGGTCGCGGTACACGAGCTCGGCCGCATCGCCGAGCTGGTTCCCCGGCACGAGGGCCGCCCGGACGGTGTTCGGGGCGAGCTGCAATCCGGTGACGCCCGCGGACCAGCCGCCGAACAGGTCGTCCCACATCCAGCCCTCGCCCCACTGCGGCTCGGTGAACATCCGGTCGTCGGCGACGACGTCGCCGGTGATCCGGCGGATGCCGGCGGCGCGCAGCTGGGCCATCCACGTCTCGAGCCGATCGCGCGACAGCGACGGGTCGCCGCCGCCCACGATCCACAGGTCGCCGTCGAGCGTTCCGTCGCGCACCTTCCCGTCGGCCACGAGGCGCGTCGTCCACACGTAGTCGGGTCCCAGCACGTCGAGGCCGACCGCGCCGGTGACGATCTTGGTGTTGCTGGCCGGGGTGAATCGCTTCTCACCGGCCCGCTCGTACAGCACTTCGCCGGTCTCGGCCACCTGGACGGTGAGCCCGACGTGCGCCCGGGTGAGGGCCGGATCCGCGAGGATGCGGTCGAGGCGCTCGGCGAGCTCCGCCCGGTCGTCGATGATCGAGGACATGGGGCCGGCGCCGGCGGCCGGATCGAGCTCCGGCGCACTTTGCTGAGCGTGGACGGAAGATCCTGCCACCGGAGCGGCGGCGAGGAGCAGGGCGGCCAGCCGGATCGGCCGGATACGGCGGTTGGTGGTCACTCCAGGTCACCTCCGGGGACGTCGGCGGGCGCCCCGGCCAGCCTCTCGGCTTCGTGGCGCTCCTCCGGACGGTTCACGTTGAAGAACATCCGCGCCGGGTCACCATACCGGCGCACCTCGTCGAGCGGCAGCCGCCGTACGTCGACGTCGGGAAAGAACGATACGATCGCCCGCTCGTCCCGGTCCAGAGCCCGGCCGATCGCGGCGGCGCAGCCGACCCCGTACACGGCGCACAAAGGCTCCACGCCGCGGGGACCGTCGCTCGCGGCGATCGACACGGCCTCGGCCGCCGCGTCGTCGGCGAGGCGCCGCAGGAGCGCCGCCGGAACGAACGGCATGTCGCAGGCGAGGACGAGGGTGGCCTCGCGGCCGCGCTCTCGCGCCCACTCGATCGCCGTGAGGATTCCGCCCAGCGCCCCCGTCCCCGGTCGGACGTCGGGTCGGATCGGGCGGTCTGCGGCCCGGTAGTCGTCCGGCTCGTTGGCCACGATCACGGCGTCGCCGACCGCCCCGTCGAGCGCCGCGAGCGCGCGATCGAGGATCGTACGCCCGCCGACCTCCGCCAGGGCCTTCGGCGACCCGTACCGCCTGCTTCGGCCCCCGGCCAGGAGCACGCCGAGCGGCGGGAGGGGGCCGTCCACGTCAGCGCGCCGGGGGATAGAGGTGCGGCTCGGCGGCGCGGGCCCGACCGATCAGCGTGAGCCCGGCGCGGCCCGCGATCTCCGCCGCCAGGGTGGTGGGTATCGACATCGTCGCCATGACCGCCAGGCCCGCTCGAGCGCCCTTCGCGGCGATCGTCCCCGAAATCCGGCCCGACAGGAGGAGGACGGTGCCCGTCAGCGGGCGGCCGTCCAGCAGCGCCCGGCCCACGAGCTTGTCGACGACGCAGTGGCGGCTCACGTCCTCGCGCACGATCAGGACCTCTCCATCGGCGACCAGGGCGCCGGTGTGGATGCCCCCCGAGCGCTCCCGGAGCTCTCCGCGCTCGAACATCTCCTGGAAGAGCCGGCGCAGCGCTTCACGGTCATCCAGCAGTGCGCGGACGATCGCGGGAGCCCGCTCCCTCCCCGCCGGCGGAGCCACAGGTGGCCGGTGCAGGTCCACCGAGGGAGAAGGGAGACGCACCTGGCCGGCTTCGTCGTCGACCACGACGGGACCGAGATCGCTGGCGGCGGCGATCCGTCCTTCCCCGAGCAGCCATCCGACGGCCAGCTCGCGGAGGTGCTCGGGAGTGCAGAACCAGCGGGCGAGCGGTCCGTCTGCGTCGCACAGCTCGACGACGGCTTCGGGTGCGAGCGGTGCGGCAGGAGGCTCGGACATCCCGCTCTTCAACAGGCCTCTAGAAGTAGTAGTGGAGCGCGCCGGAAAGCTCGAGATTGTGCGTCCACTCGGTCTCGCGCGGGGCCGGCAGGTCGAGCTGCTCGATCTGGTCGAGGACGCTGCTCTGAAAGAAGCCGTCCGGCGTTTTGATCCGCCACAGGTGATCGCGCAGCTCCAGCCCGATACCGAAGCGATCCGACGGCAGCCACTCGACGCCGAAGCCACCGGTGAACACGCCGGCCGTCCCGATGTCGTAGCGGAACGGCACGTCCTCCGGAGCGGAAAGCGCCGTGGACTGCCCTTCGCCGACACCCTGCATGATGCCCCCCGTGAGCAGCACGTACGGCTGCAGCCCGTAGATCGTCCTCGACCCCGTGAGCGCGATCTGGAAGCCTCCCTCGAACATCAACAGGCCCAGGTCGACCGTGTCCACGGCGGCCGGCCCGGTCTCGAGTCGGGGATCGATCACGTACCGGTCGGACCGGCCGTACCCGACGTTGATCTCGAGAGAGAGCGGGCTGCTCACCCGGGTGCGCAGGCGGAGGCCGAACGCGGTGAATGAACCCGGTCCGATTTCCGACTGACCCCGGTCCGCCGAGATGCGGCCGACGTAGCCGCCGAGCCGCAGCGAGCCGTCGATCCAGTCGTAAGGCGTATCGATGCGTTCCCGGTCCTGCGCCAGGGCGGCGTTCCAGGGTCCTGAAGCAAAAAGAAAGGCGAGGGAGAGCCCCGCCACCAGATGGCCTCGTTTCAACGTCCGTTCCCATGGCTGAAGTTCATTGACACTCGATCCGCGCGCCGTCTATACTCGAACGCTACCACGTGAGGTCCCGCCAAGCGGCCGCGGGACCGCCACGCGGCCGAGAACGAGCCGGCCGTGACGGACGGGCCAATGTAGACGGGCCGCCCCGGCCATACCAGATCGCATGACGACGACCGGTCTCGAACGCACCCTGATCCTCGCCGCACTGGTCGTCGCCACGACGTCTCCGCTCGGCGCGCAGGCGGTTCGCGTCACCGTGCCCGAGGAGAACTTCCGCAAGGCTCCCCAGGCCTCCACCGACAACCGACTGGCGACGGTGCTCGAAGGTGCCACGCTGGCGGTCAGCGAGCGGCGCGGGCGCTGGGTGCTCGGAGCGCTCGAGGGCTGGATCTGGTCCGGCTCCGTCGACTCCACCGACCGCGACGGATTCGACCTCGTCGTGTCGAAGACGGGGGGCGAGAACCTGCGGCGCTCTCCGGACGCCAGCGCGCCCCGCAACGCGGTGCTCATGCAGGGCATGCTCCTCGACAGCCTCGATGCGCGGGGCGACTGGATCCGCGTGCGGCGGGAGGCGTGGATCTGGGCCGCGTCTACCACGAACACGGGAGAGGCGGCCTCCGCCGCGGCCACGGACACGGCACCTGACACGGCGGCTCCGACGCCGCGGGAGCTTCCGGAACGTCTCGTCGTGGGTGGGTCCGAGACCGGCCTTCTCGTGTCGCCGGACGGCGACACCGCCGCCGTCGTCGGGCCGGGCACCGACATGGAGGTGCTGGCTCGCCGCGGGGGGTGGACCCGGGTCCGGATCGAAGGCTGGGTGTGGGAACCCTCGACGCTTCCGCCCGATTCCGCCGCGGATGCCGAGCTGACGGTGGCCGATCTGCGCAGCAACCCGGAGCAATTCCGCGGCCGCCGCGTGGATTGGACCCTGCGTTACGTGGCGCTCCAGCGCGCGGAGGCCGTGCGGAAGGATTTCTACGAGGGAGAGCCGTACTTCCTGGCGAGCCCGCCGTCGCAGACACGCGATCTGGTCTACGTGGCGGTCCCCCCCGAGCTGTTGCCGGCCGTGGAGGCCCTGACGCCGCTGCAGACGATCGACGTCGTCGCCCGCGTACGGACTGGCCGCTCGCAGACGGGGGTGCCGATCCTCGATCTCGTCGCTCTCCGGTAGGACGGCCCCGTGCCAGAAGGCAGATCACTGAAGCAGGCGGGAGGCGGGAAGAAGCGTCCCCCGCACACCGAGGCTCCGCTTCCGCTGGAGCGGGCGATTCTCTGGACACCGGCCGGGAGCGGCTCGGGCGCTCCGGATCCAACGCGCGACGTCCGCACGTATCCGTTGTTCATCGAACACGACGTGCTGGCCGGGGTGAATCGCCACCTGGCGCGGGACGAACGCGACACTCGCTATGGGTTCTTACTGGGTCGTCTGTTCTTCTGCCCGGAGCTGGCCGTCAACTACGCGCTCGTCGACACGGCGGTCGCGGCGAGCGACGTCCTGGTGGAAGAGGCGTCTGGCGCGCACCTGATCCAGGCGTGGCGGGAGGCGCGGTCCGTGTTCGCCGGCCACACGGGGTTGCTCCTCGGCTGGTACCACAGCCACGAGCCCCGCATCGGACTGCGGCTGACGGAGGCCGATCGCGACACGAACGCCCGCTATTTCGACGCTCCGTGGCAGTGCGCGGTCGTCGTCGTTCCCGACCAGGAGCCCGTCGTCGGTGCGGTGTTCCGACACCGCGGAACGGGCACCGGCGGAGGAGGGGAGCGGCCCGCTCCGTTCCACGAGCTCCTGACGGCCTCCCCGGGAGAACGGGTCGGCGAGGAGCAATCGGCCGTTTGCTGGACGAACTATCGGGCCCACCGACCGGTTCCGGCGGACGAATACGCGGAATCGGATCCCGCGCCGGGCGCGGAGACCCCGGATGACGCGAAGGGGACGGAGCCGCAGACCGGCGGCGAGCCGGGTACGACCGCGCCGCCGCCGAAGTGGGAGATGGAGCCGGAGACGGCTGGGGAGATCGCGCGGCCGACGCCCGCCCCCGCCGCTCCGCCGTCCGGTCCGCGGGGCGCTCGTCCCGAGGATCACCCGGGGAGCAAGCCACCGCTCGTGATTCCCGGCGAAGGGGACGGAACCGGGCTGTTCTCGCCACGGATCCGGCCACCGGCCGCGCGCCGCGTCAGCTCGTGGCTCAGGGGCGCTCGATCCACCTGGCCGGTGCGCCCGGAGATCCTCGTCGGTATCGCGGTGCTCGCCGCGGCCCTCTTCTTCCTGCTTCCGGCCCTGCGCGACGACGCCCCGGAGCCCGTGCAGCCCGTGTCCTCGACGCCCCGCGCCCGGGAGGCCACGTCGCCCGAGATGCGCAGCTTCCTCGAGCTCGTCGATGCCGTCGAGATCGCCGGAGACCGCTATGCAGAGCGAGCCGCCGACTTCGATGCGGGACGCATCGGCTGCGCCTTGCTGACCACCGGATACGTCGCCGCCGACGAGGCCTACGTCCGCGTCGCCGCCGCGTACCGAGGGTTCGGCGAGGACCCGAACCCCAGGGCGACCTCCGCGTATGAGAGGGCCGGCGCCGAGCTGGCCGACGTGAACCGCCACTTCGACAGCACCGATTGTCCACGACCCTGACCCGGCCGGAGAATGATCCCATGAACTCAATCGTCCCCGCGCGCTTCCGACTCGGCGTCCTCGCGCTCGGCCTCCTCGCGCTGTTCCTGGCGGCCGCCCCGGCGCAGGCCCAGGACGCGCCGCTGCGCAAGAGCGACATCGTGCGCATGCTCTCCGGTTCGACCTACTCGGTCGACGAGGTGGCCACGATCGTTCGCACCAACTGTCTCTCGTTCAGCCCGACCGATCGCGACATGGCGGACTTCCGCGACCTCGGGGCCAATGACGCGGTGCTCTCGGCCGTGCGGCAGTGCGCCGAGCGCGGACGGACGGGCGGGGAGGCGGAGCAGCGTCCGGTCGTGCGGCCCACCTACGAGGTCGAGCCGGTGTCGACCGTCGTCACGGCGCCGGTCGACTCGGTGGCGCTCGTGACCGTCCTCGTCCGGCGGGGTGGACAGCCCGCGCAAGGGCTCGAAATCGCCCTGCTCGGTAGCGGTGACATCGAGGGCGGCGCGGAGGCCGATCGGGGAGCCACGTCGGGGGCCGACGGGCGCGCGATCGTGCGCGTTCCGACCGGTACCCGGGTGGCGGCCTATGCGCTGGAGATCGTTTCGGCGCAGGGAGTGTTGACGGGAACGACGAGCGTGAGGCTCGAAACCACGCCCGGTGCGCCGGCCGCCCTCTCCTCGCCGACGTCGCCGCTGGTCTACGAAGGCGGGGACCTGGACCTTCCCGTCCGGGTGCTCGATGCGCATGGGAACGTCGTGCCGGACGCCGAGATCGCAGTGGCCGGGATGCCGGACGGATCCGTGCTCGAGCGGGGAGCGACGGGCGAGGACGGTCGGATCGACATGACGCTGACGGCCGACGAGATGCGGGGCGTGAACCGGCTGGTGATCAGCTCGGCGACCGGGACGCTGGCCGAGATCGAGCTGCGTCTCGAGATCCGGGCCGCGACCATGCAGTTCCTCGAGCGGGGCACCTCGCAGACCGGCGTGCCGGACGAGCCGTTCGAACAGCCCCTGACGGTCGAGGTCTACGACGTGGCCGGCCACCCGGCCGCCAACGTCGAAGTGCGGTTCACGGTGCGCAACGGGCGCCTGAGCGCAGACTCGGTCCGCACCGGATCCAACGGGCTGGCCGCCGTTCGGGTGACGGCCGGCCCGGACGCTTCGCGGCCGGTGGAGATCCGGGCCCGCTCGGGCCCGGCCGAGGCGGTCGTCAGCCTGCCCATCCTGTCGCCGGAAGGCGTGAGCGCCGAAGCCCTGTCCGTGGCGCGGCGGCAGCTCGCGGCCGGCGACACCGCGGCGGCGATCAACGCTTACATGCGTGCGACCCAGCTGAGTCCCGAGAACGCCGCGGCCTGGGTCGGGCTGGCCGACCTCGAGATGGCCGCGGGGCGGACCGAAGACGCCCGCTTCGCCTATGAGCAGGCGCTGGAGGCCGATCCGGACAACGAGGCGGCGAAATCGGCCCTTTCGTCCCCGGCGCTCAGCCGCAGCGTGTTCGGGGCCGACGTGTGGGGCGGCACCACGCAGGACAACGGCCGCGATCCGGGCATCCGCTATGCGGAAGTGCGGATCGATCCCGCGATCGGCTGGCTCCGTGTCAGGGGCTACTACGACGATGCGCTGAACCTGCGCCACCCCTGGCTGAAGCGAGGCCAGGACGACCTGGAGGGCTTCGGGGGAGGCGTCGACCTGCGCTGGGGCACGTCACGCCGGCTGACGACGACGGTGGAGCTGGGACGGCGCAAGCAGCCGATCTCCGAGCTCACCCAGAACACGTTCCTGCTCGCCCAGGACTTTCGGCTCGCCGGGGGCGACGGAATCCAGGTCGGAGGCTGGATCGGCCGCTGGTTCGATCGTGACGATTACGTGATCTTCGGGGAGGGGCGCTTCCAGGCTTCGCGCTACGTGACGATCGTTCCCTCCGTGTCGTACGGCGACAATGCCGGGTCCAACATTCTCACCGATCGCGGTCTCACGGCGACCGGGCGGGAGCCCGAGACCGAAGTGCGAGGCGGGTTGAAGCTGCGGATCGAGTCGCCGGACTGGGGATTCGAGCCCGGCGTGGCGGTGGGGAGCGTGTCGAGCGACCTGTCCGACGAATTCAGCGGCTCCCTGCTGGACGCCACGACGAAGGTCTGGGCGAAACTCGGCCAGGTGCGCCTCGAGGGTTTCGCACGCTACCAGTCGCCGCCCGGTACTCCGTCGTTCTGGACGTTCGCGCTCGGCTTCGGTTTCGACGTGCGAGCCCGCCGCTGATCTCACCGGGCGGGCTGTCGATCCCGGCGGCCCGCCCGGTTTTTTTCTTGCCCCCTGTCAGCCCCCTCGGCTATCATGTCCGTTCCTTGCTTTCGGTGTTTATTCGGTATCGGAGGAGCGGATGGCCACGAGCGCCCTGGAGAGGCTGGAGCGTGAACTGGAACGGATCGCGAGCGGTCCGGAGCGCCCGCCCGGGGAGCCGGCCGTGCCCACGGGATTGCCACCGCTCGATGCGTTGCTGCCGAACGGGGGATTGCCGCGCGGACGGGTCGTGGAGTGGACGGGTCCGGCGTCGAGCGGTAAGACGGCGGTGCTGCGCGAAAGTCTTCGGCACCTCAGGTGCGCCGGAGAGTCCGTCGCGTTGATCGACGCGTCCGGCGGCCTGTACGCCCCGGACTGGCAGGTGCTCGTTCCGGGCGACGGGGAGTTCTGGATCGTCCGGCCGGATTCGGCGTCCGAGGCCACCTGGTGTGCCGATCTCTTGCTGCGCAGCGGAGCGTTCGGCGCGGTGGCGCTGCGTGTCGAAGAAGCCGTCACGGCCGGCTCCGGCCCGGAGACCCTCGGTCGCGCCGCCTCGGTGCGACTGCAGCGGCTGGCCGAGGAAGCCGCCACGGTGTTCGTGACCGTCGGCCGGGTGGCGGTGGCGGCGCTCCGCCTGGGGTTTCGCCCGGGTCGAATCGAACCGTTGCGCGACGTGCCGTTCGGGCCCCTGCTTCCGCCCGTACGTCCCGTATGGATTCGCGTCGGCAAGCGGGGCAAAGCAGAAGTGCCGGTGTTGTGCCCGGTGCCGCCGTCCCGGATCGAAGCCGTCACCCGGGACCGCAAGGGACCGCTGTGAGGAGAACGCGGTGAGCCGGATCCACCCGGCGCGGGTGGCCACGGTTCGGGTGACGCCCGGTCCGCGGCGTGACGACGAGGCGGCCGGCCACCGCCTCGCCGCCGCGTTGCTGGTCGGCTCGCCCCGGGTCTGTGCGGTCGCTTCCCACCTGGCCCGGGTCGACGCCCGTGGATGGGGACGCCGGGGTGGAGACGTCGCTCTCGCGCGGACACTCCGGCAGGCCACCCTCGACGCCGGCTTCGCGGGGATCGGAGTGGGAATCGCCGACGTTCCGGTGGCCTCCGACGCGGCGGCGCGACTGGCGGCATTCGCAGCCCCGGGGCGGGATGGCGCCGACACCGCGATTCATATCGTGGCGCCGGGCGGGGCGCGGGCGTTTCTCGCGCCGCTGCCGCTGACCGCGCTCCCCCTGTCCGACGAACTGGCCGAGACGTTTCGGGCGCTCGGATTCCGCCGGGTCGCCGACGTGGCGGACCGACCGGCCCAAGAGATGGAAGCGCGATTCGGCCCGGCCGGCCTCCGGGCCCATCGATGGGCCCGGGGGATCGACGACCGGGTCTTCCGGGCGCTCGAGCTGCCCGACGTGCCGGAGGTGGCGCTCGAGCTGGAAACACCGGCCGACACCCTGGAACCGCTGCTGTTCGTCCTCCGCCATCTGCTGGCCCGGATGTGCGCGGAGCTGACGGGGCAGGGACGCTGCGCCGCGCGGCTCGAGCTGGTGCTGCGCTCCGCCCGGGGCGTCCGGACCGCCACGGCGGTGCCGGCCCGGCCGACGAGCCGCGAACGGCTGCTCTACGATCTCTGCCGGGCCGCCCTCGAGCGTGCGGCGGGAGCCACCGGACGGCTCGGCGAGCCCGTCGAAGAGCTCGGGCTGCGGGCGGTGCGGGTCACGCCGCCGGACGCCCGCCAGGAGGACCTCTTCACCCGGCGCTGGCGGGATCCGCTGGCCGCGGCCGCCGCGCTGTCGCGCCTGCGGGTGCGGCTCGGCGAGGCGGCCGTGGTGCACCCCGGCGTCCGGGCCGACCATCGTCCCGAGGCGCGCAGCCGCTGGACGCCGGTCGAGATGACGCCGGCCGCGGGGAACGGAGACGGCGGGCCGCGCAATGAAGAGTTCCCGCCGGGCGCACCGGACGGCGCGATCCCCGGCGTCCTCCACCTGTTGCCCGAACCGCTTCCCGTCGACGTGCGGATGAAGGCCGGACGCCCGGCCGAGTTGCGGGGGGAGGCGGGACGCCACCGGATCGCCGCCGCCGAGGGACCCGAGCGGCTGTCCGGCGACTGGTGGAAGGATCCCTACCACCGCGAGTACTTCCGTGTCTG
>JASFRN010000090.1:0-11209 GCA_050114915.1 Gemmatimonadales bacterium | reverse complement strand
GCTCCCGTTCCTCGGCCGTGAAGGCGGTACCGCGGTTCAGGTGCGGGTCGTTCAGGACCTGGCGACCGCGCTGCGGGATGTCGTTGGACATGGGTGAGAAGATGTGCGGCCCGCGAGTTCACCTCAATGCTCGGGCCGACTCCGGGACGACCGCCATGAGCCGATTCGTTCCCGATCTTCGGCTTCCTTCGATGAAGGGCGGCCAGGCAGGGTCGCCGACGACCCGCCGGGGCACCCGAGAGCCGGCACCTCAGGAGGATCGCAATGGAGAAGCACCGAGAACTGCCAATCATGGCACTTGCATGCGCAGGTCTGATGCTGGTGAGCGCGTGTGACGACCGCCCGTCGGGCGTGACCGAGCCCGACGCTACGACCGCGGCCGGCGCAATGGAATTGGAGGCTCCCACCGTCACCCCGCTGGTGAGCGGACTCGAGGGTGGCTCCGGCAGCACCGTCGGCCCCAACGGGCAGATCTACGTGACGGAGGGCGCGGCGGGGCGGATCACTCGTGTCGATCCGGCGACGGGCCACACGAGCACCTTCGCCTCGGGTCTGCCGAAATCGATCGTCGGGATCGGCGGCGCCGTCGACGTGGCGTTCATCGGCCGGACGGCATACGTGCTGGTGACCCTCGTCGGTGCGGACGTCGGTGGCGCGGACAAAGACGGCATCTACCGCGTCGACGGACCGAGCGAGTTCACCGTGGTCGCCGACATCGGTGCATACTCGATCGCCCATCCGCCGAGCACGGACTACTTCATTCCGACGGGCGTCCAGTATGCGCTCGAAGTCTACAGGGGAGGATTCCTCGTCACCGACGGCCACCACAATCGTGTGCTCCGCATCACGCGGAACGGCCGGATCAGCGAATTCCGGACGTTCGCCAACATCGTGCCGACCGGTCTGGAGGTATGGGGCGACAGAGTCCTCATGGCCGAGGCCGGTCCTACCCCTCACCTTCCCGCCGATGGAAAGATCGTGTCCTTCTCTTCCAGATCTCCCCAGGTCGTGGAGATCGCGGCGGGCGGACGGCTTCTCGTCGACGTGGAATTCGGGCGCGGACGAACGCTGTTCGGGCTTGCGCAGGGGGAGTGGGACGGCGCGGCCGCTGGATCTCCCGCCAACCCGAATACCGGTGCGCTCCTTCGGGTGGACGGACAGGGCGGGTTCACGACCGTCGTCGACGGGCTGAACCAACCGACGTCGGTCGAGTTGATCGGCAACACCGCTTACGTCGTCACCCTCGCTGGTGACGTCGTCCGGATCGACCACGTGGCGCGACCTCCGTTCGGCCGCCGGCACTGAGGGAACTCCCGGGCGCCTGTTCAGCCCGGGTCCGGAGCCATCCGGACCAGGGCTTCCCGGGCCTCACGAACCCAGGGCTGTACCTGTGGATCCGCGTCCTTCCACCATTCGACGAAGATCCGATAGTGCTCCCGGGCCCGGGCCGTGTCGCCGAGGGCCTCGTAGGCGCGACCGAGATGGAATTGCGCGGGCACGTAGTAGGGCGCCCTGTAGGGGTAGATGCTCCGCAGGTAGCGTACGGCTTCGCGGGGCGCCCGGCGACGGAGCAGCTCGACCCCCGTCGCGTAGCGGAGATAGGCGGCATTCAGGTCCGCCGACCCGTCGGCGAGGCGCCGTTCGACCGTCACTGGATGCGCGTCGGCGGACCTGCGAAACGCCGCGTACGCCACGAGCGCCCTCGCGAGGGCGTCCGTCCCGTCGGCGTAGCGGAGCATCTGCGGGCGGGTGAGCGGCGCCGCCGCCGCGACGATCTCGTCATCCTGGACGGCCCGCCGCAGCCCCGTCGCGGCCGCGTGCATCCGGGCGCTCTGTTGCGGGATGTCGTCGAAGCGCCCCTCTTCGATCGCGCGGATTCCGAGCCAGAACGGCCCCAGGTATGGCGCGAGGAAGTAGGGACTGGGCACGCCGACTTCCGGCCCGATCTTCGCCAGCCAGGCCGCGCCCGCGTCGCCCACCGGGGGATCCGCGAAGCCGAGCAGAGACAGGACGACGGCGGAACGCGCGCTCCAGTCCTCGTACTTCGGCTCTTCCGCGGCACGCTCGACGAGTGCCGTCGCCTCCCCGATCTCGCCCCGCATGAGCCGCAGAGCGAACATCCAGGAGTGTACGGCCGCCCTCGGCCGATCGTGCAGGATGATCCGCGTCCGGTCCACGCCGGCCGCCGAGACGGCCGTAGCCGGCAGGGAACACGGCAGCAGCGAATCCGGGAGCGTGGCGAGTTCCCTCGTGGCCGGCTCACGCTTCCCCGCGCCACCCCACGTGGCCTGGAACAGCGCACGGAATGTTTCCAGGCACCGGCCGGGCTCAGCCCCCTCCTGGACCGGCAGGTCGAGCAGCGAGCGGATCGTGGCCGTGTCGCGCCGCACGAACGCGTCCTCCAGGAGATGCTGGCGGCCTTCCTCGTATACCCCGCCGAGCCGGAAGCCGGTAGCCCATGCGCGTCGGTATTCGTCCGGATCCACCAGGGCGCGACCGCCGAGGTGATAGATCGCATCCGCCAGTCGGATGTAGCCCTCCGGGTCCTCCGGGTACCTCGACACGTAGCGCTGCAGGCGCGGGATCGCCGCCGAGCTCACGTCCCGCGGAAACCCGAACAGCAGGGTCGAGTCGCGCGGCGTGAGCCGATCCACCATGGCGTCGGCCCGGCGTGCATACTCGAACCTCGCCGAATCGCCGGCATAGTCATAGCTCACCCAGGCGCGGTAGACGGCCCGTGCGAACGTCGTGTCGAGCTCCGCCGCGCGCGCGAAGTGCGCCCCGGCGCTCTGATATCGGGCGCCACGGTACTCCCGTTCCCCCTCCAGGTAGGCCTCGAACGCCGGGAAGGAATGCGTGATCACGCCGGGCAGCCCCGGGGGAACGGACTTCGCCGGAAGCAGCCCCTGCGTCAGCAGCGCCTGCGCGAGATCGTCCGCCAGGGACAGGCTGTCCGCGGCCCCGTCCACGGTCACCGACCCGCGACTGTCGCCGGTTCTCGTATCGTACACCTGCGCGGTCAGGCGCAGGGCGGATTCCGTGCCGACGGCGCTGCCCAGCACGGCGTAGCGCGCTCCCAGGCGGCGGGCGAGCTCGAGCGCTCCGTCCCGCGTGGGACGCCGCTCGTCGGACGCCTCCAGGGCGAGCCAGCCGCGGGCCAGCGAGGTCGCGTCCACGGCCCGCAGCCCGTCGATCGCCTCGAGGTCGGGGTAGAGGAGGAGGCCGATTCCGTCGCCCCAGGCCGCGAGGGCGCCCTGGTTTCCGCTGACCTCGAACGGGAAGACGGCTACGGGCTCCTCCCCGGGGCTCGTCGCGCCACCGTCGGCGGCACTCCCCGCCCCCTGCGAGCGGAGACGCATGGTGGCCGCGACCGAGATCGCGGCGATCAGGGCGACCGCGATGGCGCCACGTTGCGTCAGGCGCTTCCATGGTGGCGGGCGAACGGGAACCGCGCGCAGGTCTCGAAGGAGAGCAGCCGCATCCGCATGGCGATCGTCGGGAGACGGCGCGAGGAGACGCTTCAGCACGTCGTGCCGGCCCCGGGTCTGCTCGGGCCACGCCGGTTCGCCCTCCTTCGGCGGCGTGCTTCCGGTCAGCATCTCGTACAGGACGGCGCCGAGTGACCAGAGGTCGGTGCGCGCGTCGACGGGCCCGCCGGCCTCTTGCTCCGGCGACATGTAGCGCTCCGTCCCCGGGCGTTCCCCCGGTCGCGTGAGTCCTACGTCGGCCAGCTTCGCCACCCCGAAATCGAGGATCTTCACACGACCCCCGGCGGTCAGCAGGAGGTTTGCCGGCTTGATGTCCCGGTGGACGATCCCGCGCTCGTGCGCAGCCGCGAGCCCGCTGGCCGTCTGCACCGCTATGTCGACGGCCGCTTCGGGTGGCAGCGGCCCGCGCCGCAGACGACGCTTCAACGTCTCGCCGTCGTAGAACGGCATCACCAGGAAGAGCCGGCCCTCGTCCGTCTCCCCCAGCTCGTGCAGTGTGCAGACGTTGGGATGGTCGATTGCCGAAACGATGCGCGCTTCGACCACGAAACGGTCGCGCGCGGCCGGGTCGCGGCCCAGCCACTCGGGAAGGAACTTGAGCGCCACCTCGCGACCCAGGCGGGTGTCGTGGGCACGGTACACGTCTCCCATGCCTCCGCGCCCGATCAGCGCGTCGATCTCGTACTGGCGCACGCGGGTCCCGGTCAGCGAGGCCGGGCCGTTGTCGGCGGCGGCCGGCACCCCGCCGAGCTTCACCGTAAGCTCGTCGAGGACGCCGACGGAATCGTGCGAGGTCAGGAGATCCGCTACCTCACGGCCGAGGCCGGAGTCCACCTGCCGTATCTCGGTGAGCTCCTGCTCCCGGGAACGCTCGTCCAGCGGGCTGAGGCGGTGAAACAGCTCCTCCACCCGCTCCCAGTCTTCAGCTCTCAGCGTTCCATCCCGTCGCGGACACGTTCGCGCCTCCCCCGGAGACCTGTCAGCCGGCGAGCTCCCGATTCAGCCAGGCACGGGCCATCTGCCAATCGCGCTTGACGGTGGCAGGGGATATGTCGAGTGCTTCTCCAATCTCCGGAATCGTCATGCCGGCGAAGAACCGGCACTCCACGACGCGCGCGTGGCGCGGATGGTGAGACTCGAGCTCCTCGAGCGCACGATGGAGCGAGAGGAGCTGACCGGCCTCGGCATCCGTGATGGCGAAGCGGTCCTCCATCTCCACCTTCACCCGATCGCCGCCGCGCTTCCTGGCGCCGCGGCGCACCGCGTAATCGACGAGGATCCGACGCATGGCCCGGGCGGCTTCGGCGCAGAAGTGTGAGCGGTTCTGCCACTCCAGTCGATCGAGTCGGGCGAGCTTCAGGTAGGCCTCGTGGACGAGGGCCGTCGTGCCGAGCGTGTGGTCCGCTCGCTCGCCGCGCAGCTGCCGATGCGCCATCCCCCGCAGCTCCTGGTAGAGGCGGGGGACGAACTCGTCGAGCGCTTCCCGGTTTCCGGCCACCGCTTCCAGGGCTCGGCGCGCCACCTCGTTCGACTCGATCGCGTCCGATTCCGGGGGATCGTTTCTGTCGCCGCGGTTCATGGCAGGCCAATCTAGGCCCCCCCGTGCGAATTTTCATGGCTGGCGCTTCAAAGATCGACCGGCAACCCGCTCGGCACGTGGCGCGGAACAGGGCGTTCGAGTCGACGCATCGCTGGACGCCGCACCGGTTGCGGGTACCTCATGGAGGAAAGCCGAAAATGTGGGCCCGCTGGGCTCATCGGGCAGCGCGGATCAGCCCCGACCGATCTCCTCGAGCAGTTCGCGGCACTCGATCGCTTCGAGAGTGCGCGATCCGTCGGTCTGGATCACGAAGTCGCCCCATGCGCCGGCGGGAGCCGGCTCGAAAGTGTCGACGTCGTCGACGGGACGCAGCATGACGATCATCGTGGAGGCGCCGGGCCGGTAGCGCCGCAGCTGCTCCGGAGTGCCCGTGTCGCGCGCCACGTGGAAGCCTCCGACGTAGTGCAGGACGAGGGCGTCGGGCCGCCGCAGTAACGCGTCGTTGATCCAGTAGGCCATCGTCGCGTCCCACAGCACCTGCGCCTGAAGCTGGTTCCCCATCTGGGCGTGGGCACCAGGCGGAGGCGGCGGCGGTCCGGCGTCGACGCCGTCCGGCAGCTCGTCCAGCGGGACGCCGCATTTCATGCCCTCCTGGTCCATCACCTCGGAGATCTGCTGGATCCACTGGTTGGTGTAGGCCTCGGAGGCCTCGCCGTACGGGAGCGGGGCGAGATCGGCGAGTGCGGCGGGGCCGAGCCCGTCCAGGTTCTCGCGTCCGTGCTGCGAGACTCCGCTCACGTAGCGGCGCGGTGCGTTCGCGGCGACGACCGGAAGTCCGTTGTCTTTCGCATACTCGACCATCGGCCGGTAATCGGAGTCGTACCGTGACCAGGGACGGCTGTCGTTCTCGAACGAAGATTCCGAGATCAATCCCGCGAGGTACTCGTCGACGACCTGCTGTACGTCGTGCTCGAAGAACTCCATCGACAGGACGACCCCGCGGGACGCATAGGCTTCGTTGGCTCGCCTCAGCAGCTCCGCTTCGAGCATGTGGCCCGTCGGATCATCGTGGGTCTCCCCGACGAAGACCACCTCGTGCTCGGCCATGTCGGCCACCACTTCCTCGAGCGTCGAGGGAGCGCCGGCGCCGTCGTACACGCGCCAGGCCCCTGGTGAATAGGCGGAATCGTGCGGCTGGGCCTCCTGCGCGGCGACCGGGCATGGCAACGCCAGAGCCGCGAGGAAGGGGAACAGGGCGAGCTTCGTCGTCGGGGCCAGTCGTCGAGTGTTCATCGTCCCATGATAGGTCGCGGCGGAAGGCGAGGGGAGGGCCGGGATCAGGAACCGGGCGCCGCGTCCGTGGACTCGAACGAGCGCCACAGCAGTGCCTCGCACAGGTCGGCGATACTCCTGCGCAGGACGGTCGCGGCCTCCGCGCTTCGATCGGTCCGCACGGTGTGCACGTCGACCAGCGTATCCGAGTAGTTCCCCACTTCGCGGATGAGATCGGCCAGCGGCGTGAGATCCTCCGGATCGATCCCCCGCTCTTCGCACGTGGCGTGACAGGCCCGGAGCACGAGCAGGTCGCCGGGCGTATACCGATCCTCCGATCCGTCGAGCAGACCGGCATCCCGCAGCTTCTCCGCGAATGCGGGCGGGCATCCGGCCGCGACCGCCAGCTCCCCGGGACCGGCCCACGACCCGGACGCATCGCCCGGTTCCAGGCCCTCACGTACGAGCCGCACCGCGCCGCGCAGGGCCACGCCGTCCTCGAGCAATTCGATCACGCGCCGGATCTCTGGAATCGAAAGCGCTCCCGCCTCCTCGCCTCTCAGCTGGGTTACGAGGCGCAGTCGCTCGAGATGAGCCTCGTCGTACTCGGCGGCGTTGGGAGCGCTCTTGCGGGCCGCAGGAAGCAGGCCCTCGCGGACGTAGTGATGGATCGTCGTGCGCGGAAGCCCGCTTCGCTCCGAGAGTTCCTGCATGCGCATAGCCATGTACATAGTATCGCGCGACACTACATGATGACGCAAGTGCGAGATGGAATGAGCTGCAGCGGGGCGGGCGGATGGGGATGGTGTTGAGTATTGCTCTACACTACGCGAACGGGGTTCCGGGGGCCGGGCCGCTACAGTCCGCCTCGAGGCTCAGCTACCTCGTTCCAGGCGTCGCGCTTCGCGCAACTGGGCCACGATCCCTTCAGCCATCGCATCGGCCACGTCGGCGAGCGCCTGCTCCAGGGCCCGCTCGAGCTCGCTGGCCGCCTCGATCTCCGCGATGTCGTGCTCGAGCCGACCCATGACGAGATCCACGCGTGCGTGAACGTCCGCGCGGATGGCGTCCTGGAAGAGACGGAGGGTCGATCCGTCCTGGGGGGCTGTCATGCGCTCAGATGAACCAGGCTTCCGACTCCGCGGGCGCGGGTGCCGGCGCGTTCTCCTGCTTCTCGGGCGCCTCCGACGTGCGGCGGGTCCCGGCGGCCAGCAGTGCCAGGCCGGCGGTAGCGGCGAGCATCAGTACCTGTGCGGCGAACTTCATCATCGACTCCTCGGCGAGAGTGACCGCCTCCATCCGGCTGCGTTCAGCGCAAATTCGGTGCGCGCAGGTCGGCCTGGAGGCAAGTGGCGTTGATATCGACAGTTGCGAGCTTCGGGTCTGGTGGGGTATCAGCGGTGATGTGGGACGACCTCCACAGTTGCGGGCCTTACGCGTGGGACGCGGCTCACGGAGACTCCCGGTCCACCCGGACTTCTATGATCGAGTCCGGCCCGAGGGCGAAGTCGCCGGTGCGAAGCGTGCGGCCATCCGCGGCGAGCGACCGCAATGTCACGCTGGGCGCACGCGTCAGGAGGTCCACCCGGCGCGTGGCGCCGGGGGGTACCGTGTCGAGGAGCACTTCGTCAGCCCCACCCGAGGCGCGGACGATGGCGGGAACGGGACCGTCGTTGCGCAACGAAAGGGCGAGCCGGCGAAGCTCCGCGCTGGCCCCGGGCTCGGACTCGAGCCGAAATCCGGTGAACGGATCGGGCGTAGTGTCGGCCGGGGTCGAGTCGGTCGCCGACACGGCCGTGTCGGCGGGCACGGGCGTGCCGTCGGCCTGCCCGGCGTCGCCATCCGTCCCGCCGCATCCGAGCGCCAGGAGTCCGGCGACCAGCAACGGCCAACTACCCGCGTAGCGTCGTTTCACGGCTTGAGCACCAGCTTTCCGAAGACCTGCCCCGCTTCGAGGCGTTCGTGCGCGTCTCGAATCTGTTCGAGCGGCAGCACGTCGTCCACCACCGGCTCGAGCTCGCCGTTCACCACGAGACGCATCACCTCTTCGAACTCCCGCCGGGACGACATCGTCGAGCCGATCACGCTCAGCTGCTTCCAGAACAGGTGGGCCAGGTGCAGGGGCACTTTCGCCCCGGTCGTGGCGCCGTAGACGACGAGGCGGCCGTCGGGCCCGAGCGCCCGGGTGGCCGTCTCCCACATGGCATCGCCGACGCTGTCGAGGACGACGTCGACTCCGCGGCCGGCCGCCTCCGCCCGGATCCGCGCGTCCACGTCCTCCGACAACCGGTCGATGACGACGTCGGCGCCGAGCTCCGACAGCCGCCGGGCGTTCTCGGGACCGGAGGTAATCGCCATCACCCGGGCGCCGAGGTGACGGCCGATCTGGATACCCGCCGTCGCCACACCGCCCGATCCCCCCGTCACGAGAAGGGTTTCGTCCGTTCGCAAACGTCCCCTGTGCGGGTTGTGCAGCGCCCGCCAGGCGGTCTGGAAGACGAGAGATGCCGCGGCCGCCTGGACGTACGGGTAGTCGTCGGGCAGCCGGAAAAGGTTCGTGGCTGGTACCCGGACCAGCTCCGCCGCCGCCCCGCGAACGTGCTCTCCGAGCACACGGAAGCGCCGGCAGAGCGCTTCGTCGCCCGCCTGGCAGAAGTCGCAGATCCCGCAGGACAGGCCGGCGTTGATCACGACGCGGTCCCCGGGGCTCCATCCCGCGACGTCCTCTCCGATCGTCTCGACGACCCCCGCCGCGTCGGAGCCGAGGATGTGCGGCATCTCGAGGTTCAGGCCCGGCAGACCCCGGCGGGTCCAGAGGTCGAGATGATTCACGCTCACCGCATGAACCCGAACGACGACGGTTCCCGAGGCGACGACTGGCTCGGGGGCTTCACCGACTTCGAGCACCTCGGGGCCGCCATGCCGACGGAAGAAGGCGGCTTTCATGGCCGGGCGAGCGGAGCCGCGGAGGGCGAGGAGGAGTGGCGTGTGCGCATGCGAACAACGGAAGCCGCGCCGAGCGAGGTGGCAAGACTCGGACGGATGGAGAGATGTCGCGGGCGGGCCCGTCAGCCCGCCCGCTTAGACGTCACATCCCTCCCACGAGCGCCCGCCAGAGGGTGGCGCTCTCCTCCGAGGGAAGCCAGGCCGCGGCGAGCTCGTCACCCGAGTAGTCGTCGTAGGCCGCGATGTCGAAGGTGCCGCGGTCGCCGAGCCAGCCCGTCGTCTGATCGGTCGGGTTCAGAGTAATGGGAACGGTCGACGCGTCGACCCCGTCGAGCCGGCGTTCGATGGTCGAATCGAGCCAGGCGAGCCAGAAGTTGTAGGTGGGAGTGGTCCACTCGTTGTGCGCGCCGGACGGCTCGATCGCCAGAGCCCATGGCGCGCCGGTGGCGCGATTCGCATCGAAGGAGGTGGCGATGAGGTCATTTCCTGTCGGCCCGAGCACGTCATCGCCGTCGTAGAGGTCGAACAGGCCGGGCAAGGTGGCCGCGTCTCCGGCTTCGTAGCCGCCGGCTTCGCCGGGCACCGCGCAGGTGGGCCTGAACGCCGTGAAGGCAATGATGCGCTCCGGGTTGCGGGCCGCGAGCAGGTTGACGAAGCAACCTCCTTCGCTGAATCCGGAAGGCAGCAGCGCGGCGCCGCTCAGCTCCGGGTGCCCGGTAGCGCCTGCGAACTGGTCGATCATGGCGAAGACCTCGTCGAGGTCCGCATCCGATTTGTTCCGGAGGATCGTCCCCATGATCGCCAGGCCGTGGCGCCGGGCGAGATCGCGCATCGGACCTACCCAGAAATCGATCCAGGCGTCGGGCAAACTGCTGGTGGGATAACCTTCGGGACGTTCGCCGGTGGCGACGTAGCGTTGATCGCGCTCCTGCCCGGCGATGTAGAGCACGACGCCCCGCAGCGCCTCGACCTCCCTGGGGACGAAGATGGCATAGTCGCCGCTGTAGAACAGCGTCTGCGTGCCGAGGGCCACGTCCCGGACAGTTTCGCCCGACGGCAGCGTCAGCATGTCCTTCACGGGGTCGAAGCCGTCCGCCTCCACGGTGAACTCGTAGTCGTCCGGACGAAGCCCGGTCACCTCGTAGCTTCCGTCCGCATCGGCGGTCACGTTTTTGCCGCCGACATGCACGGTGGCGCCCTCGAGGGGTAACCCGTCGTCCTGTCGCGTCACGCGCCCGGACACGCGGGCCCGGAGAACGAGCAGCTTCACGTGGTGGATGTTCTGACCTTCGACGAGCGAGAGATCCGTCGCGTAGGTCTCGAACCCGGCAGCCGTCACTTCGAGGTGAACGGGGCCAGATGACAAACCGGAGAGCTCATAGCGTCCGTTGGCATCGGTGGTCGCCGACGCGGCGCCGGCCGCGAGCATGGCACCGATCACGGCCTCGCCCGATTCGGCGTCGTGGACGGTGCCGGCGATGGTGACCGCCGCTGGCTGAGGATCGCCCCCGCCGGGATCGCTCATCCCTCCACACCCGAGGATTCCACCTGCCAGGAGCAGTCCGCCGATCAGCAGCGCGTTGCGTGGATTGCCGGCGTCGACATCTCGACCGTTGGGGTACATACGGGCCTCCGATTCGCCTGGAGTCCAGTTCGCGCCGGTGCGATGGGACCGGCGCCTCCACCTGAAGAAGCCGAAGCTCCCGGCGAATCGGCTCATCGATCCGAGCGGGCCATAAGCCCCGAGGACCGAGCGGAAACGCTCGAAGGACGCGGGAACCTTTCTACTTGAAACCGGGTCTCAACCGGCATACGTTGAAGGGCCGTTCCGGGGACGGCGCCGACGTGCCTCTCCGCCCCGGGGAATCGCCCTGACACCCGATGCAAACGGAGCTGACAGCCGTATGTCCGAATATCTGCTGGAAATCAAGGATCTCCACGCGCGCGTGGAGGATCAGGAGAC
>JASFRN010000089.1:0-11508 GCA_050114915.1 Gemmatimonadales bacterium | reverse complement strand
CGGGACATGAACCGCGCCTGGCGGGAGGGCGAGCTGGCCGACCTGTCGCTCGACGCGGCGGGCGCGGACGGGCCCTCCCTGGAGACGCTGGAGACGATCGTGCTGATACCGGAGACTCGATGAACCGTACGCACCGGACCCGACTTCTCGTCGTGGGCGCCGGCCCCTGCGGCCTCGCCGTCGGCGTGGCCGCCCGCGAGCGGGGGATCCCGTGCGTCCTGCTCGACCGGGGTCCGGTCGTCAGCGCCCTCGAACGCTTCCCGATCGGAATGACCTGGTTCAGCACGCCGGAGCTCCTGGAGATCGGGGGCCTCCCGTTCCTCACCTCGGGAGACAAGCCGACCCGCGACGAGGCGCTCAAGTATTACCGCCGCGTCGTCACCCACTTCGGCCTCGACGTCCGCCAGTACGAGACGGTTCTCCGCATCGAGCGCGCGCCCGACGGGGGGCGGTTCGAGATCGAGGCGCAGCACGCTTCCGGCGAGCCCCGCCGATACGAAGCCGATGCCGTCGTCGTGGCCACGGGCACCTTCGACCATCCCAACCTGCTGGGCGTCGAGGGAGAAGATCTGCCGAAGGTGAGCCATTACTTTCGCGAGCCGCACCTCACCTTCGACCAGGACCTGCTGGTGGTCGGCGGGAGCAATTCGGCCGTCGAGGCGGCGCTCAGGTGCTGGCGGGCCGGCGCGCGGGTGACCCTCGTCCACCGGCGGGCCGAGTTCGGGAGCGGGGTGAAGCCGTGGATCCTGCCCGACGTCCGCAATCGGATCGCGGACGGCGATATCGACGTGCTGTGGGAGCACGAAGTGGCGCGGATCGAGCCGCGGCGCGTGCTGCTGCGCTCCCGCGTCGACGACGAAACGACCTGGCTGCCCAACGACTTCGTGCTCGCGATGACCGGCTTCCGGCCGGACGCGGAGTTCCTCGCTTCCTTCGGCGTTCCGGTGGACCCCGCCAGCGGCGTCCCGGAGCACGACCCAGGCACCATGGAGACGACCGTGCCCGGGCTGTTCATCGCGGGCGTGATCGCGGCCGGCCGCGACGGCAACAAGATCTTCATCGAGAACGGCCGGAAGCACGGCGAACGGATCGCGCGTCACCTGGCTGACGTGAAACCTGCCGTCGTTGACGGTGTCTGAGGCCTCGGGTAGCTTCCGCTTTTCGGCCACGGCCGTTCCGAGCAGGGCATGGATCACCGGATGAACGACACCAGCGCAGCGACGAAACCCGCCTCCGCGACCGAACGGATCCAGGAGGTTCTCGCCACGATCCGGCCCGCGATCCGGGCGGACGGAGGCGACATCGAGCTCGTCGAGTTCGACGAGCCGTCGGGGTGCGTCCGCATCCGGATGGTCGGCGCCTGCCACGCCTGCCCGATGTCGATGCTGACCCTGAAGGCGGGCATCGAGCAGCGTCTCCGCATGATCGTCCCCGAGGTGAAGACGGTCGAATCCGTGGAGATTTGAGCCGCCCCTCGACGCGCACACGACCGACGCAGACATGACAACAGCCTCGCCCGGGCGTTCGCCCGCGGCGTTCCGACGGGATATCCGATGACTGATTTCTCCGTGAAGCAGAGACTCCTCGCCGCCCTCGGCCGCGTGCTGGCCGGCGCCGAAGGCCCCGACGTCCTCACCGCCGGCGTGGTTCGCTCGGTGGCCGTGGACGAGGACGGCGCCGCCGTCCTCGAGCTGGCCCCGCGCTCGGAAGACCCGCCGCAGCTCATCGAATCGATCCGGCTCGTGGCGAGCGGCGTCGAGGGCGTGAGCGACGTGAAGTTCGCCCTCGCCGATCCCGAGGCGATGCGCCGGGCCCAGACCGAGAAGCAGGTGGGCGAAGGGGAAGCCGCCGGATCCGGCACAGGCCCCGCCCCGCGGCCGCGCTCCGGCCAGGGCCGGCGCGCGCTGCCGGTCGTGGAGCCGGAGGGGGCGCAGGCCTCGCCACCGCCCGACCAGCCGCAGGCGCAGGGCCGCGCTGGCCAGGTGAGCCGCGAGGAAGCATCCCGCCACCCGCGTGACGCGGAGCCGCTCGAGGGCGTGAAGCACGTGATCGCCGTGAGCTCCGGCAAGGGCGGCGTCGGCAAGTCGACGATCTCGACCAACCTCGCCGCGGCCTGGGCGAAGGCCGGGCGAAAGGTCGGGCTGCTCGACGCCGACATCTACGGGCCCGACATCCCGACGATGTTCGGGGCGTACGGCAAGCCGCGGATGAAGGACGACAAGGTGATCCCGATGGAGGCGCACGGCGTGAAGCTGATGAGCCTCGGATTCCTCGTCGGCGAGGACACGCCGGCCGTCTGGCGTGGTCCGATCGTCATGGGGATCGTCCGCCAGTTCCTGCACCAGGTCGAGTGGGGCGATCTCGACTACCTGATCGTCGACCTGCCGCCCGGCACGGGCGACGCCCAGCTGTCGCTCGTCCAGCTCGTGAAGGTGTCGGGGGCCGTGATGGTGGCGACGCCCCAGGACGTCGCGGTGACCGGCGCCCTAAAGGGCGTGCGAATGTTCCAGAGCGTCGAAGTGCCGGTGCTCGGCGTGGTCGAGAACATGCGCGGCTTCGCCTGCCCGGACTGCAACTCCGTGCACGAGATCTTCGGCGCCGGGGGCGCAGAGAAGCTGGCCGCGACGATCGGGGTGGCCTTCCTCGGCGCCGTGCCGCTCGGCCTCGCCGTGCGCGAGGAAGGGGACCGGGGCGAGCCGACCGTGATCGGCCGGCCGGACTCGGCCGAAGGGAAGGCCCTCGCCGCCGTGGCCGAAGCGACGGCCGCGCGGATCGCCGAGCTCGCGCCCCAGCCCGCCGAGATCTGAGGAGAGAGTCCCCGCGGGTCGACCCGACCCGCGGCTCCGTCTACGCGGCGATCCGCCGCCTCGCCGTGCCCGCCGTCGGGGCCACCCTGCTGCAGGGCCTGTTCAACATCGTCGACACGTTCTGGGTCGGGCGCGGCCTCGGACCCGTGGCGCTCGCCGGCATCGGCACGGGCGGTTTCGTGGTGTGGGCGATCCTCTCGCTGGCCGAGATCCCTTCGGTCGGATTGACCGCCGTCGCGAGCCGCCGGTGGGGCGAGGGCGACGATCGGGCCGCCTCCGAGGCCGGCATCCAGGCCCTGGCGCTCTCGTTGATTTCCTCCGTCGTGGTCGGGGGCGGCGCCCTGCTGTCGTTGGGGGCGCTGTTCGCGATCATGCGCACGCCCGCCGAGGTGACCGCGGCGGGCACGGACTACCTGGTCACCTACCTGGCCGGCGCCCCTTTCGTGTTCGCGTATTTCGTCATGGACGCGGCGTTCCGCGCGGCGGGCGACACGCGTACTCCGCTCCGGATCCTCGTCGTCGCCCTCGCCGCGAACGCCGTCCTCGATCCGCTCTTCATCCTCGGATTCGGGCCCGTGCCGGCGCTGGGAGTGGAGGGGGCCGCCCTGGCGACGATCGTCACCAGAGCCGGCGGCTGCGCGATCGGATTCCGGGAGCTCGTGCGCCGCGGCCTGCTCCGGGGCTGCCGCCCGGAGCCGGGGGCGATGTCTTCGATCGGGAAGATCGGCCTGCCCGTCGGGATCGGCGGTCTCGTCTTCTGCCTCGTCTACATCGGCCTCACCGCCTTCACCTCGCAGTTCGGGACGGCGGGCCTGGCGGCCCTCAGCGTCGGCCACCGGATCGAGTCGCTCAGCTTCCTCGCCTGTCTGGGCTTCGGATTCGCGGCCGCCACCTCGATCGGTCAGAATCTCGGGGCGGGCCACGCGGACCGGGCGGTACAGTCCGGACACGCGGCGCTCGCGTATGCGGTCGCCCTGATGGGGGCGATCGGCCTCGCCTTCCTGCTGATTCCGAACGAACTGATCGGGGTGTTCAGCGAAGATCCCGGCGTCATCGCCGACGGCGCCGCCTACCTGCGGATCGTCGCCGTGGCCCAGCTGTTCATGGCCGTCGAGCTAGTGCTCCAGATCGCGATGGAGGGGGCCGGCTACACGCTTCCGCCGATGTTCGCGGGCATCGGGCTCACCACGCTCCGGCTCCCCCTCGCCTGGTGGCTGAGCGGTCCGCTCGGACTCGCGGGCATCTGGTGGGCGATCAGCTCGACCTCGATCGCGCGCGGTCTCGCGATGGCCGCGATCTGGCGGCGCGGCACCTGGCGCCGGCGCGGCGTGTAGCCCGGCGACGCCCCGGAACGCGCGGAGGCCCACACCCGGTGGCGCCGCGACGCCTGTCGATGAACAATGAGAAGACGGCCGGCGATCCGTCCCCCCCGGAACCACAATCGAGACGAGGCTTCATGCGACTGATCACGCTGCTGACCGACTTCGGAACCGCGGACGGCTTCGTCGGCGAAGTGAAAGGTGAGCTGCTGACGCGAGCGCCCGAGGCGCTGCCGGTCGACATAGGGCACGACGTGCCACCGGGCGACATCGCGGCGGCATCGTGGGCCCTGGAGCGGATCTGGGACCGCTTCCCGGCGGGAACGATCCATCTCGTGGTCGTCGATCCGGGCGGCGGGGGACCGAGAAGAGGCGTGATCGCCCGCGTGGCGGGACGCTGGTACGTCGGGCCCGACAACGGCACCCTGACGCGGGTCCTGGTCCACCACGAAGCGGAGGAGGTCCGGGTCCTCGAGGAAGAGAGGGCGGCGCCGCAGCAGGGGAAGAACGCCAGGCCCGTGAGTCGCACGTTCCACGGCCGCGACGTGTTCGCGCCCGCCGCCGCGCGCCTGGCGCGGGGCGACGATCCCGCCGAGCTCGGCAGCGCGGCCGATCCGGGGGAGCTGGTGACCTACCACCTGCCGCGGCCCGTCTCGCATGGCGACAACGTCCGCGGGAACGTCACCCACATCGACCGGTTCGGGAACCTGGTGACGGACATTCCGGCCCGCAGCCTCGCGCCGAGCGCGCTGATCGAGATCGGCGGAGAGGTGATCTCCGGCGTGCGCTCGACCTATGCGAGCGTGGAGCCGGGTCAGATCGTGGCGCTCATCGGCTCCACGGGAATGCTGGAGATCTCGGTTCGCGACGGGAACGCGGCCGAACGGCTGTCGGTCGAACGGGGGCACACGGTGCACGCGCGGCCGGAGCGGGACTAGCCCCCCGGCCGCCGCACCCCGCCGGGTTCAGTCGACGAAGTCCACGTCGATGTCGCCGAGCCCGGCGCGGACCTCGAGGGTCAGCCGGTTCGCGGCCTCGTCCCAGTTGGCCGTCTGGTAGCCCCCGTCGACTTCCTCGAAACCGGCGGAGTTGAACGAAGTCAGGAAGCCCTGCTTCTCGATGCGCACGCCGATGTCGCGCGGGAACGTCAGCGACAGGGACCCGAGCCCCATCCGGATCTCGCCCTCGGCGGAGCCTTCCCAGTCCCCGGTGAAATCGAGCCTCACGTCGCCGACGGCGCCCGTGAACTCGAAGCTGTCGAAGCGCGCGTTGCCCAGGCCCGTCGCTTCGAAGTCGGCCGCGCCGGCCGCCAGCTCGAGGCGGTCCATGCGCACCGGGTTCGGAGCGTCGAAGTCGATCCTCGCCTCCGAGGCACCGGTCCGGAAGACGAAGCGCTGGAGCGCCAGCCCGCCGAGATCGAGCTTCGCCTCGGCCGCCATGACCCCGAGCGACAGCGTCGTCGGGATCTCACGGCTGAGTCCGAGCTCAAGGGTGCCGAGATCCTTCGAATCGACGTTGTCCAGGTCGCCGAGCTCGATGTTGCCGTCCTCGGTCCGCATCTGCAGTCCGAGCCGCCCGGTCCCCGCGTCGGCCGACCACGTCCGCTTCGGTTGGAACTGGTTGGCGTCGTAACGCAGATCCATCCGGTAGAGCAGGCCGGCGTCGGCCGGGTCCACGACCAGCCGTCCGACCGCGTACTCCACGTCGACGTCGAGCTGGCTGACGCCGTCCACCTGGCGCCGGGACGACATCTCGAACCAGTCGTGGGTCTGGGCGCCGAGTGGCGCCGTCACCGTCACGAGCAGGGCGGCGGCGAGCGCCGCCGACCACCGCGCGCCACGCGTCGGGTCATTCATTCCCCACCTCGTCGTCATCGTCCGCACCCTCCGCGTCAGCGCCGGCGGCGGCGTCGCTCGCGTCCGCACCGGATTCCGAGTCCATCTCGCTCCGCACGTCGTCCAGGGGGACCGAGCGCTTCCGCCGGAAGCCCCGGAAGTCGCGCATCAGCCCGCCACCCCGCGTGATGATCACCGAACCGAAACCGGTCGTGGCCGCGGCCCACGTCATCACGACGCCGACGAACAGCGTCAGCCCGCGCAGGAAGCCGAGCCAGCCGCCGAACAGCTCGAGGACGGCCGCGATCGCGAACGGCGCCAGGAGCACGACGAAGCCGTTGAACACGTAGTAGTAGGTGTTCTGCCGGTTGAGCCCGAAGCGCTCGAACAGGTCGTAGCGGCGGTCGACGACCGCCTCGCCGAGCGCCCGCGCCACGGCCACGTATCCGGCCGGGACCGCGATCGCCATCGCCAGCAGATAGAACGGGATCACGAGCCACGTGACGATCAGCACGACCAGCAGCAGCATGATCGGGAAGAACAGGAGCTGCCCGGCGAGGCCGACTCCGAACGAGCGCAGGACGTCCGCCCGGGCCTCCGAGGCCACGGCGTCGAGCCGCTTCGGAGAAAAATACACCAGCACGGCGCCGATCACCGTGAGCATGATCAGCCACACGGCGGTGCCGATCAGGTCGCCGATCGAGCGGCCGATGTTGTGAGCGATCGAGCCGAAGAAGCCCCGTCCGCGGGAGCCGCGGTCGTAGTCCCACTTCGCGTCGCTCCAGTCGTTCTGCGCGTCCACGGAGACGGAGACGTGCTCGTCCGCATCCGGGGTGATCGCCGAGAGCTTGAGGATCTCTCCGGTGACCGTGGCGCCGGTCGTCTCGACGTCGCCGCCCAGCGAGCGGACGTCGCCCATCACGAGGGCTCCGGGCTCGAGGTCCAGGTCGCCGCCGAGGACGATCACGTCGCCGTCGATCTCGCCGTTCACGGTGAGCGTGCCGCCCAGGAGGGCCACGTCACCGTCGATCGTCGTCCCGTCGCCGATCGTGTAGTCGTCGTGCACGACGAGGGCGAAGTCGCCGGCCGAGTCGAACTCTTCGCCGGAAATGCGGCCGAGCGTGCGGTTCAGCTCCTCCAGCCGGTCGGCCAGCTGGCCGATCGAACCCGCGCGCGGCACGATCGTCACCCGGCCCCCGCCGTCCGTCGTCGCCTGCGGGGCCTTGCCCGCGTCCGCCGCCCGCGTGGCGAGCGTCGAGGGGTCGAACGCGTCCAGCGCGCGCAGCAGGGCCGTCCGGCCGCTGGCGCTTCCGGCGCCCTCGGGGGGCACCCAGTCGGCGAGCAGCTCGCCGAGGCCTGACGTCTCGTCGACCGCGGGGCTGCGCAGCAACTCGCGCCACGCGCGCTCGAAGGCGCCGCCGGGCTCGTACTCGCCCCGGTTCGCGCCGTCGATCAGCACGCGGCCGCTGTTGAGCTCGATCGTCCGCCGGCCTCCGCCGGCCAGGTCGAGCTCGAGGCGTGCGGCGTTGCTCGAGATGAGCACGGTGCTCGCGGAAATCTCGGGGACGGCCTGCGCCTGCTGCGTCGCGGACGCCTCCTGGGCCGTCGCCGCGTCCGCCTGCGGCGCGGCGAGCGCCGGTGCTGCGGCGAGCACGGTGAACAGCCCCGCCGCCGCGATCGTCGCGCCGCCCGGGAGCGCGGCGGCAACGCCCGCCGTTCGCATCCAACGCTGAAGCCTGATGGTCATGCTGACTCGTTCCTTGTCGATTCTTCGGGGGCTGCTCGGGTTCATTGGGCCCTCGCGAACTCGGCCGGCTCGTAACGTACGAGCCGGATCATCACGGTTGCGGCGCCGATGCCCACCAGGACGATCGTCGCCAGCGCCGCGAGCGCCGATGCCAGGCTGAAGTCGGCCTGCAGCGCGCTCGCGAGGTCGGTGAAGCCCATCGCGTATGCCGCGCGCCCGGCCCACATCGTCGCCTGCCACAGCACGTCGCCGGCGTGGCCGGCCAGCCAGCCCGCCAGGGCCAGCGGACGCAGCTGCGGGAACTCCACGGCCCACAGCCCGGCGCCGGCGACCAGGGCCGCGAGCGTCGCGGCGATGCCGATTCCGGCGGCCGAACGCTCGCGGACCGCCGCGGCCAGGCGGCGGTGCCAGGGCACCGGGAGCGACACCCGCGCCATCACCCGGTCGGTGAAGTCCGCGCGGGGCTCGAGGGCCGGAAGCGCGGCGAGGGCCGCCGACAGACGACGCAACTCCGCCACTTCACCCGCGCACTCGGCGCAGGCGCGGACGTGCTCACGCCGAGCCTCGGCCAGCCGGACGGTTGGGTCCGCGGCGGCCTCGATCTCGTCGGGCGTCAGATGTGTCTGTCGAATGTGCTGCTCGGTCATGTGTATCTCCTTCTGCCCGCCATACGGGTCTCGCGCTCCGCGGGTTTCAATCCGCCGGACCGTCGTAGACGTCCGAGAGTTCGTCCCGCAGCTGACGGCGCGCCCGGAAGATGTAGGTCTTCACCGTCCCCAGCGGGATGTCCATGATTTCCGCGATTTCCTCGTAGGCACGTCCCTCCACGTGCCGCAGGAGAATCGCCGTGCGATAGTCGTCGCGGAGCGTGGCGATCGCGCGCTCCAGCTCGCCGGCCAGCTCGAGGGATTCGAGGCGGTCGTCCGGCGCCTCCTCTTCCGACTCGAGGGTGACGGACGTCGCCTCCTGCTGGTCGGCCGTCACCGCGTCCGGCGCTCCGTGGATCGAGATCGTCTTCAGCTCCCGGCGCCGCAGGTGGTCGACGGTGAGGTTGTAGGCGATCTTGAACAGCCACGAGGAGAACTTGTAGGAGGGGTCGTATCGGTCGAGGTTGTTGAACGTTCGCACGAACGCTTCCTGGGCCAGGTCTTCGGCCAGCTCGCGGTCGCGCACCATGCGGTGAACGATCGAGAACACGGGCCGCTGGAAGCGCTCGACGAGCTCGCGGGCCGCGCGTTCGTCCCCACGCCTCGACAGATCGGCGAGTTCCTTGTCGGTCTTGTCTCGATAGCTCACGGCGTGGCCGGTCTCCCGCTTTCCGGCGGGGTGGACCCGCGCCCGGAATCGGGACGGGTGCGGCGAAACCTGCCGATCCCGACCGACGGCGACAACCCGGCCGCCGTTGAAGAGGAGGAGGACTCATGCGCGTCGGACTGATCAGCGATACGCACGGGCACCTGCGACCCGAGGTGTTCGAACGCCTCGCCGGCGTCGACCGGATCCTGCACGCCGGGGACGTCGGCAGTCCGGAGATCCTCGCCGACCTCTCGACGCTGGCGCCCGTGGCGGCCGTGTGGGGGAACACCGACGGCTGGGCGCTGCGCGACGCGACGGCCGAGCACGTTCAGGTCGAGATCGGCGGCTTGCGGTTCGCGGTGGCTCACGGACACCGGGTGCCGACGTTCGAGGCGCTGCTGGAGCAGTTTCCGGATGCCGACGCGATCGTCCACGGACACTCCCACGTGCCGCGCCGCGACCGGGTCCGCGGTGTGTGGCTGCTGAACCCGGGCAGCGCGGGGCCGGGCGGGGAAGGCCTCGACCCGTCGGTGGCGATCGCCACGATCCCCGGGGGCGATTCCGGGCGCGACGCGCTCGAGGTCGTGCACCTCGACCTGCGGACCGGCGCGGCGCTCGAGCTCTGAATCACGCCTGGCAGGCCGGGCAGAAGAACGTGCTGCGGCCGGCCTGCACGATCCGCTCGATCGCTTCGCCGCAGCGCGGACACGGTTCGCCCTCGCGGGCATAGGCTCGCAGGCGCTCCTGGAACTGCCCGGACCGTCCGTTGACGGCCTGGTAGTCGCGCAGGCTCGTGCCTTCGCCCGCCAGCGCTTCGCGCAGCACGACCCGCAGCGCCCGGTGCAGCCGGCGATGCTCCGCGGCGGTCAGGTCGCCGCTCCGCTTCCGGGGGTCGATACGGGCCCGGAACAGGGCTTCGCTCGCGTAGATGTTGCCGATGCCCGCCACCCGCCGCTGATCGAGCAGCGCGTTCTTCACGGGCGCGCGCCCGCCGCCGAGTCCCGCCGCGAGGTCCGCCGCCCGGTAGCCCTCGGCCAGAGGCTCGGGGCCGAGCTCGGACTCGCGGACCTTCCACTCGTCGGCCGACTGCAGACGGAAGCCGCCGAGGCGGCGAACGTCGTCGTACAGCAACGTACGGCCATCCGCGAGGGAGAATTCGGCGGCCACGTGGGAGAAGCCGATCTCCTCCCGCAGATTCGCGCCCCCCGGGTCGTCCGCGGACGCCACGGCGAAGCGGCCGGTCATCCGTACCTGCGTCTGGAGGACGTCGCCCCCGGGCGCGAGCCGGAACGCGAGGTTCTTGCCGCGCCGCTCGAGCGCCTCGATCCGGCGCCCGGCGAGCTTCCGGGTGAACGGCGCGACGGGCCCGCCGTCCAGGAGCAGGTCGGCGTGATGGAGACGCACGGCCACGATGGTCGCCCCCGCGACCGCGGCGGCGAGGTCGCGGCGGATCGTTTCGACCTCGGGCAGCTCGGGCATGCGGACGCCTTCCGGGTCAGGCCGTGTCGGCGCGCCCGATGTCGGGCCGCCAGTCGGCACCCTCGAAGCGGATGCGCGCGGCGGCGGCGCGGCTGCGCTCGCCGGCCGTCTCGAGGTCGGGTCCGAGTCCCGTCACCCCGAACACGCGGCCGCCGTCCGTCACCAGTCGGCCGTCCTCCAGCCGGGTGCCCGCGTGGTACACGTGCACGTCGTCCGTCTCGATGTCGTCCGGGAGATCGATCGGCCGTCCCTTTGCCACGGGGCCAGGGTACGTGCCGCTGACCACCACGGTCGTGAGGGCGGCGCGCGTGGGCGGCTCGGGTCGCCAGCCGTCGAGGTCGCCGCCCCAGGCCACGGCGCGCAGCGGTTCGAGCAGCGAGTCGCGCATCAGCGGCAGCACGGCCTGCGTCTCGGGGTCTCCGAGCCGGCAATTGAACTCGACGACCTTAGGCCCCTCCTCCGTGAGCATCAGGCCGGCGTACAGGAACCCGCGGTACGGGTGCCCCCGCTCGGCGAGCCCCGCGAGCACGGGTTCGGCGACCTCGCGGCGCACGCGGTCGATCAACGCCGTGTCGGCGCCCGGGACGGGGGCGAAGGCGCCCATCCCGCCGGTGTTCGGCCCCTCGCCACCCTCGTAGCGCCGCTTGTGGTCGCGCGCCGGCGCGAGCGGCACCGCCGTCCGGCCGTCGGTCACGAAGAACACCGAGAGCTCGCGGCCCCGCATGAACTCCTCGATCACGATCTCCGCGCCGGCCTCGCCGAACGCCCCCTCCTCCATGAGCTCGTGGATCGCCGCGTTCGCCGACGCCCGGTCCGGGCAGATGAGGGCGCCCTTGCCGCCCGCCAGCCCGGAGGCCTTCACCACGACCGGGGGCTGGAGGTCCGTCACGAACGCGCGGGCCTCGCCGGGGTCGCGGAATACGCGGAAGGCCGCCGTCGGCACGCCGCACTCCGCCATCAACTGCTTGGCGAAGGCCTTGGAGGCCTCGATCTGCGCGGCGCCGGCCGTGGGTCCGAAGATCGGA
>JASFRN010000088.1:0-11570 GCA_050114915.1 Gemmatimonadales bacterium | reverse complement strand
CGTCGATGCGCCCGGAGCCGATGCGGCCACCCTCGTCGAGATCCTGCTGCCGGCGCGGCGCCTTCTCGTCGTGGGGGCGACGCCCGTCGGGGCGGCTCTGGCCCGGCTCGCGCTCGCGGCCGACATCCCGGTGGAAGTGATCGAGCCGAGAGCGGCCTACGCGGCGGCGCTGGAGGACGTGCCGGTGACGGTGGACGGGCGCTGGCCGGACGAGGCGCTGGGGGATCGCGAGGCCGACCCTTCGACGGCCGTGGCCGTCGTGGCGCACGACGAACGGATCGACGTGGCGGCGCTCGAGATCGTGCTGCGCCAGCCGTACGGATACGTGGGACTCCTCGGCGGTGGACGCACGCGCCGCCACCGGTTCGAGGCCGTGCGGGCGTCGGGCGTGTCGGAGGCCCGGATCGAGGCCGTGCGGGCTCCGATCGGTCTGGAGCTCGGTGCCGAGCGTCCGGCCGAGATCGCCCTCGCCATCCTGGCGCAGATCGTCGCCGAGTGGCGCGGGGCCGGATGATGGCTCCCGCGGGCCTGGTGCTGGCAGGCGGAGCGTCGCGCCGGATGCCGGGTCGTTCGAAGCTGGTCCGCGCCTGGAGGGACACCACCGTCCTGGGCGCGGTGTTGTGTGCGGCCCGCGACGCCGGACTCGCACCGCTCGTCGTGGTGGCCGGTCCCGGCGCGACCCCGGCCGGTAGCGACGTCGGGGCGGATCGCTGGCTCGAGGCGCCGCCGGGCGGCGGCCGCGCCGACTCGCTCGCGGCGGGTCTGGCCGGGCTCCCCCCGGGGCCGGTGGTCGTCTTGCTCGGCGACGAGCCGGGTGTCGATCCCGCGGCGATCACGGCCCTCGTGGAGCGCTGCGTGGCCGCCGGCGCCGACGCGGGCCGGGTGAGCTATGCGGACCGCCCCGGACATCCGGTGTGGCTGGGACCGGCGGCACGGGCCGCCGCCGCGCGCGTTTCCGGCGAAGCCTCGGTTTGGGAGGTGGTGTCGCGACCGCCGTTGCGATGCGTCCTCCTCGAGCGGTCGGGTCCCGCACCGATCGACGTCGACTCCCCGGAGGAGCTGGCCCGCGCCCGGCGCCGGGAGGACGGATGAGCCGTGGCGGGGTCGCCTGGCTGATCGTGGCGGCCTGGCTCGCCGCCATGGGCTGGAACGCCCGACGCGAGTGGTTCCGGCCGGAGGCCGAGCGCCTGGCGCTCGGCGCCGCCACCCTGCCGCCTGGGGCGGCCTACTACACGCTCGACGTCGGTGACCGACCGGCGGGGATGCTGAGCCTCGAGATCGACACCCTGCCGGGGCGCCGCGGATTCCGCCTGCTCGAACAAGCGGCGGTCCGGCTACCCGGGCTCGGCGGGGCGGGGGAGACCGAGACTCGCACCGAGACCTGGATGGGGCCCGGGATCACGTTCGACAGCCTCGTTCGCCGGTCGATTCGCGGGGACGACACGGCCTTCGTCCGCATCTGGCGACGCGGCGACACGCTGCGCCGGGCGGGCCCCGCCGACACGACGGAGCTTCGCGTGGCGGATGCCGCCTCCGTGCAGACGCCGATCAGCTGGCCGCTGCGCTACGTGGCCGCGGGAGGCGACGCCCCGGGCGAGGTGGTGCGGATCGCGGTGCTCGACCCGGCGAGCGGCGGGGTTCGAGACTTCGATCTCACGACCCGGGAGGTCGGAACGCGCGTGTTCGCCGACAGCGCCGACACCGATGCCGACGGCCGGTGGATCGTCGCGGGGCGTGATACGGTACGGGCCTGGCGGATCGAGCAGTCCTCCGCGGGCGACGCCGAACCCGGGCGAGTGGCCGACGACGTGTGGGTCGACGAAGACGGGCGGTACGTCGAGGCGGGGCTCGCGGGTGGGCTCCGGATGCGGCGGACGGCGTTCGAGCTGGCGTTCTTCCGGGAGACGCGATGATCCGACTGACGGGCCTGACGAAGCGGTATGGCGATTTCACGGCGGTCGACGCCCTCGACCTCGAGGTCGAGGGCGGGCTGATCTTCGGCCTGCTCGGCCCCAACGGCGCCGGGAAGACGACGACGCTGCGCATGATCGCCGGCATCCTCGAGCCCGACGAGGGCGCCGTCGAGCTCGGCGGCCACGACATCGTGCGTGCGCCCCGCGAAGCCCGGGAGCTCCTCGGTTTCGTACCCGACCGGCCGTTCGTGTACGAGAAGCTCACGGGCGCCGAGTTGCTTCGGTTCACGGCCGGGCTGTATGGGCTCGAGGGACCCGAAATCGAGGCGCGGATCGACGAGCTGCTGGAGCTCTGGGACCTCACACCCTGGCGGGACCAGCTCATCGAATCCTACAGCCACGGCATGCGGCAGAAGGTGATCATCTCGTCCGCGCTGGTGCACCGCCCTCGTATCCTCGTGGTGGACGAGCCGATGGTGGGCCTCGATCCTCGCTCGGCCCGGCTGCTCAAGGACCTGCTGCGCTCCTACGCGGACGGCGGCGGGACGGCGATGGTGTCCACGCACACCCTCGAGCTGGCCGAAACCCTGTGCGACCGGCTCGCCGTGATCGATCGGGGACGGATCGTGGCCCAGGGAACGCTCGAAGACCTGCGGCGCACGGCGGCGGTCGACGCGGCCGGCCTCGAGGAGGTCTTCCTGCGGATCACGCGCGGCGCGACCGACACCGAGATCGACCGCGCCCTGGAGACCTGATGGGCGAAGTGCTCCGCGAAGTCGGCCTCCTGTTACGCCCGAAGTGGCTGGCCGTGCGGCGACGGCGCGGGCAGCGGGGCCGAGCCGGCCGGAGCCTGATCCTGCTGGCCGTCGGCGGCGCCGCCTGGCCGTTCATCTACCTGGCGCTGGTGCGCTTGCTGACGACGCTGCGCGCGGTCGAAGAGATCGGCCCGCTGCTCGCCGCTCGGCTGCTCGGGCTCGGCCTGCTGCTCTTCCTCGGGATCCTGTTGCTCTCCAATCTCATCGCGTCGCTCTCGAGCTTCTTCCTGGCCCGAGATCTGCCCGCCATTCGCGCGGCGCCCGTCGACTGGTTGAGCGTGTACACGGCGCGGTTGTTCGAAACCGTGATTAGTTCCTCGTGGATGGTCGTTCTCGTTCTCGTGCCCGTCCTGGCGGCGTATGCCCGCGTGTACGGCGGGGGAGTGAGCTTCCTGGCCGTCGTGTGCGCCGCGCTCGTTCCGTTCCTCCTGATCCCGGCCGCGATCGGGAGCGCGATCACTCTCCTGCTGGTTCGCGTGTTCCCCGCACGACGCTCCCGCGACATCCTCGTCGTGACGGGGATGGCGGCGGCGGCTCTCCTCGTGTTCGTGCTGCGGGCGCTGCGCCCGGAGCGGCTCGTGAATCCGGAGACCTACCGGAACCTCGTCGATTTCCTGGCGGTGCTGCGCGGTCCCGCCTCGCCGTGGCTGCCGTCGGGCTGGGGGGCGGACGCGATGATGGGCGCTCTCGTGGGGAGCTTCCAGCCGTTCCACCTCGTGCTCCTCTGGACCACCGCCGGCGCCGCGTTCGTCGCGGGCGCCGCCCTGCACGCCCGACTGTATCCCGTGTGCTTCACGAAGGCGCAGGAGGGCAACGAACGGCGGATCCGGCGTCACCTGGGCTGGCGCTGGCTGGAGACGCTGCTCACGCCGCTCGGCGTGCAGCGGCGCGAGCTGATCCTCAAGGACGTGCGCGATTTCTTCCGGGACACGACCCAGTGGTCCCAGCTGATCATCCTCGCGGTCCTCGTCGTCGTCTACGTCTACAACATGCGCGTGCTGCCGCTGGCCACCGGGGGCGTGCTCAGCCAGTATCTCGTTCACCTGGTCGTGTTCCTGAATCTCGCGCTCACCGGGTTCGTCCTCGCGGCGATCGCCGCCCGCTTCATCTTTCCCATGCCGAGCCTGGAGGGGCGTACGCTGTGGCTGCTGTTGTCGGCTCCTGTCGATGCGGGCACGCTGCTCGGATCCAAGTTCCGGGTCGGGATCGTTCCGCTGACCGCCATGGCGTTCGCGCTCACGGTCGCGACCGGCTGGATCATCGAGATTCCGGCGGGACTTTTCGCGCTCAACCTGCTGGCCATCCTCGGCCTCGGGGCGGCGTTCACCGCCCAGGCGCTCGCGTGGGGCGTGCTGTACCCGCAGTTCGAATCGGAGAACGCCGCCCAGATCCCCACGTCGCTCGGCGGCATGCTGTTCATGCTGGGCGCCCTCGCGACGCTCGGATTGGTGCTCTACGCCCAGATCTGGTCGCTGCGGGGCTTCCTGCTCAGCGGGCTGCCCGGGCGGGCGCCGCGGGCGGCGTTGCCCGGGGAGTTGTCGCTGGCGGCCGGGCTGACGGTCGCGATCTGCGCGCTGGCCTCGCTCGTCCCCTTCCAGCTCGCCGTGCGGCGGCTATCTACCATCGGGCGCTGGTCGGCGGAGAGCTGAGCCCGTCTCCGGGCCCGCCGCCCGCGGGATCAGTGGTCCGACAGGGCCCGTGCCGTCGTCTTTCGGAAGTCGCGCAGCCGCTCGCGGGCCTCGCGCATCTCCGCGTCGGAGAACAGTCCCTCCTGCTGGGCGAGCAGCAGTTCCTCGCGCTGCAGGTCGGTGAGCATCCCGAGCTCGACGGCCAGCGAGGCGAACTTTTTCTCCGGTTGCTGGCGCTGTTCGACCAGGATCCGCGCTACCTGTGCGGGCGAGAGCATGTTGCGGATCAGCGCGACCGTGCCGAGGGCGAAGTGGCGGGGGGTCGGGATCCGGTATTCGGCCCCGTCCGGGGCCCCTCCGTTGCTGGCCTTCCGCTCCGCGTCGCCGGTTTCTTCCTCGTCGCCGCTCGCTCCGTTGCGCAGGGGCGAAGTGACGACACGCGACTCGGGAAGGGGAGACGAGGGGACGGAACCGCCGAGGCGACCGGGCATGCCGGTGCCCGGATCGAGGGCGTTGGGGTCGACGAGCAGCTGCAGGAGCTTCCACTGCGTCTCGAGTCGCGCCTTGTTTTCCGCCTGTCCCTCGAGGATGAACCGGAGACTGATCAGGTGCAGCGCATAGATACCGAGCACGGCCGCGGCCAGGGCCAGGGCACGGTTGTGACCGTACCAGGCCAGCAGCGCGACGAGTAGCGTGAGAATCGCCACCGCCCCGAGAAAATGGCCGCTGTACTCGCGATCGCCGTGACGCAACTGCACGATGGGTGGCCCTCCGGTTCGAAAAACTGACGGATCCGTTCCACGGATACCGTGCACCTCGCGTGCCAGAAGCTCAGCGGCCGCGCCAGATCTTCCATTCATCGACGACGACCTCGCCGTCAACGACATAAAATACGTCAAAGCATGCAGTTACGAGGCACGAGTGGTTCGGGAGGATCCGCACGCGATTCCCGGGTGGGAACGCCCGGTCGACGATCCCGTGCTCCTGACTGAGTGAAACCAGTCGTGCATTATGCCGCAGGATCCCCCCGCCGTAGTCCCGGTATATCCGTCCCATCGACGGGGGAGCATGGCTCGGTCCTGGATCCGCCGAGAGAGCGAGCGCGCCGGCGTCGACGATCGATCGGCCGCGGGCCGGGCTGGAGGAGACCACCGTCGCGAGCACGGTGGCGGCACAGTCGGCGGGTGCGCAGGCTCCCAGCGCGACCTGGGTGTAGTCGTAGAACGCGTAGTTTCCGGGCCGTACCTCGGACACGCCGTCGAGCCGCTCGACGTGCGCCATCGTGGGCGTGGAGCCCGTGCTGACGCCGTCCACCTCCACGCCCTCGCCGCGCAGACGCTCGGCCGCCTCCGCCATCACCGCGCGCTCCTGTTCGCCGATACGGCGTGCGTCGTAGGGGGAGCGTGCGTGATAGGCGTGCCCGGAATGCGACAGCAGCCCCGCGAACCGCAGCGAACTGGAGGCCGATAGCCGGCGCGCCAGGGCGAGCACCTCCGGCGCGTCGGGGGCGAGCCCCACCCGTCCGTAGCCGCTGTTGATCTTGATCCAGACCCTGACCTCCGCCCCGGCGGCCTCGAGCGCGTCGACCGGCGCGGGACCGTCGACCACGACGCCGAGCCGGATGCGGCCCCCGAGCTCCGCCACGTCGGCGGCCCGGGCCGGCGCGAGCGGGAAGGCCCAGGTGAGGTCGTCGAAGCCGTGGTCCGCGAACATCCGGGCCTCGTAGAGCGTGGACACCGTGGCGCCCGAACTTCCCAGGGCCAGCTGCGCCCGCCCGATCTCCACGCACTTGTGCGTCTTGAGGTGGGGCCGGAGCGACACGCCGAGGGTCGCCGTCCGTTCGGCCATCCGCCGGAGGTTCCGCTCGAGCACTTCGATGTCGAGCAGCAGGGCCGGAGTCGGGAGATCGTGGATCGTGCGCATGGGCGGCAAGATACAACCCCCGACCGCCGCAGGGTCAAGCCGCCCTTGCCGAGCTCGTCGTCGAGGTGTGACCGTGGAGTGTGACCCTCCGGGCCCTCGGGTCGTCTCTACAGCGACCGAACACACCAGCAGGGAGGCGCAACTGGATCCCCGCAGCGCGCAGGCCGAAGCGTTCGCGTCCGCCGGCCGGGCGCCCGACGCCGAGCTCGTGGCTCGCGCGCTCGCCGGGTCCGAAGGCGCGTTCGCGGAGCTCGTGGATCGGTACAACGACCTCCTGACCCGGCACGCGCAGCGCATGATGGGCCGGCCGGACGATGCGGAGGACGTCGTGCAGACGGCGTGGATCAAGGCCTATCGGCGCCTGGGGCAGTGCCGGGATCCCGAGCGGTTCGGCGCCTGGGTGTTCCGGATCGCGGCCAACGGCTGCAAGGACGCGCTCAAGGCACGGAGGAAGGACGTCGTGCCGATCGACGCGCTCGGTGAGCTGCCGAACCCTGCCGACGGACCCGACGAGGAGGTCGAGCAGGCGGACCGGCGCCGCAGCATCGCCGCCGCGCTGCGGCGGTTGCCGGCCGATCAGCGGGAAGCGTTCCTGCTGAAGCATGCCGAGGGCTGGTCGTACGAAGACATGGCGGAGCGGCTCGGAGTCGGCGTTTCCGCCCTGAAGATGCGGGTGCACCGGGCCCGCGAGGAATTGCAGAAGCTGTTGCTGGAGGTGCCCAGATGACCATGGATGCGCGACTTCAAGCCTGGCTCGATGGTGACGTCGAACTCGACGATCTGCCGGACGAGCTGCGCGAGCGGGCAGCCGCGTGGACCGAGGTGCTCGAGGACGTGCGCGCGATGCCGGCGCCGGGAGCGGCTCCCGACGCGACGTCCCGCGTAATGGCCGCCGTCCGGGCGGACGCTGGCAGCAGCGGCTCCGCCCTGGCTCGGGCGCGCGACGGGCTCGCGTGGCTCGTCCGGCCGCGGCCGATCCGGTTGTCACCGCTCCTCGCGGCGGCGGTCGTCGTCCTGGCGATCTGGTCGGGCGTCCGGCTCGTGGGCGGGGGTACGGGCCCGGGTGCCGACGGGCGTGTCTACGTCCAGTTCGTGATCGCCGCCCCCAATGCGCGATCGGTGGCCCTCGCCGGCGACTTCAACGAGTGGAGCCCGTCGATCGAGCTGTCCGATCCGGACATGGACGGCGTATGGTCGGCTCGGGTCGCTCTCGAAGCCGGTGTCCACGAGTACATGTTCGTGATCGACGGTACGGAGTGGCGGCCCGACCCGAACGCGCTCAGCTATACGGCCGATGGCTTCGGCCGGCGCAATTCGGTCGTGGCCGTGGCCCCGCTGGACAGAACCTGAGCGGGCTGAGAGAGCGATGAGCGTTTGGCGATGGCGAGCGATTCTGGTCCCCGTGGCCTTGATGGTGGTCGGCGGTCCGCGATCGGCGCCGGCGCAGGAGCGTGACCGTCCTGCCGTGCGACTCGAGCGCGAAGGATCCCAGGAGAGCCCCCGGCTCCGCGAGATCATCCAGCGCGCGGAGCGCGCCGGCGTGCCGGGAGAGCTCCTGCGGCGCAAAGTGAACGAAGGGCTCGCAAAGGGAGTGCGCGGTGCTCGCCTGGAGCGGGCGATCGAGGCGTATGCGCGGCGGCTCGTCCAGGCCCGCAGCCTCGCGGGTGACCGCGCGACCGACGACGTGCTCGTGGCGGCCGCGGAGGCCGTCGAGCGCGGCGTGCCACCCGACCGTATCCGAGCCTTCCTGCGCGCCAATCCGAACCCGGTCCGCTCGGTCGTCGGCTTGCGGGCGCTGGCCGATCTGATCGATGCGGGCGTACCGGCCGGCGCCGCGGCGCGCGGCGTGAGCGCGGCCCTCGACCGCGGCTTGCGAGGCGATCGATTGCTTGCGATGTCGGCGGCCGTCAGGCGTCGCATCGGCGCCGGCGAGGATCCGGTCGCCGCCCTCCGCGCCGAGGTGGACGGGCGGCGCTGACCCGCAGGGCACCCACCCCCGCGCCCGCGCAGCGCCTCGATTGAGCACGCGCGTGGCGTCCCCTATGTTGGCTGTTTCGTCAACGTCGGAGCGATCCCCATCCCCGGAGAGGGCGTGAGTTCGAACGGAAGTCAGCGGCCCGTATACATCGCTGGAAGCGGGCACTACGTACCGGACACGGTGGTCGACAACCTGGAGCTCTATGCAGTCCCCGGAATCCGGGCCGCGTTCGACGTGGATCGCGCCCGCACCTCGTTGCGCAGCGTCGATCCCGCGGCAGCCGATGCGCTCAGCGACGCGGAGATCTTCGACGGCTGGGCCCGCCAGCTGACCGGTATCGGCTCGCGCCGCCTGCTGCCGGCCGGCGACGAGACGACGGTCGAAGACATGTGCGCGGCTGCCTGCCGCCGGGCTCTCGAGCACGGCGGCATGGCCGCCAGCGACGTCGATTTCATCGTCGCCGCCAGCCTCACGGCGCGCGAGATCGTGCCGAACACGGCGGTGACGATCGCCGACCGCCTCGGGGTTCCCGGGGTGCCCGGTTTCGTACTCAACACGGCGTGCGCCGGCTTCATCCACGCTCTGAGCGTCGGTTATCTCTACGTGGCCGGCGGCCAGGCGCGGAATGTCCTGATCAGCACGGGAGACGCCCTGAGTCGCGTGACCAACTACGACGACCCCAAGACCGCCGTGCTGTTCGCCGACGGGGCGGGCGCCGTGCTGCTGTCCGCGAATCCGGCGCGCGGGCGTGTGCTGGGCCCGCCGTTCATGGCGGCGGAATACTCGCCGGACCACCTGAATCTCGTGGGACAGGGATGGGGGTCGAACGGGGGACCGGATCACAAGCTGAGCATGGCCGGCGGCGCGAACGTGCTTCGACATGCGATCCGCACGATGCGGGACGCCTCGGACGCGGCGCTGGAGCGCGCCGGCGTCGCGTGGGACGAGGTCGACGCCGTCGTGCCTCACCAGGCGAACGCGCGGATCACGATGGGCCTGGAGCGGACGCTCAAGCTGAGCCGGGGCCGGGTCATTCACGCGATCGACGGCCTGGGCAACGTCTCGGCGTCGTCCGTCCCGATCACCCTCGACCGCTTGATCCGGGGCGAGCACGGCTCGCTGGCCGAACGGGCCCGCATCGTCCTCACGGCCGTGGGCGGCGGCTACGCGAGCGGCGCCGCCGTCGTGGAGTGGAACGCCGCCTGACGCCGGTTCGCCGAAGCGGACGGTCGGATCAGGGGATCCGGAAGGCCTCCACCGAGAGGATCTTGGGCAGGTAAGAGGCCACCGGGTGGAACGACCGCCCGTCGGCGCTCGCGAACAGGTGCCCGGTAGCCGTACCGAAGTGAACTCCGCAGTCGTCGCCTTCGCCCTCCGTCGCCAGCGCTTCCCGCAGCACCGTCACCCAGGCGTCTTCCTGCGGCAGTCCCTCGGATCGGGGTGCCCAGGTCCGGCCGGCGTCACGTGACTCGTATACACGGAGCCGGCGGTCGCACACGCTGCGCAGGTGGGAGCTCTCCTCGGGAATCACCCAGCAGCGGTCCGGGTCCGCCGGATCGATGCCGATCACGTAACCGAAATCGCTCGGCAGTCCCGTCGAGATCTCGATCCAGGAATCCCCCCCGTCGTCGGAGCGATAGGTCCCGCAGTGGTTCTGCTGGTAGAGCCGCTGCCGGTCGCGCGGGTGGAGGCGGATGCTGTGGACGCACTGGCCGGCCACCGGTTCCCGGTCCGGCAGGAAGTCGGCGCGCACCCCCCGGTTGATCGGGGTCCAGCTGTGGCCCGCGTCGTCGGTGCGGTAGCAGCCGCCGGCGGACAGGGCCACGAACAGTCGCGACGGGTCGACAGGATCGAGCTGGATCGAGTGCAGCGCGAGGCCGCCCTTGGCCGGTTGCCAGGCCGTACGCGTCGGATGCCGGTCGAGCGCCTCGTGCCAGGTCCAGGTCGCGCCGCCGTCGTCGCTGTGGAACAGGGCCGCCGGTTCGACGCCGGCGTAGAGTCGCGATCCGCCGGCCGGGGAGCGACCCGCCGCCAGGTGCCAGATGGCCTCGACCTCGCGGTCCGATTCCGGCGGGAACGCCGGACGGCCGTCGCAGGCCTCCCAGGTCGCGCCGAAATCGGCGGAGCGATAGACGTGGGACCCCCAGACGGGGTGCACGGCCGCCGCCCAGGCGCGTCCGGTGCCAGGCTCCAGGGTGGCGTGGTAGATCTCGTGCCCCTCCACGTGGAAGCCTTCCCGCCGCCACGTGGCGCGCTGGAGGTCCGACCGGAACCGGAACAGCCCCCGGCGGGTGCCCACGAGCAGGAGTGCCGCGCCCGGCGCCGCGGTGCTCATGCCGTCGGCTCGTCCAGCAGGAGAACCCGCAGGTCCGCGCCGGCGGGAATCTCGGTCACGCCCTCCGGAACGATCGCCAGTGCGTCGGCCCGCACCATCGACGTGAGGATCCCCGAGCCCTGCGGGCCGGTGAGACGGGCGAGCGGCGGGCCCTCGTCCCGCCAGTCGAGCTCGACGCGATAGAAGTGGGTCAGCTCGCCGGGCGAGCGGATCGTCTCCGCGGCCTCCGCGACCAGCCGCGGCCGGTCGGGGCGGGCGTGACCGGCCATGTGGCGCAGGGCGGGCCGGAGGAAGACCTCGAAGGTCACCATCGCGCTGACGGGGTTTCCCGGCAGGCCCCAGAAGGGACGACCGTCGAGCGTGCCGAAAGTCATCGGGCTGCCCGGGCGGATACGCACGCGCCAGAAGTCTCGTTCGAAGCCGGCCTCGTCGAGGGCCTGCTTCACGTGGTCGTGGTCGCCCACGCTCACCCCTGCCGACGAGATGATGCCATCGCACGAGGCTCCGCGCCGGAGGGCTGCCCGGACCGACTCCGTCGTGTCGGCGGCGATGCCGAGGTCGACGGGAACGGCGCCGGCGCGCCGCAGCTGCGCGGCCAGCGCGTAACTGTTCGAGTTCATGATGCGCCGCCCGTCGCGTACCGCCTCGACGTCGTCGAACCCGGCGAGCTCGTCTCCGTTGGCCAGGACGCCGATCCGCGGTCTGCGCCGCACGGAGACGGTTCGTCGGCACTGCATGGCGAGGGTCCCGATCACCGCCGGCGTGCAGGGATCTCCCCCGGCGACCACGGGCTCGCCGCGTCGCAGGTCCTCGCCGCGTCGCCGGATGTTCCGGTCCGCGTCGGAGGCGCGCAGGAAGCGGACGTGGCCGACCGGATCCGCGTCGCTCCGTGCGGTGTGTTCGACCCGGATGACGCCGGTCGCGCCCTCGGGGACCGGAGCCCCGGTCATCACGCGGACCGCCGTGCCGCGGCGCAGC
>JASFRN010000087.1:0-11607 GCA_050114915.1 Gemmatimonadales bacterium | reverse complement strand
TCGATCGAACTCTCCTCGGGACTGATCGTGGCCGCCGTCGTCGCCGTGAACGCGGTCGGCGACGTCGTGGATCCTCGCACCGGCCGAGTCGTGGCCGGCGTCCGCACCGAGCAGGGCGACGAGCTGGCGGGCGCGATGACGATTCTGCGCGAGGGACAGCCCGCGCGGGCGCTGCCCGGCCGCAACACGGTGATCGGCGTCGTGGCCACCAACGCCAGCCTGACCCAGGCCCAGGCTACCAAGGTGGCGCAGATGGCGCAGGACGGGCTCGCGCGCGCCGTCGTGCCCTCCCACACGCCCTGGGACGGAGACACGTTCTTCGCGCTCGCCACGGGCGACGTCGAGGGCGCGGAGCTGACGCAGATCGGCGCGCTGGCCGCCGACGTGGTCTCCGAGGCGATCCTGCGCGCCGTGCGGTCCGCCGCGTCGATCGAGGGAATCCCGGCCGCGTCGGACATGCCCGCCCACGGGATGCCGTGATCCGCATTCGCGACACGGTCGGCCGATGAACTACACCCTGGCGCTGCTGCTCGGCTATGCGGCGCTCCTCGTCCTGCTCGGGCTGTGGACCGGCCGCAAAGTGGGCGACAGCGCCTCGTTCTTCGTCGCCGGTCGGCGCCTCTCTCCCCTCCTGCTGTGCGGGACGATCCTGGCTGCGAACATCGGCGCGGGGTCGACGGTCGGAGCGGCCGGCCTGGGGTATCGCGACGGACTCGCCGCCTGGTGGTGGGTGGGTTCGGCGGCGATCGGCACCGCGATCCTCGGCGCCTGGGTCGGCCCGAAGATCTGGCGGATCGCCCGCGATCACGATCTCTACACGGTCGGCGACTACCTCGAGCTGCGGTATGGACCGGCGGTGCGGGCCGTGGTGGCGTCGCTCATGTGGCTCGCCACCCTCGCCATCCTGGCGGGCCAGCTGATCGCCGCCGCCTGGATCCTCGACGCGGTGGCCGGGATCCCGAAGCCGCTCGGCTGCCTGATCGCGGGGGGCGTGATGACGCTGTACTTCACGGCGGGCGGCCTGGTGACGTCGGCGTGGGTGAATCTCGTCCAGCTGGCGGTCCTGTTGTTCGGGCTGCTCCTCACCCTGCCCCTCGCCCTGTCCACCGCGGGGGGATGGGACGGCGTGGCCCGGGCCGCCTCCGCCGCGGGACCCGACTACCTGGGCTTCACGGCGGGCGGCGGATCGGGCTGGATGTACCTCTTCTTGCTCGCGCCCGCGTTCATCGTCTCCCCCGGGCTCATTCAGAAGGTGTACGGGGGCCGCGACGAACGGACCGTGCGGCGCGGCGTCGTGGTGAGCGCCCTGCTGCTCGCCGCCTTCGCCATCGTGCCGCCGATGTTCGGAATGATCGCGCGGGCGATCGATCCGGCGCTCGCCAATCCCGAGCTGGCGCTGCCCGTGGTGTTCACCGACGCGGTTCCGCTGGCCGTAGGTGCGCTGGCGCTCGCGGCGATCTTCTCGGCGGAGATCAGCTCCGCGGACGCCATCCTGTTCATGCTCTCCACGTCCCTGGCCGAAGACATCTACAAGCGATTCGTCCGGCCGGACGCCTCGGACCGCGACGTGCTGCGCGTCGCCCGTTTCGCCGCCGTGGCGGGCGGCGCCGGCGGGATCGGCCTTGCCCTGCTGCTGCCTTCGGTGATCGGATCCCTCAGCATATTCTACACGCTGCTCTCGGTGAGCCTGTTCGTGCCGGTGGTGGCGGGACTGCTGACGCGGCGGCCCGGGACGCCGGCCGCGCTGGCGGCGATGGCCGGCGGAGTGGGGGGTGTGCTGGCGGTCCGGTTCGGATGGCTGCCGGCGGCCGGGTGGGTGACGCCGTACACGATCGGCCTGGCGGCCGCCGCGCTCGGCTACGCGGCCGGGACTCTCGCGGGGCGCCCGAGCGGCCCGACGGCCCGAGTACCCTCGGCGTGAGGGTCGGCGGGCTCAGCCGAGGGCGCACTCGTTCTTGCCGGCCTCCAGCTGCTCGAGTTCCAGCGGCGACGCCTGGCGCAGCCCGACGTTGATCGCCTTGATGATCGGATAAGCGTCCGGGGGATCTGAAATCCCGCTCTCGACGCGCGCCCGGAACTCCGCCTCCGAGTCGATCGACAGCGTCGGATTGGCCGCGAGCAGCTCGGCCAGCGTCCGCCCTACCGTCAGGTCCTCGTTGCGCTCGGCGTCCGTCGCGTAGTGAGCAGGGTAGATCGTCGCCTCGCGAGGCCAGCTTTCACGGGCTCGCACCAGGCTGTCCCACAGGCGCCCCGTCCACGCCTCGGTCTTTCCGGCGAGATCCGGCCGGCCGATCGAGCCTACGAACAGGAAGTCGCCGGTGAGGATCGCGTCGTCGCCAATCCGGAAGCTGACGCTGCCCTCGGTGTGGCCGGGCGTATGATGCACGAGGATCGGGGTGCCGCCCACTTCGATCGCGTCGCCCTCGCCGATCGAGTCGAACGCCAGCCGGCCGGGCGTCCCGTCGTAGGGATACACGGAGTCGTCGGGGTGCAGGTAGTAGGGGACGTCGAGCGTGGCGGCCAGCGCGGGACTCCCGCTGACGAAATCGGCATGCACGTGGGTGTCCGCGGTTCCGACCAGCCGGGCGCCCGCCGCCTCGGCCGCTTCGCGCCACTCCTGCCAGTCGCGCGACGGGTCGACGGCCAGCGCCTCGTTGCCGCGGACGATCAGGTATCCCAGCGCGCCCTTCCCGACCCGGTCGAACTGGATGAACCGGTCGACGCCCGCGGGCGCCGTCAGATCTCGGCGCCGCAGCAGGTTCATCCACGCGGCGACGCCGCCACGCAGCGAGCGGGCCGCCCAGCCCTTGCGACGCAGATAGTGGGTCACCGGCTGGCTGGAGTTCCCGTGGGCACACACCACGGCCACCGCGGCGTCGGGGTCGAGTCCCGCCGCGGCGGGGTCCTCCATGCTCATGATCCGCGACCCGGGCACGTTGTGGAAACGGGGCACCTCGATCGAGCCGGAAACCAGCCGGTGCGGAGCCCGCACGTCGAGGACCTGCACGTCTTCCCCGCTCTCCAGGCGCTCGGCCAGCTCGGTCGGGGTGATCTCGAAATCTTCCATCTCCGTCATGTCTCGGGTCCCCCGTGGCTCCGGTTCATGGCTCGAACTCGGCGGCCTCGGCCATCACCGCCTCCACGTCGTCCGGGCGCTTGGCGATCGGTGGACCGAGCACCCTGTGTGCGTCGTCGGTGACGAGCACGTCGTCCTCGATCCGGATGCCGCCGAAGTCCCGCCATTCTTCGAGCGCTTCGTAGTCGATGAACGACGAGTGCCGCTCCTGCGCGCGCCATTCGTCGATCAACGGCGGGATGAAGTAGGCGCCCGGCTCGACCGTGACCACCCACCCGGGCTCCAGCGGCCGCGCCAGCCGCAGGGCCGAGAGCCCGAACTGGCCGCTGCGCTCGAAGCCGTCGCCGTACCCGACCATCTCTTCGCTGATCGCCTCTCCATCGTGCACGTCGAGGCCCATCATGTGACCGAGGCCGTGCGGAAACAGCAGGGCGTGCGCTCCGGCCGCGACGATCTCGTCCGGATCGCCGCGCAGCAGCCCGAGGTCGACGAATGAGGCGGCCAGCTCGCGCGCCGCCAGCAGGTGGACGTCGCGGAATGGTACGCCGGGCGCCATGGCGTCGATCGCCGCGAGCTGCGCCCCCAGCACCGCTTCGTACACGTCGCGTTGCCGCGGCTCGAATTTCCCGGAGACGGGAATCGTCCGGGTGATGTCGCTGCAGTAGCCACCCGGGCCCTGCGCGCCCGAATCGTGCACCACCAGCTGCCCGGCGTTCATCGTGTTCTCCCACACGTGGTTGTGCAGGATCTCGCCGCGCACCGAGAAGATGATCGGGAACGAAACGTCTCCGCCGGCGGCGAGCGCGATCCCGCGCACCAGTCCCGCCACCTCCCGCTCGGCCAGCCCCGGCGCGACCAGCCGCATCGCGTACTCGTGCATGCTGCGCGCGATCGCCACGGCGCGCTCGATCTCCTCCACCTCCGCCGCCGTCTTGGCCATCCGCTGCCGGATGACCGCCGCCATCAGGGCCGGCGATGCATGGTCGTCGACCACGTCGGCGGGGATGCGCAGCGCCTCCTGCAGGAGAATCCGGTTCTCGGCGCGATATTGGGGCAGGAAGTGAACGGGCCGGCCCGCGGATCGAGCGGCGGTCAGGCGGTCGGGGAGCTCTGCGAGGGGCGCGGTGCCGTGGGCTCCGACGCGCGCCGCGAGATCGACCAGGGTCGGTTGCGGCCCCATCCAGACCACGTCGTCCATCGTGGGCTCGTCGGCGAACAGCGTCGCCTCGGCGGAGTCGGCGTCGATCGTTCCCGCGAGCGCCGGCCGATCGTGCCCGAAGTAATACCGGAACGCGCCATCCTGCCGGAAGCCGTACGGATTGTCGGCGTAGTTCATCGGGGTGAGCCGGTTACCCGGAAAGAAGATGATCCCCGATCCCAGCCGGTCTGCCAGGCGCGCGCGGCGCTCCGCGTAGACGTCTGATTCGAACAACCTGCGTCCCCTTTCGTTGAAGCCGCCGGAAGAGCCCCTGCACCGGCTGGATTCTACGCCCGACCCGCACCGGGATGATAGGTTGACCGCATGATCGACCCCGACTCCCTGACCGAACTCCCGGCCGGCCCCGTCGTCGTCGTCGGCGGCGGGGTGGTGGGCCTCTGCTGCGCCCGCTCGCTCGCGCGGCGCGGGATCCCCGTGACCGTCCTGGAGCGCGGCGAGATTGGCCACGGGGCGTCGTTCGGTAACGCCGGCACGGTGTCTCCCGGTCATCCTCCGATCAACGCGCCGGGCCGCTGGCGCGAGCTCGTGCGCTCGATGTTCGACCCGCTGAGCCCACTGTACATCCCCCCGCGCCTCGATCTCCGTCTGTGGCGTTGGCTACTCTCGTTCGCGCGCCACTGCAGCCCGGCGCACGTCGAACATTGCCGCGACGTGCTGGCGCCGCTCGCGCGGGCGACGCCCGGGCTGTTCGACGAGATCGCCGACGGCGTCCCGGCGGAAGGACCACCGCTCGGCTATCGGAGGGACGGCTACCTGGAGGTGTACCGCACCGCGGGCGGGGCCTCGGCCGCCGCCCACGAAGCGGCCTTCGCGCGCGGCCAGGGCTTCACGGCTCGCCGGCTCGAGGGGGACGAGGCGCGAGAACGCGAGCCTTCCCTCTCGAATGCCGTGCGGGGAGGATTCCACTACCCGGAGTCGCGATACGTGGACCCGTATGCGTTCCTCCTCGCGGTGGCCGACGACGCCCGGGCGCACGGCGCGCGCCTGCAGGGCGGGATGGGCGTCGAGTCCGTGCTCACCGAGTCGGGAAGGGTCCTCGGCGTGCGCACCGCGGAAGGAGACCTCGACGCCGCGGCCGTCATCCTCGCGACCGGCGCCTACAGTCCGGACCTGTTCCGCGAGCTCGGATGTCCGTTGCCGGTCATTCCGGCGAAGGGATACCACGTCGATCTGCCCGCCGATGCCCCCGGCACGCCGCCACTGGACACCGCGTGCCTTCTCGTCGAAACCTCGGTGTTCTGCACGCCGATGCCGGGGCGCCTGCGACTCGCGGGCACGCTGGAGTTCTCCGGCATCAACGAGAAGATGCGGCGTCGGCGGCTCGAGCAGCTGACCCGCGGCGCCCGCCCGTTCGTCGACGGGCTGTCGGCCGGGTCCGCCATGTCGGAATGGTGCGGGCTGCGGCCCTGCACGCCGGATGGCCTCCCGGTCGTCGGCCCGCTCCCGGGCTGGCGTGGAGTCTACGCCGCGACGGGACACGCGATGCTCGGCCTCACGTTCGGTCCGGTGACCGGTGAGTTGCTCGCCGAGCAGATCGTCGAAGGGCGGACTTCGATGCCGATCGAGGCACTCGCGCCCGGTCGTTTCTGAAACCGATCCGGCGCCGCGGCCCCGGCGCCGGAAGCCGTGCGGTCAGTTCCGAAGGGGGGCCAGCAGCACCTGTCCCGTCGTCAGCCCCGGAATCAACAGGCGGTTGCGGGTACGGTCGATGCCGATGTCGGCCGGCGAAGTCACGTTGCGGACGACGGCCGAGATCGAGCCGTTGCCGCGCAGGAGATAGACCGTCTCCGTGTCCCAGTCGGAGATCAACAGCCCGTCATCCATCACGATGACGCCGTCCAGGTGGAGCCCGGGCAATTCGGGCAGCTCCGCCAGCACGCCGTTCTCGATCTGGAAGATCTTCCCGGTGCCGTACGTCACGCCGTAGAGCCGGCTCCCGGACGCGGCGAGGCCATTGATGCCCGTCTCGTCGTCGATGTCGAGCGTCCGGTGCGTGCCGTCCGGTGAAAACGCGTGGATTGCCGTCGTGCCGGTGTCCTTCGCCTCTCCGCCGGAGAACACGACCCCCATGTCGCTCACGTATATCGTGCCGTTCGGCGCCACGGCGACGTCGTTCAGGAAGCTCGCGCCGTCGACCGGCCACGTGGCGATCGGATCGCCGGAGTCCCGGTCGAACAGCCGCACCGCATCGATGTCGGCCACGACGAGCGTGTCGCCGAGCAGGCCCATGCCCTTCGGCGCGTTCAACTCGACGTCGTCGTCCGCGGCGTCGATCCAGCGCAGCTCGAGGATCTCTCCCGCCGGTGAGACGCGAGAGATGAACCCTTCCCCGTCCTTCGCGCCGGGATCGCCGGCGATGTTGGAGACCAGATACACGTCGGCCTCGGTATCGTGGAGCACGGATTCGGGTTCGGCGAACCCCTCGATCGTCACGCCGGAGCCCTCGGCGGCCGCCGCCGTCGATTCGGCCGCCGGCGGCGCGGTCTCGGCTCGATCGTCCTCCGACGCCTCGTCACGGCTGCAGGCGACGACGGAGAGCAGCGGGAGCAGGCACAGCAGCAGACGAATGGAATCTCGCATATGAATCTCCGTGGAGGTGTGGTACGAAGCGCCCGGAAGGTATACTTGCTTCGGGCGTTCGGTGCATCCGCGGACGGATGTGGATTTTAGGAACCCTTTCCATCAGGCGGAAGTGGAAGAGAAAATCCTCACGGAAGCTATGGCCGGCGATGACCCCATCGCCCTGTTCGCTCGCTGGTTCGACGCCGCGAGGGCGAGCGGGGCCCCGTTGGCCGAAGCGATGACCCTGGCCACGGCGACGCCGGACGGACGGCCGGCGGCGCGACTCGTCCTGCTCAAGGACTTCGGGGCGGACGGCTTCGTCTTCTACACGAACTACGAGAGCCGCAAGGCCGCGGAGCTGAACGCGAATCCACGCGCTGCGCTGGTGTTCCACTGGACGGCGCTCGAGCGGCAGGTGCGGATCGAGGGGAGCGTGGATCGCGCCTCGCGCGAAGATGCGGCGGAATACTTCGCGACCCGGCCTCGCGAGAGCCAGCTCGGTGCCTGGGCCTCGATGCAGAGCGAGAAGATCGCTTCGCGCGAGGAGCTCGAGACGCGGGCGGCGGAGCGGGCCGAGGAGTTCGCCGGACGGGACGTCCCGGTGCCTCCCTACTGGGGCGGCTTCCGGGTCGACCCCGACCGGATCGAATTCTGGCAGGGGCGGACGGGACGGTTGCACGATCGGTTGCTGTACGAACGGACGGCGACCGGCTGGACCCGTTCCCGCCTGTCCCCCTGAATCAGTCGGCCGCGGCCTCGACCGGCTGCGTCCGACCGCCGCCGCGCAGCCTCTCCACCACTTTCTCGGCATAGTCGATCCCGGCCGGAGTGCGACTGCCGTGCCAGCTCAGCAGCTCGCCGTCGACGATGTGGAAGCGCTCCGCGGGCAAACCCGTGAGCTCCGCCAGCTCGTCACGATACCCGTCGTCGAACGGAAACGGTTCGGTCGACAGCAGCACGCCGTCGGGGTCCGCGGCCGCCAGCTCCTGCGCGGAGATCGCGGGGTAGCGGTCTACGGCACTTCCGAACACGTTCACGCCGCCCGCCAGGCCCAGGAGCGCCGCCACGAAGGTGTCGTCGTTCACGGTCATGATCGGGTCCCGCCAGATGAGGTAGGCGTAACGGATCGGCGGCCGGTCCTCGGCCGCGGCCCGCACGCGCGCCGCCCGGCGCTCGATGTCGTTCGCGATCTCCCCGGCCGCCTCGGTCCGCTGCACGGCGCGCCCGATCGAGCGCACCATCTCGGCCGTCTCGGCCACGGTCACCGGCATGCTGGCATGACAGCGCAGGCCGGCGGCCGAGAGCGCTTCCGCGTCCTCGACACGGTTCTCCTCCTCGTTGAGCAGGACGAGATCGGGGGCGAGCTCGACGATTCTGTCGATCTTCGGGTTCTTCGTACCGCCAACCCTCTCCACCGCGTCGACACGGTCGGCCGGGTGGACGCAGAACCGGGTTCGGCCGACGAGGGCGTCGCCGAGGCCGAGGTCGAACACGAGCTCGGTGAGGCTGGGGCAGAGCGAGACGATACGCATCGCGTGTTCAAACCCCGCAGCGGCGGGCGTGTTCGTGGCCGGAAACGTTGCCGTCGCCGGCTTCGCCCTGTAGCTTGTTGAGAATCAGTTTCAATCTCGGCCGAGGATGCGATGAACGACGACCTTCGACTGGCAAGCGTCCCGATGCGGGAGACGGTTGAGCTCGTCCGCATGGATCTGCCCGAGGAGCTCGCCCGACCCCTGATGGAGCGGGGCGTGCTGCCCGGCTGCCGGATGTGCCCGCTGCGCACGTCCCCGTCCGGCGATCCGGTCGTCCTCGTAGACGGAACCGTCCTGGCGCTGCGCCGCGACCTGGCCCGCTGTCTCTGCGTGAAGAGCGTCGCCGGCGCCGCCTGAGGAGTCGTACCGAGCAGTGCCTCCCCCTCCCTCCGTCACCTCCTCCTGCCACGATACGGGCACCGCGTCGCGGGACCCCGGACGCAAGGACGACGCCCCCCTGGTAGCACTGGTCGGGCCCCCCAACTCCGGTAAGACCACGTTTTTCAACCAGCTGACCGGATTGCGCCAGAAGGTCGCGAACTACCCGGGCGTCACGGTGGAGAAGCACCTGGGCCAGGTCACGCTGGCGGACGGACGCGTCGTCGACCTGCTGGACCTGCCGGGCGTGAACGGATTTTCGGGGCGCTCGCTCGACGAGCGAGTGACGATGGATGCGCTCGCGGGTCGGATCGATGGAGTCCGCCGGCCCGACGCCGTCGTCCTGGTCGTGGACGCCACCCGCCTCGAGACGCAGCTAATGCTGGCGGAACCAGTCCTGGAGATGGGCCTGCCCACGCTGCTGGTGCTGAACGTGATTGACGAGTTCGACGCGCAGCAGGGAGCGGTGCACGACGACGTGCTCGGCAATGAGCTCGGGGTCGACGTCGTGCGCACCGACGCGCGTTCCGGGGACGGCATGGACGCAGTGCAGCAATTCATCGCCAGGGTCACCCGCCACCGCGGCTGGGCCTCGGCGCTCGGCACTCCCCCCGCGGGCGACGACGGCCGCATGCGCCTGCCGATGGTGGACGTGCTCACGGCCCGGCGGCGCCGGATCCGCTCGATTCTCGACAAGGCGAGCTATCGTGCTCCGGGCCTTTCCGGTTTGACCGAAAAGCTCGACGGAATCGTCCTGCACAAGGTCTGGGGCCCGCTGATCTTCCTCGCGATGGTCGTGCTCGTGTTCGAGGCGATCTTCACGTGGGCGGTCCCGCTGATGGACGGGGTGGAATGGTTGATCGGGACGACCGGGACGTGGGTCGCGGGCGCGCTGCCGGCGGGCTGGGTACGGTCGCTCCTCATCGACGGCGTATGGGCCGGGGTCGGCTCGGTCGTCGTGTTCCTGCCCCAGATCCTCATCCTGTTCATGTTCCTCGCGATTCTCGAGGACTCCGGTTACATGGCGCGGGCCGCGGTAATCGCGGACCGAACGATGCACCGGGTCGGACTGCAGGGCCGGGCCTTCCTCCCGCTTCTCTCGGGCTACGCGTGCGCGATTCCCGCGATCCTCGCCGCCCGTACCGTCGAGGACGAACGCGATCGGCTCGCCACGATCTTCGTCACGCCGTTCATGACCTGCTCCGCTCGACTGCCGGTATATGCCCTGCTGATCGCGGCATTCATCCCCGACGAAAAGGTGCTCGGCCCGTTTCTCGGGGCCCGCGCGCTCACGCTGCTGGGCCTCTACGCGCTCGGGATCGTGGCGGCCGTGGGTACGGCCTTCTTGCTGCGCCGGACCTTCCTTCGGGGCCGGCGGGCCGACTTCGTCATGGAGCTGCCCCCCTACCGGATCCCGTCTCCGAAGTCGGTGCTCTATCGGCTGTGGGACCGCTCGAAGGTGTTCCTGAAGCGGGCGGGCGGGATCATCTTCGCCGTCACGGTCATCCTCTGGGTCCTCGCGCAGTTCCCGCGCGTCGACGGGGCTCCCCCGACCGTCGAACAGAGCGCCCTCGGCCGGGCCGGCCAGGTGATCGAGCCGGCGATCGAACCGCTCGGCTTCGACTGGCGGGTGGGTGTCGGCCTGGTCTCCTCGCTGGCCGCCCGCGAGGTGATCGTCGGGAGCCTCGGCACGATTTACGGGGTCGAGGGCGCCGACCAGGACTCGTTCCAGCTCCAGGAGGAGCTCCAGTCGCACATGCCGACGAACGCGGCGATCGCCCTGCTGGTGTTCTACGTGTTCGCCCTGCAGTGCATGTCGACCGTGGCGGTCATGCGGCGGGAGTCGGGAGGATGGAAGTGGCCGGCCTTCCAGTTCGCCTACATGCTGGCGCTGGCCTGGGTCGGCGCCTTCGCCGCCTACCGGATCTTCTAGAGAACGATTCCGGCAGTGTGGTCACGAACCGCCGAACCGAGTCACGATCCAGTCGCCGATCGCCTCCAGGGCTTCTGGCGCCATCGTCTCCTCGATCTGCCCGTACTCCGTCCCGAGGCCGGTCTTCGCCGGTTGCAGGAGATGGTTCAGGCCGTCGAGCTCGAGCACGGTGGCATCCGGGTTTCCGCCTTCTTTCAACGCCTCTGAGATCGCCGACAGGTTCTCGTCGGGAAGCACCTGCAGGTCCTTCGAACCGATGACGGCGAGGATCGGCACCTGGAGCTCACGCAGCATGGGACGCGGATCGTAGTGCAGGAACCAGTGCATCCAGGGTGACGTAAGCGTGCGAGACTGCGCTCGGACCTGCTCTTCGCTCATCCCGGGGGCCTCGGCGTGGAACACGTCGGCGAGCTCCTTCCGAATGGTCTCTGGATCCACGTCCTTCAGGGCGATGTCCATCAGCTGCCGCTGGAGCGAAGTGCGCGCCTCGACGACGGCTTCGGGGAGCCCGGTCGCCCGGTTCAGCGCGGCGACCTGGAGCGCCAGGATGGAATCGCCGGGCACGCCCGGCCCGGCGATCATCACCACGTAGCCGAGCTGCGGGAGCCGCGACGCCAGCAACTGGGCGATGATCCCCCCTTCGCTGTGGCCGATCACGCCGATCGCGTCGGGATCGACGTCGTCACGCGCCCGGAGGAACCGGAACGCCGCCTCCGCGTCGTCGGCGAAATCGGCGCTCGTGGCGGCGCCGAAGTCTCCCGTCGATTCACCCACCCCGCGATCGTCGTACCGCAACACGACCAGCCCTCGCCGGGTCAGGTAGTCCGCCAGCACGAGGAAAGGCCTGTGCTGGAAGATCTCTTCGTCGCGATTCTGCGGGCCCGATCCGCTCACCAGGATGGCCGCG
>JASFRN010000086.1:0-11813 GCA_050114915.1 Gemmatimonadales bacterium | reverse complement strand
CCGCCCCACCCGAGCGGCGGCCAGCTCGTCGAGCACCGGCGCCATGACCTTGCAGGGCCCGCACCAGTCCGCATAGAAGTCGACCAGCACCGGCACGCCCGCGTCGGCCACCAGGGGCTTCAGGTCTTCGCCGGCGATCTTCACCGGCCGGTCCAGCAGGAACGGCCGCCCGCACTCCCCGCAGACCGGGCGGTCTTTCGCCCGATTCATGTCGACCAGGTTCCGCTTCCCGCAGAACGCGCAACGCAGCTTGACCGCCCGGCCTCCGTCTTTGTCACTCATTCGCGCCTCCTCTCCTACTTCTGAGTCCGAACCGGGGCGGAAGGTTCCTGGCGCCGAAGCGCCCGGAGATACTCCAGGTTACGCACGTCGTGGATCGCCGGATCGCCTTCCTTCGGCGTCTCCAGCAGCTTCGGGACCCCGACGAACCGCTCGTCCGTCATCAACCGCCGGAACGGCCGTTCGCCGAGCGTGCCCCGGCCCAGGTGTTCGTGCCGGTCACGGTGCGACCCGAGGGGATGCTTCGAGTCGTTGACGTGGAAGAGCCGGAGCCGGTCGAGGCCGAGCACGTCGTCGAACTTCGTCCACACCGCGTCCCAATCGTCTCGCAGGTCGTAGCCGGCGGCGAAGGCGTGGCACGTGTCCACGCAGACGGCGGCCCTCGACGCATGAGGTGAGGGCAGCCGCGCGAGAATCGCCGCGAGATGCTCGAACGTCCCGCCGACCGAGGTGCCGGACCCCGCCGTGAGCTCGAGCAGCACGACGGGGCCGGGATCGACGAGTTCGATCGCCCGCTCGAGGCCCTCCGCGTTGCGGGCGATGCCGGCCTCGAAGTCGTCGTCGGTGGCGTTGCCGGGGTGCGTGACGACGAAATCGAGGCCGAGCGTCGCCGAGCGTCGGAGCTCACCCTCGAAGCAGGCGGCCGAGCGCGCGTGCAGCTTTGGATCCGGCGACGCGAGGTTGATCAGGTACGAGTCGTGGGCGACCGCGACCCGGATCCCGTGCGCTTCGCGCTCCCGGGCGAAGGCCTCCGCCGTGGCGGCCTCGATCGTCGGCTCCGCCCAGCGGCTCGGCGTCTTCGTGAACAGCTGCAGGTTCGCGCATCCGATCTCCGCCGCTCGCCCCGGGGCGCGATCCACGCCACCCGCCCCCGAAACGTGGGCTCCGAGCTCGTCCGGCCGCGCCGTCATCCTCCGGTCGAGGCGTCGGAACCGAACACGCGATCTCGAACCGCGCGGAATCGCGGCTCGGCGCGAATGGAATCGAACGACGGCGAGACGTCGATCCACACGAGATCCGAGGCTCTCGTGGACGCCGCGCGTTCCAGCTCGTCGACGGCCCCGGAGGCATCGCCGAGCGCCGCCCGCAGCTGCCCGACCCTGACGGGGGACACGTAGCGACCCGAGTCCGGGCGGACCAGCGACGCGAGAATCTCGTTCGCTTCGTCGGTGCGCCCCGCCGCGGCGCACGCGCAGCCGAGCGCCGCCGTGATCTCGGCGCTCCACCCGCCCGTCGCGGCGGCGAGGCGCAGACTCTCCATCGCCTCGTCCGTACGGTCCAGCTCGAGGGCGCTCAGCCCGCGGTAGTAGTGGCCGAAGGTGAAGTCGGGATGGCGCTGCACCAGCTGCCCGAAGTGCTCGAGAGCGCCCCCGAAGTCACGCCGCATGAAGGCCACCACGCCGCGGCTCGCGTCGACGGCCGTCGATTTCGGGTCGACGGCGCGCGCCCGGTCGAGCTGGACGTCCGCCTCCGCGAATCGCCCGAGCGGCACCAGCACGTTGGTCGCATACCACTGGGGCGCGGTCGGGTACTGGGGATGAGCCGCGATCGCGGACCGGAACGCTTCCTCCGCCTCCTTCCAGTGCCAGTCGAAAATGGCGCGCACGCTGGCCAGGGCGGACAGCGCGGAGGGCTGGTCGCTCTCGTGACGCAGCGCCTCCTCGGCCGCGTGCCGCGCCGCCGGCATCACCTGTTCCGGGGGACGCAGCCCGTAGACGGCCTGCGTCACGTGGGCCTCGGCGAGCGCCGCGTGAGCGCGGGCGAAGTCGGGGTCACTGGCGATCGACGCACGAAAGTGCTCGACGCTGCGCTCGAGGTCGGTGGGGGTTCGCCGGTTCCAGTGGAAGCGGCCCTTGAGGTATTCGTCGTAGGCCTCGAGATCGGGGCTGCCGGCGCCCGCGGCCGGTCCCGCGTCCGCGGCCCCCGATCCGCCCAGCTCCCGATGCAGCGCGGCCGCGATCCTGGAGGCCACGTCGCTCTGTATCGCGAAGATGTCCTCGAGCCGGCGATCGTACGTCTCCGACCACACCTGCCGGTCGGAGCGTGCGTCCGTCAGGTGAGCGCTGATCCGGACGTTGCTCGCGTCGCGCCGTACGCTACCGCCGACGAGGAATGCGACCCCCAGTTCGGCCGCGATCCGTCGGGCTCCGACGTTCTGCTCCTTGTACTGCCACGACGACGCCCGCGAGATGACGCGCAGCCGCCCGACCGAACACAGGCGTACCAGCAGGTCCTCGGAGATTCCGTCGCTGAAATACTCGTTCTCCCGATCGGCGCTGAGATTCGCGAACGGCAACACGGCGAGCGCGTCACTGTCGAGCTCCGGATGTCCGGAAACGGCCGAGGCCCCGCTCCCCCCCGACGCCTCCGCGGTCTCGAGCGGCTCGGGTGCGTCCGCCCGCACGATGCCGGACGGGCCGAGGTCGAACGCCCACGCGAGCAACAGGGCGATCGGGAATCCGAACGCGAGCAGGACGATGACGAGCGTGAGCGTCCAGTCCGGGAGGTTGAGGGCCGGAAACACGGTATCGCCGAGCTGCACGAGCCCCCAGCTGACGAGCGCATAGGCGGCCACGACCCGGAACACGCGCCGGCGACGGAGCTCGCGGACGAACGCGACGATTCGCTTCGTCACTCCGGCCACCCGGGCGTAAGCTGCGGCCACCAGCCTGTAGCAAGCATCTTCGGGGGTCCTTCACGGGGGCATCGTCGTCCGTAGATGACGGAGTGAGTCTAGTCCAACCACCCGCGGCATGGAAGCGTCGGCCCCTCCGTCCGCCCGTCTCCGGGCGACGGCGGCTTCATCGCAGGTTCGCCGTCGTTAGATTGCGATCGTCGCACGAGGTCTCGCGGGTGGCTCGAACCGGGAAGGAGGACCCGTGTCTCGTCGGATCTTCCGCAGCGTCCCGCTGCGAACGGAAACGCATGCAGCCTGACGCCCCGCCTCCGGACGCGGAGAAGATCGCCGTTCTCGCGAGCTTCCTGCCCCGCGAACGGCTGCGCCATCTCGTGCGGTCCGACCTCCCCGCCGGCCCCCGGATCGACCGGATGCCGGGCGCCGTGCTGTTCGTCGACGTGGCGGGCTTCACGCGCCTCACGGAGCGCCTGGGGCAGCTGGGAGCCGCGGGTTCCGAGGAGCTGTCGAAGGTGATCGACTCCTGTTTCGGCCGGATGACGGACGTCGTCGTCGAACTGGGCGGAGACGTCGTCGTCTACGCCGGCGACGCGATGCTCGCGATCTGGCCCGCGGCCGACGAGTCGGAGCTGGCCGACGCGACGAGGCTGGCCGCGCAGGCGGCGCGGCGCGCGCAGGACGATCGGGGAGGCAGCGATGAGAGCGGGGAATCCCTGCGCCTGAGGGCCTCGGTCGGCTGCGGATCGCTGTGCGTGCTCGAAGTCGGCGGCGTGGAGAATCGCTGGCTGTATCTCGTGGGCGGACAGCCGCTCTCGGACGTGTTCGCGGCCGACGACAGGGCCGTTCCCGGGGACATCGTCCTGACGCCCTCGGCCAGGGAATCGCTGGGCGCGGCGTGCGCAGGGACCGGACTTCCGGGGGGCTTCTTTCGCCTCGACGCCCTCGTGGCCGAGCCGGCAGCCTCCCGGCGCCCGACGCCCGCGGTTCCCCGGAATCGCGTGGAACGGGTGCGGGCCTGCGTGCCCCCGTTCCTCGCGGCGAGGCTCGAGGCGGGCCGGGAAGACTGGCTCGCGGAGTTCCGAAACCTCTCGGTCGTGTTCATCGCGCTCGACGAGTCTCCGGCCGACCCCTCGATGGACCGCCTTCAGGCTGCCTTCGAGCGGATCCAGCGTGCGGTGACGGAAACCGGCGGGTCGGTGTACCAGGCGCTGGTGGACGACAAGGGCGTGGGGGCCGTGGCCGCCTTCGGCCTCCCGACCCAGGCCCGCGAGAATGACGCGGCCCGGGCGATCCGCTGCGCGACGACCGCCTCGCGCGAGCTTCGAGCCGCCGGCTTCCGTGGCTCGATCGGAGTCGCTACCGGCCTCGCGTTCACCGGACTCTACGGAACCGGCGAGCGGTGGCAGTACACGCTGGTCGGCTCCGTCATGAACCGTGGTGCCCGCCTCGCCCAGGCCGCCGGCGGCCGTGTCCTGTGCGATACCGCCACGCGGGCGGCCGCGTCGAGAAGAAGCTCCATCTCCTTCGCCGCGCTGCCCCCGCTCGAGCTCAAGGGCATTGCCGAACCGGTGACCGTCTGGGCGCCGGTCGACGCGCAACAACGTCCCGCCACGGGCGAGCGCGTACCCGGCGACAGGGTGGTCGGCCGCAGCGCGGAGCGGGCCGTTCTCGATGCGGCCCTCGACGCGCTGGCGGACCGGGCGGGTGGAGGCGTCGTCCTCCTGGAGGGAGAAGCGGGAATCGGGAAATCGCGGCTCGCGGCCGCCGGGCTCGAGCGAGCGGCCGGACTCGGGATGCGCCGGTTGGTCGGACAGGGCCAGCAGCTCGAGCAGGGCTCGGTGCTGCACGGGTGGCGACCGGTGTTCGAGGAGCTGCTCGATGTGGACGCTCGGACGACGGACCCCGACGCCCTGCGGGATCTCGTACGGCGCGGCCTCGATGCCCGGCAAGTATCGCCCGACCTGTTGCCGCTCCTGAACCCCGTCCTGCCCACGGGGCTCCCGGAGACGGAGCTGACGAAGGCGATGCCCGCGGAAAGCCGGGCCGACGCGACGCGGGAGCTGCTGACCTCCCTGGTGCGCGAAGCCGCAGAATCGACACCGACGGTCCTGCTGGTGGAGGACGTCCACTGGCTGGACTCGACGTCTCTCGAGCTGCTGGTGGCGGTGGCCGACTCGGTTCCCGAGCTGCTGGTGGTCGCGACCGCCCGACCGGCGGAGGCGGGGAGCCCCGAAACACCCGAAGCGCGGCGCCGTCTCGGCGAACTCGCCGGCGCCCGCCGTATCACGCTCGGCGCCATGGAGGAGGCCGAGTCGGTGGCCGTCATCCGCCACATCCTGGGCGTCGATCACGTGGATGCGGAAGTCGCCACCGTCGTGCACGAGCGGGCCGATGGCAATCCGTTCTTCTGCGAACAGCTCGCCCTGGCCCTGCGTGACTACGGGGTGGTCCGAATCGAATCGGGACGCTGCGTGCCGGCGTCCGCCTTCGACGACGTCGAGCGGAGCCTCGACGAGCACCTGGTCCGCCAGGGACTTCCCGGGACGCTCCAGGGCGTGATCGGCAGCCGCATCGATCGTCTCGACGACGGTCCCCGCCTGGCGGTGAAGCTCGCCAGCGTCGTCGGCCCTCGCTTCGAGCTCGATGGGCTGGAGAGCATCCATCCCGAGGGGGCCACCGGCGAGGAGCTCTCGGGCTGGCTGGACGAGCTGGTCCACCTCGACATCGTCGGGCCCGACCCTTCCGCGCCGCAGGCGGCGTTCACGTTCCGTCACGCGATTCTGCGCGACGTCGTCTACAACTCGCTGTCCTTCGCCCGGCGCGAGACCACCCACGCGGGCGTCGCCGAATGGCTCGAGCGGGACGGCGGCGGCGAGCTCGCCCGCAACTACCCCCTGCTCGCCCATCACTGGACCCGCGCCGGGGTGCGGACCAAGGCGACGACGTATCTCGCCCTGGCGGGGGGCGACGCGCTGGAGCGGTACGCCAACCGGGAAGCCGTCCGGTTCTTCGAAGAGGCGATCGCCCTCGACGAGGAAGCCGGCGGGGAGAAGGCGGCGCCCGGCGGCGAGCGCGCCGCGTGGGAGCTCCAGTTGGGAGCCGCCCACGTCAACTGGTCACGGTACGACGAGGCGCGGGAGCACCTGGCCCGGGGCCTGGCCTTGAACGGACACAGGGCCCCCGGATCCCTTGCGCGTGACGGGCTCGGTCTCTCCGGAGAGCTCGGGCGCCAGGTCATCCACCGCCTGCGCGCGGAGCATTTCGTCGGCCGCGACCGGGATTCCGCCGAGGAGCTGCGGCGCCTGGCCCGGGCTTACGAGAGTCTGGTCGAGGCGTTCTACCTCGACAACGCCACCCTGCCCTGTCTCCTCTCCGCCGTCCGCTCCCTCAACCTCGCCGAGCTGGCCGGGCCCTCGGCGGAGCTCGCGCGGGCCTATGCGTCGTTCGGCGCGATCCTCGGGTTCGTGCCCGCGCGACGGCTCGCCGACGCGTACTTCCGGAGGGCCCTTCGCACGGCCGACCTCGTGGGCGAGCCCTCGGCCCGCGCCTGGGTCGGTCTGGCCGCCGGCGTCTATGCGATAGGCGGCGGCGATTGGGAAGCGGCCCGGCGTCATCTCGCGCAGACCCGCGATACGGCGGAACGTCTCGGTGATCGCCGGCGGTGGGACGATGCGCTGCAGAATCTCGCCGCCGTGGACTTCCTCCTCGGCCGGTATCGCGACAGCGCCGCCGCCGCCGAACAGCTCCACGGCTCGGCCAACGAGCGGAAGGACGAGCGCGGTCTCGTCGTCGCCCTTCGGCGCCGAGCGCTGTGCCTGCTCGCGACGGGCGAGACCGACGAGCTGCCGGATTGCGTGGAACGACTCGAGCAGCTTCGGGAGCACACGGGCGACCTCTACCGCGACCTGCCCCCGCTCGCGCTGGCCGCCCAGCTCCACCTGCGGGAGAACAGGCCCGGCGAAGCGTTCGAGACGGCCGCGGCCGCCCTGGCCATCATCCGGGAAGCCACCCCGACCTTTCACGACTCCCTCTCCGACTTCTTCAACGTCGCGCAGGTCGTGCTTTCCCTCGACCTCGCCGCGTCCCGTGGAGAGTTCGAGGCGCACGACGACCTGCCCTCGATGAGCCGCGACGCCTGTCGGGCTCTGCGGAAATACGCCCGCGTGTTCTCGATCGGGCGTCCCTACGCCCTGCTCTGCGAGGGCGTCCGGCAGCACGCCCGCGGCCATCCGAACCGCGCCGTATCCCGGTGGCGGCAGGCGATCGTCGGCGCGCGTGAGATGGGCCTCGAGCGGTGCGAGGGCCTGGCGAGGCTCGAGCTCGGCCGGGTCGAGAGCGGCGATGGAGGAGAGCACCTGGCCCGCGCGGCCGAGATCTTCCAGAGACTCGGGGCCGCCTACGAAAGCCGCCTGGTGGCTACGGCCCGCGCGCATGGCTGATCGCCCGGAGTACGAGGAGGGGCTCCTCGCCCTGATGGCCGGAGTGTCGGACCGCCTGGCGGCCGAGCTGGGGTCCCGGGCGCCCCGGTTGGGCGAGATCGTGCGCCATTGGACCACGGGCCTGTCGCCCGGCGACCGGCCGGAGGAGTACTTCACGTATCCCTCCGCCTACCCGATCTTCCTGCTCCCGTGGTGGCTGGAGCGCTCTCTCGCCCCGCCGGACGACCCGGGGTTCATGGCCGACATCGTCGAGTCCACGATGTGCGGCTACTACCACATTCGCCTGCTTGACGACCTGATGGACGGGGAGGCGACGGGCGAGATCGGACTGCTGCCGGCGGCCGGGATATTCCACGAGCGGTTTCAATCCTCCTACCAGGCCCACTTTCCGGCCGAGCATCCCTTCTGGGAGATCTTCCGCGACGAGTGGTTCGCCTGCGCCGAGGCCACCGTGCTCGACCACCGGCTGACGGAGATCGACCTGCCCACCTTCGTGGACGTGAGCGCCCGCAAGATGCGCGCGGCCCTCATTCCGGTCGCGGCCGTCTGCCTGCACCACGGGCGGGCGGCGCTCGTCGATCGCTGGCGACCCTACTGCGACCTTCTCGCGCGGTGCGTCCAGATGACCGACGACGTGTTCGACTGGCACCTCGACCTGCGCCGCGCGAACGGCACGACGTACTTCCTGAGCGAAGCCCGGCGGCGGAAGCGGACGACCGAATCCATCTCCGCCTGGGTGTTGCGTGAGGGCTGGGAGTGGGGCGTGTCGAGGACGCGCGACTGGCTGTGCGAGCTGCGCGGCCTGGCGAGCCAGCTCGATTGTCCGCCGGCCGCCCTGCACGTCGAGCGCCGCCTGGCGACGCTCGACGAGCGCCACGCAGCGCTGGCGCCCGGCCATGCGGCGCTGGCGCAAATCGCCGATGGCCTGGAGCGCGGGACTTGAGCCCCAGCCGCCGTGGCGTATCTTGGCATGCACTTTTCGGCCGGTTCAGCCCTTCCTGGAGGTGGTAAGTGGATTTCGAAGGCTTCGTGACGAAGATCATGCGTGATGACAAGTTCCGCGCCGCGCTCAAGGCTGATCCGAAGGCCGCCCTGGCCGACCACGGTATCGACGCGACCCCGGAGATGGTCCACGCCATCAACAACCTCGACTGGCAGTCGATGCAGAAGGTCAGCGACCACTACAAGGCCGTGGCCGACGTCAGCTGCTGAGCATCTGCGCCAGGCCAGCCACCCGCCGAAGCCGCGGTAGCGGCGGCTTCGTGCTTCCGACCCCGCGCCGGGCGCGGAGGGAGGCCCCATAGAGGTTCCACGCGGATCGCTGCTGTACCACCTGTTCAGCAACGGCTTCCTGATGAACCTGACGGTCGTGGGCGACGTGCTCTGGCTCGTCGCCTACATCTTCATCATCCGCGCGTCGTTCAGGGACAGGACGTACGGCGTGCCGATGCTCGCCATCTGCCTGAACTTCGCGTGGGAGTTCATCTTCACGTTCGTCTACATGCCGCGTGAGGGCGACGGGTCTCTCAATGTGGTGAAGTTCTGCATGTTCCTGGGGTGGCTCGTGCTGGACGCGGTGATCCTCTGGCAGTTGCTGAAGTACGGCCGGAAGGAGCAGTCGACGCGTCAGCTCGAGGACATGTTCATATGGGTCGTGCTGCTCTGCCTCGGCGGGGCGTTCGCCTGGCACCTGACCTTCACCCGGGCCTTCGACGACCCGCACGGATACCTGAGCGCGTTCATCATCAACCTGCTCATGAGCATCCTGTTCGTCCGCTTCGCCTTCGATCGACCCGACCAGCGGGGACTGTCCTACGGAGGCGCCTGGTTCAAGCTCCTCGGAACGGGCATCATCTCGTTCGCGAACGTGTTCATGCTCCTGCCCACCCCCGGGTATCACGGCTTCTGGTTCTTCCTGTTCGCCGGGATCTTCACGTTCGACCTCCTCTACCTGGTCATCCTGCACCAGGGCCGAAAGGCGCGGACGGCCGCGGCGGCCACCTGACGTGAAGGCGCCCTGCAGGATCGCCGTCGTCGGCGGCGGACCTACGGGCTGCCTCGCCGGCGCGCTGCTCGCGCGGGCCGGACACGAAGTGGAGCTGTTCGAGCGCCGTGCTCGCACCGACGGCCTCGAAACGGACGGCGATCGGTCGATCAACCTCGCCATCCCCGAATCGACGATCGGTGCGCTGCGCGACCTGGGGGTCGGAGACGCTCTCACCAGTTCCGCGGTCCCGTTGCTCGGCCGCCTGACGCACGCCCGCTCGGGCGAGATCACCTCCAGCCCGTACGCCGACCCCGCGACGTCGGAGTTCGACGCGCCTTATCGCGGGCGATCCCGCTCACCCCTGCACCCGAACGAACCCCCGAGCTCGGTTCGCCGCGACGTGCTCCTGCGGACGTTACTCGACCTGGCCGAGCGGGAGCCCCTGCTGACCCTGCGGCACCGCCACCGGCTCGTCGACGCAGACCTGGAGGCGGGACGCCTGGAGTTCGACGCCCATGGCTCTCCCCGGTCGGTGGTCGTCGACCTCGTGGTGGGCGCCGACGGGGCCACTTCGACCGTTCGGGGCATCATGGCGGCGCGGCCCGGATTCCGGGCGGAGGTGCGTCGCCCCGGGATCCGGTATCGCGAGCTCCGGATCGAAGCGGCGGATGCCGCGATTCTCGCACCGCGTCAATTCCACCTGTGGCCTCGCGCGGGCTTCCTGCTCGCCGCGCTTCCGAACCCGGGCACCACGTTCACGTTCACGCTCTTCGCCGGTCGTTCCGCCTTCTCTGTCCTCGACGCGGTGGACGAGCCCGGGGCCCGCATCGAGCTGTTCGAGCGCGAGTTTCCCGACCTGGCGGAACTGGTCGGGCACGCGGCGCTCCGCAACGACGTGGTCGCGTCCTCGTCCTCGCATCCGCTGACCAGCGTCCGTTGCCGGCCATGGCACCTCGGGCTGGCGGTCCTCGCGGGCGACGCCTGTCACGCGCTACTTCCGTTCTCGGGACGCGGGACGTGCGAAGGGCTCGCGGACGTGCTGGAGCTCGTCCGCTGCATCGGGGACGCCGGGGTGAAAGAACCGGGCGCCGCCTTCGAGGAGTACGAACGCCTGCGGCGTCCCGGCGTCGAGGCGGTCGCCGATTTCACCGACGCGCTCGCTCCCCTGCTGCTGTCCCTCCTGCCCGAGTCGGGGCTCTCCGCCGCTCTCTGAGCGCGAGGCTCAGCCCCGGTGCATCAGGCGCTCGAGCCGTGACAGGTCGAGGGTGGCCGCGAGGATCTGCAAGCGGCGCTCGAGGTCGGCTTCGTCCATCCTCGCCAGGTGTTCGGCGACGCTGTCGAGCCGTGGCCGCTCGAACCAGTCGTCGATGCGCTCACCGCCGGCTTCTTCGAGGAACACCTCGCCGGGACGAGTCGAAAAATGGGGCACGTCCAGGCGGAGGAGGGCTTCGAGCTCCGCCGACCTCAACCAAGCGTCGCGCGCCGCATCGACTCGGGTCGGGCTGGCCAGCCTCGCCTGCATCCGCGTCCGGCGGAGCGCACCGTTGCGGAGGCATTCGGGCGCGAGGCTCTCCTCCATCCAGCGCCGATAGGTCACCGTATGACGGAAGAGTACACGGGTCCTCCGCCCCTGCATGTCGGCGAGCGGACCGTCGGCGGTTGCGAGGTCCGACGCATGGGACGCGAGCAGCCGGTAGGCCGAAGCGAACCCGGAGATGATCTCCGATCGGAAGTCGGCGGGCGAGAGCTCCCGGCCGGCGAGGGTCGGCCCGTTGGCGAGGCGAGGGATCGGCGTCGGCTCGACCTCGAGCTCCATCACGTCCGTATCGGCATCGCGCCAGGCGAGACGCGGGAGCGTGGTCGTCCGCGGCGAGACGGCGCCCAGTCCGCTCACGTCGTAGCTGCGGTCGTCCGCGGCCGGAATCCAGTGGGGCAGGAGGCCGGTCCGAAGCACCGAGCCGGCGGCCTCCGGGTCCGCGTCAGTCGAGTCTCGCGCCGGGCCCGGGTGGAACAGCGTCTCGAGGTCCACCGGTACGGGATCGGCCCCACAGGCCACGAGGTTCCCGTAGTGCAGGTCGACGGCCCCTAGCACGTCCATCAGGCAGACGAGCGCCCCGGCGCGGCGATAGAAGTCTCGGGCGGACGTCGCGTCCGCGCACGGGGTGGGATGGATGCGCTCGGCCCAGCCGTAGTCACCCCGTTCGAGCGTACCGGCCGCCCGGAGAGGTGGCTGGAGACCTCGGCCGTCGAGCCAGGCCACCAGCGCGGCGTAGGAACGCTCGATCCCGACGGCGCGTGGCTTGTAGACGACTTCGAGGCCCGAGTCGAAGTGGACGAAGCAGACGGTCCGGCCACGCCCGTGCGGGTCGGACAGGCCGGGCGTCACACGGACGACCTGGCCGGCATCGGCCACGCCGCCGAAGGTGGCCGCGAGGAGCGCGCGGTCGCCGGCCAGGCGGCCGAGCAGCTCGGC
>JASFRN010000085.1:0-11824 GCA_050114915.1 Gemmatimonadales bacterium | reverse complement strand
TCGGAGCCACCGGAGATGTTCACCAGCACGCCCGTCGCGCCCAATATCGATACGTTGTCGAGCAGCGGCGAGCAAATGGCCTGCTGGGCGGCCTCGACGGCGCGCTCTTCGCCCGTCGCCTCGCCGGTTCCCATCAGGGCGGCGCCGCGGTTGGACATCACCGTCCGCACGTCGGCGAAATCGACGTTCACGTCCCCCGTGACGCTGATCAGGTCCGAGATTCCCTGCGTCGCGTGCAGAAGCACCTCGTCCGCCTTCTTCAGCGCATCGCGGAAGGTGGTCCCCTTCCCGACGACCGAAAGAAGCTTCTCGTTGGGGACGACGATCATCGTGTCCACCGACCGGCGAAGATCCCGCAGGCCGAGATCGGCGTGCCGCATGCGCTTGCGGCCCTCGAACTGGAACGGGCGCGACACGATCGCGATGACCAGCGCACCGAGCTCACTCGCAATCTGCCCGACTCGAGGCGCGGCGCCGGTGCCCGTCCCGCCGCCCATTCCGGCCGTCACGAACACCAGGTCGGCCCCGTCGAGCGCCTGGCGGACCTCCTCCTCGTTCTCGGCCATGGCCTGCCGGCCCACCTCCGGGCGTGCGCCGGCTCCGAGGCCGCGCGTCAGCTTGCGGCCGATCTGGATCTTCACGTGCGCGCCGCACTCCTTCAGCGCCTGCGCGTCGGTGTTGATCGCGACGAATTCGACCCCGTCGAGATTCTCCGCGATCATCCGGTTCACCGCGTTGCCGCCGGCGCCGCCGACGCCCACGACCTTCATCCGTGCGTTGCTGCTGACGCCTTCGTCGAATTCGAATACCATCTGTCCCTCCGCTCTCGGGTGATCCGTCAACTGTTGCTGCATCAAAAGAACTCGCGTATCCAGCCGCCCACCCGGCTCAGCGTCCGGGCGACGGCGCTCACTCCGTGATCCATCCGTCGGTGTCGACCGTACAGGCCGAGGCCGACGGCGGCGGCGCATTCCGGGCGCCGGATCGCCTCGACGATTCCGTCGAGGTCGGCGCCGGGGAGGCCACGGGCCACCGGCAGGTTGAGCACCTCCTGCGCGAGCTCGACGACGCCGTCGAGCTCGACGCCGCCGCCGGTCAGCACCACGCCGCCCGGCAGTTCGTCGAGCAGGTCGCTCGCCTCCAGCGCTTCGAACACCAGCCCGAGGATCTCGTCGAGCCGCTGCTCGATGATGTGGGCCAGGAGCTCGCGGGAGACCTCTCGGCGTCCACCGGGGGTCGGGCCGGAGATCTCGAACTTCTCGGCCGGATCGACCCGCCGGGTCTGGGCGCTGCCGTACAGCGCCTTCAGCGTCTCCGCCTCGGCGGCCGGCACGCCCAGTCCCTTGGCGATGTCGCTCGTCACGGTGGCGGCCCCCCACGGAAGCGTGCGCGCGAGACGCAGGCGCTCGTCCTTGAACACGAGGAGCTCCGTCGAACCTCCCCCGATCTCCACGAGGGCCGTTCCGGAGGCGCGGCCGTCCGCGCGCAACACCGACAGGCTGCTGGCCAACGGGGTGAGCACGAGCTCTTCGACGCGGTATCCCGCGCGGTCGATGGCCTTTCGAAGGTTCTGGCAGGCGGAGCTGTCGGCCGAGATCACGCAGACCTCGGACTCGAGCCGCGTGGCCTCCATCCCGGTCGGATCCTGGATCCCGGCCCGTCCGTCGACCACGTAGTCCTGTGGGATCGCATGCAGGATCTCCCGGTCCGGCGGCAGCACGACGGCCTGCGCGACCTCGTGCACGTCCTCGATGTCCCGTGGCATGATCTCGCGACCCGAGATCGCCACCACGCCGACCGAGCGATCGATGAGGATGTGCTCGCCCGCCACGCCGGCGAATACGGTGTGGACCTCGGCGCCCGCCATCTCTTCCGCTTCCCGGAGCGCCGTACGGATCGAGTCCGTCGCGGCCTCGATGTTCGCGACCACGCGATTCCGCACGCCCTCCGTGGGCGCGTGTCCCACGCCGATCACCTCCGGGCGCTCCTCCTCGCCGAAGGCGCTCCCCGGATCGAGAATCACGGCGCACGTCTTCGTGGATCCGACGTCGAGACCGGCGACGTACCGCGGCAAGCCGATCATCGCTTCTCTTCCATTCGTATCACCACTTCGTTCTCGTAACTGGCGTCGGCCTCGCGGACCGGGCCGCGAGCTTCGGCCAGGCTCACTGCGCTGCCGACTCGCCGGAAGGCGGTCGTGGCGTCCCGGAACGGGAGCACGACTCGCTCGAGCGGGCTGTCGGGCAGCAGCACGAATTCCACGGAGGATCCGGAAACCGGCCGCACCTCCGAGATGCGGCGAGCGAAGGCCGAGTCGAGCGCGCTCACCTGGTCGAGTACGTCGAGGGCGCGCCTCGCGGTCTCGGGCTCCACCCGGCCCTCGCTCACCTCCGCGTCCTCGAGGATCGGCAGGTCGACCGGATCCTCGGTGGGATCGATCGCCAGCTCCCGGCCGTCCGCGTTCACCGGAACGAGCGAGGGCGTCGCCACGAAAGCCACGGGCTGGACCTCGTGGACGACCACGTCGAGCCGGTGCAAGCCCGTCCGCCGGATCCGCGCTTCGACGATCAGTGGATGCCCGGCGACCCGATCCTCGGCGCCGTCCATGTCGTCCCAGACCGAGGCGTCGGGCCCCAGGCCGGCCAGCGCCTCCACCGTGCTGTCGGCCACGAACCGGGCGCCGACGACGCGCACCTCTTCGACTCCGAAAATCGGAATGTTCCGGAGTACGAGGGGCCCCCACACCGGGCTGAGAACGCCCACCACGGCGGCCGCCGCGACCACGCCGAGCCGGCGTCGGGTGCGCCGGGTCACGCGTCCCACTCCGTCTCGGGGTTCGCTCCGACGGCAGCGAGTTCCCCGGCGGCGAATCCCCACAACCGGATCTCCGGCACCAGCTCGACGCCGGTCTCCTCCGCCACGCGCCGGCGCGTCTCGGCCATGAGCCCCCACACGTCGGCGGCCGACGCGTCGCCGACGTTGGCGATGAAGTTGGCGTGGCGCTCCGTGATCCGGGCGCCGCCGCGTCGAGCGCCACGCATGCCGACCCGATCGACCAGCTCCCACGCACCGGTCCACGGGGCCCCGGGATTCTTCCAGATCGAGCCGCACGACGGCAGGTCGTAGACCTGGGTCTCCACCTTGCGGCGGCGACGCTCGAAGTGCTCGGTCTCGACGGCCTCGGGGTCCCCGGGCGCGGTGGCGAAGCGGGCGCCGAGGAAGATCCACGACTCCGGGACGTCGACGTGTCGGTACGACGGGCCCGCCTCGGCCGGCGCCAGCGACACGGTCCGCCCCTCGGGCGTCATCGCTTCCGCGCGCTCGACCCGGTCCCACAGGCCGGTCTCTACGGAGCCGGCGTTCATCCGCAGGCCCCCGCCGACGCTGCCCGGAACGGCCTCGAGGAAACTCCAGCCGGCGCAGGCCGTGCGACGGGCTTCGCCCACGAGCGCGGGCAGCCCGGCGCCCGCCCCCGCCTCGATCCAGCCTTCGCCCGAGGCGAGGAGATCGAACTCACCGCCGAGCACGAACACGCGCTCCGGAACGCCGCGGTCGGCCACGAGGAGGTTGGCGCCCCGCCCGAGCACCCGGTACGGCGCGCCGGCGAGTCCGGCCAGCGCCGCCGAGAGCTCCGCCCGGCTCGCGGCGCGCCCGAAGCCGGGCGTCGGTCCGCCGATCCGATAGCGGGTGTGGTCGGCCAGGGCCACGTCAGCCTCCCAGCGCATCGGCGCGTCCGGTCGCGGCGGCACGAGCCGCCTCGTGAGCGAGAGCCGTCACGTCACCCGCCCCCATGAAGGCGAGCACGGACGGCTGGTCGACATGGACGAGGGCCGTGGCGTCGTCGGCCTCCAGCGGCTCCAGGCCGCGACGGCCGGCCGTGAGGATCAGGTCGCGCGTGACGCCCGGAATCGGCGCCTCGCGAGCCGGGTAGATCGGCAGGACGAGGCCCCGGTCGGCGCGGGCGAGCGCCTCGGCGAATCCCGCCGCCTGGTCCCGGGTCCGGGTGTACAGGTGGGGCTGGAACGCCAGGACGAGCCGGCGGCCCGGCCATGCGGAGCGAAGCGCCTCGATCCCCGCTCGGATCTCGGTCGGGTGGTGCGCGTAGTCGTCGACGACCACCAGGTCGGACGACTCGTACAGGACCTGCAGTCGCCGGTCGGCGCCCCGGAAGTCGGCCAGCGCCGTCGCGAGCGCGCCCGGGTCTCCGCCCAGCCAGAGCGCCGCGGCGAACGCGGCGGCTGCGTTCTGGGCGTTGTGCGCGCCCGGGGTGCCGAGCTGGAACGGTACGGTGCCCTCGGGGGCGTACAGCCGGCACGACTGTCCGCCGCGGTCCGCGTCCACGACCTCGAGCCGGCAGGCCGCATCGGCCGCGAAACCGTAGGTGCGCACGGCGGCGCCCGGCGCCGCGGCCCGCGCCAGCGAAACGGAGCCGGGATCGTCGGCGCAAAGGAGGACGCGCGTCGCGCGCCCGACGAACTCGGCGAACGCCGCCTCCATCGCCGCCGCGTCGCCGTAGACGTCGAGATGCTCGGGTTCTATGGAAGTGACGATCGCCAGGTCGGGGTCGAGCTCGAGGAACGAACGGTCGTACTCGTCGGCCTCCACGACGGCGAGCTCTCCCGCGCCGAGTCGGCAGTTGCCGCCCCAGGCGGCCACGCGTCCGCCGACGAGCGCCAGCGGATCCAGCCCGGCCGCTTCGGCCGCCAGGGCCAGCATCGTCGTGACCGTGGTCTTGCCGTGCGTACCGGCCACGGCGGCGAGGCGGCGGTCGTTGACGAGCGCGCCGAGCGCCCGGGCGCGCTTCATGGTCGGTACGCCCGCGTCCCGGGCGGCCGCGAGCGCCGGATGATCCGGCGGCAGCGCGGAGCTGTAGACGACCAGGTCGGCGTGGCGCACGGCCGCGAGCTCCGACTCGGGATGCAGCCGGATGCCGCGCTCGGCCAGGTCGGCCGCCGCCGCCGCGTCTCGATCCGACCCCTCCACCGTACAGCCCCGATCGCGCAGCGCGGCCGCAAGGGCTCGCATCCCCGCACCGGCGACGCCGAGGAGAAAAACGGTACCCGCGGCGGGCAGGTCGACGGACCGGGCGAGGCGCGCTTCAGTCATCGGCATTCCGCCCTCCTCGCCGCGAACGCGCGAGTGCCAGCAGGTCCGCCGCGATGCGGTCCGCCGCGTCCGGTCTTCCCCGCTGCGCCATCCGCTGCGCCATGGCGTCGCGCTTGCTCGCCGACGCGAGGACCTCGAGAACGGCGTCCCACAGGGCTCCGGGGGCCGTGTTGTCCTGTTCGAACACGAGGGCGGCCCCGGCGTCCTCGAGCGCCCGGGCGTTGTGGCGCTGGTGGTCGCCCGCCGCGGTCGGCAGAGGCACCAGCAGCGCGGGCACACCGGCCGCCGCCAGTTCGGCCGAGAACATCGCCCCGGCCCTGGCGATCGCCAGGTCGACCCTCGACAGCTGCGCGCCGAGACCGTCGACCCACGGGACCACCCGAATCCGGTCCGCCCACGGCGTACCGCGCACGGCGGCCGATACGGCCTCGACATGCGCCGGACCGGCAATCCACACCAGGGTGGCGCCGTTGGGCCAGGCGCCCGCCGTCGCGAGATCGCGCAGCAGCAGCGAGTTGAGATCCCGGGCGCCCTGGCTTCCTCCGGTCACGAGCACGATGCGCCCGGCCGGCCAGGAGAACTCGCCGTCCCCACGGGGCGGCGAGGGCGGGGCCACCGGGTTTCCGTGCGACTCGACGCGGGTGGTCTTCCCCGGCTTGAGGCGAGAGGCCGCCTCCGGATACCCGAGATGGATCTGGTCCACGTGCGCCGCGAGGAGACGGGTCACGAGCCCCGGCCAGGCGTTCTGCTCCTGGATGGCGGTCGGGCGCCGACCCGCGATCGCCCACGCCAGCGGCGGCGCCGACGCATAGCCGCCCGTCCCCACCACGACATCCGGATCGAGAGCTCTGAACGACGCCGCCACGCCGCGGAACACGCCGGGCAGGCTGGCGAGCAGCCGCCAGTTCTCCCATGCGCGCCGGCGGCGCAGCGGTTGCATCGGGAGGAGCCGGTACGGATAGCCGCTCGTCGGCAGCACCCGGCTCTCGACCCCGCGCTCGGCCCCCACCAGGAGCAGCTCGCACGCCGGCTCCGCCCGCCGCAGCGCGGCGGCGAGGTTCAGCGCCGGAACGAGATGCCCGCCCGTACCTCCGCCCGCGATCAGCACCCGGGTCCCCATCGCTCAGCGTCTCCATGCGGTCGACACGTTCAGCAGGATCCCGGTCGCACCCAGCATCAGGATCAGATTCGTCCCTCCCGCGCTGATGAACGGGAGGTTCACGCCGGTCGTCGGCAGGAGGCCGAGCGCCACGCCCATGTGGGCGAACGCGGAGAGCGACACGAGCGCCGTGATGCCGACCGCGAGAAGGCGGCCGTACATGTCGGGCGCGTTGCGGGCGATCCGCAGGCCGAGCAGCGTCCAGGCCACGAACAGCGCGATCAGGAGCGCCGCCCCGATGAACCCCCATTCCTCGGAGATGATCGAGAAGATGAAGTCGTTCTGCGGCTCGGGCAGATACTCCATCTTGAGGCTGCTCCGACCGAACCCGACGCCCATGAGGCCGCCCGAGCCGATCGCGATCATCGACTGTCGCAGCTGGTACCCGCTGGTGGCCGCCACCGAAGACGGATCGACGAACGTCGAGATGAACGCGGCGATGCGCGCCCGCCGGTAGTCGGAGGCGAGGGCCGCGAGGACGCCGACCGGTACGACCGCCGCGACTCCGAGCGCGAAGTGAGTGAGTCGCGCCCCGGCTACGAACAGGATCGTCGCCGCGAGGACCGCGATCCACAACGCGGCCGAAAAGTGCGGCTCCAGCAGCACGAGCAGGCAGACGCCGGCGACGACGAGAAGGATCGGCAGAACCCCCTCGCGGAAGTCGTGCAGCTTGTCCTGTTTCTTCACGGCGATCGCCGCGGTCCAGGCGACGACGGCCAGCTTCGCGAGCTCGGACGGCTGCACGGTGACCCCGAGGGTGAGCCAGCGGCGGGCTCCGTTCCATTCCGGCGCGATCGCCTGCGTGCCCGGAAGCACGAGCGGAATCAGCAGCAGTACCGCGAGCCCGAGGATCGGCCAGGCGAGCTTCTGGTAGATCCGGTAGTCGACCACGCTGGCCACGGTCAGCGCGAGGAGCCCGATCGCGGCGCGGCTCGCCTGCCCGAACACGAAGTGGCCGTCGTCCAGTCCCTGGGCGTGGGCCACGTAGGACCCCGCGCTGTAGACCGAGAGGAGGCCGAACAACACGAACAGGACGGTGAGGCCGAACAGGGCGCGTCCGGGCATCGAGGCGCCGGAGCTCGGACGCACCGGGAAGCCGCGAAGGCCGAGCGTCGAACCGCGGGTGCTCGCCGAGCGGCTCACGCCGCCCCCCCCTCGTGCAACGTGCGGACCGTGCGGGCGAAGGTCTCCCCGCGCACTTCGTAGTTCGGATACATGTCGAAGCTCGAGCAGGCCGGCGAGAACAACACCACGTCACCGGGCTCAGCGTGGCGCGCCGCCGCGCGGACCGCCGCTTCCATGCCGTTCTCCACGGACACGCGGGGCGCCGCGTGCTCGAGTTCGCCCACGATCTTCGGGGCGGCTTCGCCGAACGCGACGATCGCCCGCAGGCGATCCCCCGCCGCGGTGGCGATCTCCGTGTACGGCTCGCCTTTGTGGCGACCGCCGAGCATCAGGACGATCGGTCGGTCGAACGCTCGCACGGCCGCGGTCGCGGCGGCGACGTTGGTCGCCTTCGAGTCGTTGATCCAGAGCACGCCCTCGTATTCCCCCACGACCTCGAGACGATGCGGCAGTCCCCGCCCCTGACGCAGGCCCGGCCCCACCGCGTCGGGAGGACAACCCGCGAGGCGCGCGGCGAGCGCGGCGGCGAGGGCGTTGGCGACGTTGTGGCGTCCGACGAGGGGAAATTCCGAAACCGGCAGCCAGTCTTCGACGTCACCGTCGACGATCCGGGCGCGCAGCACGCCGTCGCTTCCGAGCCACGCACCGCGCTCGACCTCGTGCTCGACGGAAAACAGGTACCGCTCGCCGTTGGGAGCCGCAGTCGCCAGGTCGAGCACGCTCGCGTCGTCCGCGTTCAGCACCCAGCTCGTGTCCTTGTCGCCGGCGAAGAACAGGCGCTGCTTGTCCGCGTAGTAGGCCTGCAAGTCGCGGTACCGGTCGAGGTGGTCGGGCGCGAGGTTCAGCATCACGCCGATCTCCATGCGGAAGTTCTCGAGATCGGCCAGCTGGAAGCTGCTGAGCTCCACGACCACCCAGTCCGGCTGCTCGTCTTCGATCGCGACCCAGGACAGGGGCCGCCCGATGTTCCCGCCTGCGACGGCCGACGTCCCGCTGGCTTCCAGCACGTCGGCGGCCAGCTGCGTCGTGGTCGTCTTCCCGTTGGTCCCGGTGATGCCGATGACGCGGCTGTGCAGCGCCCCGAAGGCCAGCTCGACCTCGGCGATCGTGCGGATCCCGGCCGCGGAGATCTGCTGCCGGACCTCGGAAAACGGGCTGATCCCCGGGCTCACGACCACGAGGTCGGACTCGAGGATGCGGGCCATGTCGTGCCGACCCGCCTCCGCGTAGATCCCCTCTTCCCGAAGCGCTCGCGCCGCAGAGCTCTGCTCGGGGCCGCCGGACGCGTCGCTCGCGTACACTTCCGCACCGCGGCGAGCGGCGAGTCGTGCGGCCGCCGTCCCCGACACGCCGAGTCCGAGAACGCTCACCTGCGCTCCGGGCCGAAACGCCATCTCGCGCCGGATCATCGGACCTTCAGGGTCGCGAGGGCGACGAGGGCGAACATGATGCCGAGGATGTAGAAGCGGATCACGACCCGCGTCTCCGGCCAGCCCAGCTGCTCGAAGTGATGGTGCAGCGGGGCCATCCGGAACACGCGGCGCCCGGTGCCGGTGCGCCGGCGCGTGTACTTGAACGCGGACGTCTGAATCAGCACGGAGAGAGCCTCCAGGACGAACATTCCTCCGACGACCACGAGCAGCAGCTCGGACTTGAGCAGCACGGCGACCGTCCCGATCGCACCCCCGAGGCCGAGCGATCCCGTGTCGCCCATGAACACGCTCGCCGGAGGGGCGTTGAACCAGAGAAATCCGATCGCCGCACCGGCCACCGAGACGCAGAACACGGTGAGCTCTCCGGCGCCGGGCAGGTACGGGAGACCGAGGTAGTACGAGGTGTCCACACGTCCCATCACGTATGCGAACAGCGCCATCGCGAGGGCGGCGATCGCCGACAGGCCGGCGGCGAGCCCGTCGAGGCCGTCGGTCAGGTTCACGGCGTTGGAGAACCCCGCGACGACCGTCGCGATGAACAGCGGGAAGAACACGGGAATCAACACGAGCTCCACGTTCTTGAAGAACGGCACCATCCGGTGCGTCACCTCGCCGCCGGGCAGCGGGAGGAAGAGGAGGAGCGTCCCGAACGACAGTCCCGCGATGAACTGCCAGATCAGCTTGTGCCGGGCGATGAGTCCGCGCGACTCGTGCCGCACGACCTTCAGGTAGTCGTCGGTGAATCCGATCAGCCCGGTGACGATGGTCATCGCGAGGGCGGCGTGGATGTACCAGCGGTCCAGCGGCGCCCACAGAAGCGTCGACACGACGATCGAGACGAGGATGATGATGCCGCCCATCGTGGGCGTTCCCGCCTTGTGGTGGTGGGTCCGCGGACCCTCCACCCGGACGACCTGTCCGATGTTGTAGGCCTCGAGGCGGCGGATCACCGGAGGTCCCGCGACGAACGAGACGAGGAGCGCCGTGACCATCGCCCCGGCCGCCCGGAACGAGATGTACTGGAAGACGTTGAAGATGATGTGCTTGTCGGCCAGCGGAAAAAGGAGGTGATAGAGCATCAGGCTTCCCCTCCGCCCAACCGCGCCACGAGGCCGTCGACCACGCGCTCGAGCCGTTCGCCCCGCGATGCTTTCACGAGCACTACCTCGCCCGCCTGCGACTGCGTGGAAAGCTGTTCGAGCACGTCGTCGACCGACGCGGCCGGCGAAATCTCCGTCTCTCTCGTCGTCCCGTTCGCGGCCAGCGCTTCGAAAGCCGGACGAAACGCGCCGAGCGGGAAGATCCGCTGGAAGCCCGCCGCGACGAGACGCTCCGCGACGCGCAGGTGCTGCGCATCGGCACCGGGACCGAGTTCCAGCATCGTGCCGACCACGGCACTGCGCGGACGGCCGGCGAACGAGGATTCGCAGAACCGGATCACGGCCTCGAACGAATCGGGATTCGCGTTGTAGCAGTCGGCGACGAGCGTCAGCGGGCCGGCCCGCACGATCGCCCCCCGCATCCCCACGGGCCGATAGCGCGACAGGCCGCGCGCCGCCGCCTCGCCGGGAACGCCGAGCTCGTCGGCCAGGGCCGCGGCGATCACGGCATCCCGCACGTGGTGCTCCCCGCCCACCTGGAGAGCATACGTCACCCCCGCCCTGTCGAAGCGGGCGCTTTCCGCCCCGGTCTCGTATCGGTCGGGCCGGAAGTCGGCATCGGCGCCCAGGCCGGCGACGATCACGTCGTCGCGAATTCGGCGAGCCGCCTCGGGCAGAACCGGCGGTACGTCGCCGACCACGACCGCGCCCGCGGGCTGCGCGCCCCGCACGAGGGACAGCTTCTCCCGCAACACGCCTTCGAGATCACCGAACCCCTCCAGGTGCGCGGCCCCCACCGTCGTGACCACGGCATCGTCGGGCTCGGCGATCGCGGTGAGACGCGCGATCTCGCCGGGTCCGCTGCTCCCCAGCTCGACGACCCAATACCTGGCGCCCGGGGTGGCACGCAGCATCGTGAGCGGCAGCCCCGTCAGGCTGTTCAGGTTGCCGGGCGTCGCGTACGTCTCCTCGACTTCGCCGAGCGCGAGGGCGATCATCTCCTTGACCGTCGTCTTGCCGGAGCTGCCGGTGACTCCGACGACCCGGGCCCCGCTGCGACGGCGGGCGAACCGGGCGAGGTCACCCAGCGCTCGCAGCGTGTCCGGCACCGCGAAAAGCTCGAGTCCCTCGACGTCGAACGTCCGGTCGGCGGGGACCACGGCTCCCGCGGCGCCGCGCCGCGCCGCCTGCGGCACGAAGTCCGCTCCGTCCACCCGCTCGCCGGGGAGGGCGACGAAGAGACCGCCGCGCTCGACCTCGCGGGAGTCGATCGCGACCGAGGTGAAGCGGCGCGACGTCTCGGCACGCGGCAATCCGAGGGCGCGCCGCACTTCGTGACTCTCGAACGTGGCGCTCACGCGGTGCCTCCGCGCAGCCGAGCCACGATCCGCGCCTCGTCGAACGGCAGTTTTTCGCCGCGAACGTCCTGGTACGTCTCGTGACCCTTTCCGGCCAGCAGCACGACATCGCCGGGGCTCGCCGACTCGACGGCGACCCTGATCGCCTCGGTGCGATCTTCGATCACTTCCGCCGTCCCCGCGGGAAGCGGCGCCACGACATCCGCGATGATCCGCTCGAGCGGCTCCGTCCGCGGGTTGTCCATCGTGACGATCACCCGGTCGGCTCCCTCCGCCGCGGTCTCCCCCATGAGCGGACGCTTCCCACGGTCGCGATCGCCACCGCAGCCGAACACCACCGTCAGGCGCCCCTCGGCAAGGGTGCGCAGCGCCTCGAGCGCCCGGGCCAGGCCGTCCGGCGTGTGGGCGTAGTCACGAACCACCAGCGGTCCGGGTGGTGACGCCAGCGTCTCCATCCGTCCGGGGACCTGGGGCGCGGTGGCGAGGCGGTCGGCGACCTGGTCGGGCGACGCGCCCAGCGCCAGGGCCGCGGCCGCGGCTCCG
>JASFRN010000084.1:0-11966 GCA_050114915.1 Gemmatimonadales bacterium | reverse complement strand
AGGCGATGCTCAGCGCGGGACGATCCGGCGAATCTCCAGTTCCGTGCCCCACGTGCCCGGGAGGATCGTCACGAATCGCGCCTCGTCGAGGAAGGCGACGGGAAACGCCCGCGATTCCACCGTTCCCACGTAGCCCCGCTCCGGGTCGAAGACGTCGATCGCCTCCACTTCGGGCGCCACCCCGCGCGCCGCCCACACGCGGCCGTCGGGGCCCAGCGTCAGCGCGAAGAACGGACTCACCTCTTCCACGAAGCCGGCATCGGACACCACGCCGGCCGGCGTCATCCCGCAGTGCTCGACGAGGAAGTGCAGCGGGCCCGTACCGACGAACTCCTCCGCCTCCGCCCGGGAGACCCGGCGGGGTGGCACCGCGCGGCGAAACGTCGTGGTTCGTCCCTGACCGTCGTGCAGGTCGATCTGGTAGCGAGGCACGTCGGCCACCGCGATTCGACCGTCGGCCGCCGCCCATACGTTCGACAGGTAGAACACCTGGGGAACCGGGACGCTGCCGCACGGCATCTCCAGCGTCTGCCAGTGCGTGGCGACCGTGTGCAGGGTGTCGATTCCCGCCGATGTCCGCACCAGCGCGTCGGTCATCACGCCGTCGTCGATCTCGCCCGACGTCGTGTAGATCGGCCCGTCCGGCGTGATCGCGAATCCGGGACCCCAGTAGCCGGCGGCCATCTCCCGGCTGTCCAGGTACTCGCCTTCGGCCGACCAGACGTGGATGCTCCCCCGGCCGGGATCGATCACGTGGACGCGGCCCTCCCGGTCCACGGCCAGCCCGACGGGGTCGACGTACTCCCCGGGGCCCTGTCCCTCGCGCCCTAACTCGCCCACCAGGGCGCCGTCGAAATCGAACACGAGGACGCGTGGCGCGGCTTCGTCGAGTACGTAGATCCGCTGCCCCCGGCGGTCGATGCCGACGTCGTCGGGGTAGGCCGACCAGCCCGAGTCCGGGATCGCCAACCGGGCCTCCGGGGCGAGCCGGAAAGGCGCCTGGACGTCCGTCCCGGGGATCGTCCATACGGTCACGCCGGCCGAGTCACCGGCCGTCCCGGTGGCGGGAAGGTCACGGGCCTCCGAACGACCGCAGGCCGCGGCGGAACCGGCCAGCACCAGGATCGACGCGAGTACGGCAAGCCACTGCTTCATCACCCCTCCTCTGTAATATATAGGTGACCCATATATAGACAATCTAAGTATAAAAGCAAGAGGAGCGGCCATGGGAGAGTGTTCAGGGTACTGCGAGCAACTCAGGCGTCGCTCGACAAGTCCTCGAGATCGAGCGGTCGGGTGACCATGTGCAGGCGACCGTCCGCGTCACGCGGCCATTCCGCTTCCGGCCGGTCCCGGTAGAGCTCGACGCCGTTCCCATCGGGGTCGCGCAGGTAGAGCGCCTCGCTGACGCCGTGATCCGCCGCGCCGTCGAGGGCGACCCCCGCCTCGGTGAGCCGGCGCAGCGCCGCGGCGAGCGCCCGCCGGCTCGGATAGAGGAAGGCCACGTGGTACAGCCCCGTGCTGCCCGGCGCCGGCGGCTCGCCGCCGCGGCTTTCCCACGTGTTGAGCCCGACGTGGTGGTGGTAGCCGCCGTCCGACAGGAAGGCGGCGCTGTCGCCGATCCGCTGCGTGACCTCGAATCCGAGCACGTCGCGGTAGAACGCGATGGAGCGCTCGAGGTCGGCCACTTTCAGGTGGACGTGGCCCACGCGAACGAACTCGTCGGCTCCGGACTCATGGGTCGAGCGCTTCACGTCTCCATCATCGGAGATCGTGGCGGCCGCGGCCAGCCGGGGCCCCGAGGGCGGACCGGCACCCCGCCGTCAGCCGACCAGGAGCAACAGAGCGCTGATCAACAGGACCATGAACGCCCTCTTCCACCACGGTCTGGACATGGTCCCCCTCGCCTGGAGCTCTCCATCCGGCCTCGCCGCCAACCTTGGAACCGCCATCTCAAAGGGGTCTCATCCCTCGAATGAGACCTGGCAAATACACCTTTCGCAGGTTCGGCGGTGCTGTTTCGGGACCGGGCTCGGTCGCCCGTCCCGTCGACCACTCAGCAAGGAGTCGAACGATGCGGTTCACCAGCCAGAACGCGACCCGGTTGGGTCCCCTGGTCCTGATCCTCCTGCTCACGCTGCCCGTCTCCCTCGGTGCGCAGGAGACTCGCGGCGCGATCGGGGGCCGGATACTCGCCATGGACGGGACGCCGCTGAGCGGCACCGAAGTCCGGGCCTCGAGCCCCTCGCTCCTCGGGGAGCGCGTCACCCTGTCGGTCGCCGACGGGCGCTTCCGCCTGGTCAACCTCCCGACGGGCGTCTACCTCGTCGAGCTGAAGCGAATCGGGCATCGAACGGTCCGGGTCGAGGACGTTCATGTCCGGCTCGGCGAGGTAACGTCCCTCGCGGGCGGGACGATTCGGCTCGAAGAGACGGCCGTCGCGATCGCTCCGCTGGTCGTCTCCGCGGACGGTCCGCTGATCGACCTGACCACCCCCACGATCGAGACGTCGATCGAGAATCGCGTGTTTCTCGATCTGCCCACAGACCGCGACTATCGAGACCTGGCGCTACTGACCCCGCAGGCGAGCGAGAGCTTCCGCGGTGACCAGGTGAACATCTCCGGCGCGACGGGCCTCGATAACCTGACCTTCGTCGACGGGTTGAACACGACGGATCCGTTCTTCGGGTCGCTCGGCACGAAGCTCCCGTACAACTTCGTGCGCGAATTCCAGGTCAAGACGAACGGCTACGCGGCCGAATACGGGGGCGCCGCCGGCGGGATATTCAACGCCGTCACGCGCAGCGGCGGGGACGTGTGGTCGGTGGAGACGTACGGCTACTTCAGCGGGGCGGGAATGACGGCGGACGCCCTGCAGGGGGCCGGGGACTTCGTGGCGCAGGGAGCCGACCGCTACGACTTCGGTCTCTCGGTGGGTGGCCCGCTGATCGCCGACCGGCTGTGGTTCTTCGGAGCCTACGATCCGACGTTCGCGCGCAACCAGATCGAGATTCCGGGCTGGGGCTTCTACGACGACGACCTGACCGAGCACCTGTTCGCCGGAAAGCTCGACTGGCGGGCCGGCGACAGAACCGACGTCGTGTTCACCGCGTTCGGCGATCCGACGACCCACGACCGGGTGGGTGGCGGCCCGTTTTCCGGCGACTTCAGCGTGGTTCTCGACCCCGACGTGTTCCTGAATCGCGTCGAGCGGGGGGGCTTCAATCTGAGCACCGAGGTGACGCACCGACCGGGCGACCGGCTGGTGCTCGATCTCGGCCTCGGCGGTCAGTGGAACTCGAGCTTCGACGGGCCCCGGCCGGGGGACGACGTGGCTCGGTACACTTGCCTCGCCGGAGCCGACTGTGCGCCGGGTGTCCCGCCGGGCGCCATCGGGGGCGGTTTCGGAGAGGAGTACAGCTACGACGGGCGCCGTCTGTCGGCACGCGCCGCGGTGTCGCTCCTCGCCGGCAGCCACACGCCGAAGGTCGGCGTCGCGTACGAGGACTATGGTCTGAGCCCGTACACGTCGCGCACGAGCGGCGAGGGAGTGATCCTCGATTTCGGGCCGAACCCGCCGCCGGATGTCGACAGCCGCTGGCTCGTGATCGTCGACTCGCGCCGCGCCAACCTGCACGGCCGCGTGGTCACGGCATTCGCCCAGGATTCGTGGGCGCTGAACGACGCATTCCGGCTGAACTACGGCCTGCGCTGGGACGGGCAGTACCTGATCGACAGCCAGGGCGCCGTAGGCCAGTCCTTCACCGATCAGTGGCAGCCGCGAGTCGGATTCGTGTGGAGCCCGGGCGAACCCGGTCGCAACAAGATCAGCGGCTCGGTCGGCCGGTTCTATCAGATGATGCCCCTGAGACTGTCGACGCAGGAGTACACCGCCCGGGTCGACGCGGAGAACTCCCAGGCGTACTACGACGACGACCCACGGCAGGGCGGCCAGGCGATCGACGGCACCTTCTTCGCCTTCTGCTGCCAGGTGCAGCCGCAGCGCGACCTCCGGGGGACGCATTACGACGAGGCGACGCTCGGATACGAGCGGACCGTCGGCTCCGACCTTCGGCTCGGCGCGCACGGCATCTACCGGACCCTGCGAGAGGTCGTGAACCTCGGGATCCCGGCGGAAGGTCCCGGATTCCCGGGCAACCCGGGCCGTGGCGACCTGTCCAACCTCGACCGGCCGCAGCGCGACTACCTGGCCCTGGTGCTCACGGCCGACTACGCGACCGGCGGCGTCCGCCTGTCCGGCTCGTACGTTCTGTCCCGGAACTACGGAAACTTCCCGGGGCTGTACACGTCCGACGGAGGGTTCGCCTTCCCCAATCAGAACGGGATCTTCCAGCAGGAGATCTCGATGCAGGACAACGAGGGCCTGCTGCCCAACGACCAGACGCACCGGCTGAAGCTCTGGGGCTCGTACCGGTTCGGCTTCGGTCTGACGGCGGGCACCTTCCTTTCCGTGGCGAGCGGGACGCCGATCAGCCGCTACGAGGGCTTCTTCGGGATCGGGGGGCGCTTCCTGTCTCCGCGCGGCAGCGAGGGTAGGTATCCGGCCCTGTGGGACTGGAGCGTTCGCCTGCAGTACCCGATCGAGCTGGGGGCAGGGGGCCGTCGGAGGATGAACCTGGTCGCCGATTTCCTCCACATCGGGAATCCGCAGACGGTCGCGTGGAGATCCGAGATCGCGCAGTTCAACTTCAGCGAGCCCTTCGATCCCGCGGGTGGTTTTCCGAATGTCGCGTTCGGCGAGCCCCTGGCCTACGAGCCGCCGTTCAGCCTGCGGCTCGGTGTCGAAGTCGGAATCTGAGCCATGCCTGAACCGTCGCGTCCCCGCCGCCGCATCGAGCACGTCGCGAACGCGATCCCGTGGTCCACGATCGGCCAGGTGGTCGGTGTGTACGTCGCGGGCTCGTGGGTGCTCCTGCAGGTCGTCGACGTCCTGCTGAACAACCTCGACCTCCCGTCCTGGCTCTTCCGGACCGTCCTCGGACTGCTGATCGTGGGATTCCCGATCACCTTGTCGCTCGCGCTCCTGTTCCGGAAGCGAGGGGAAGCATCGCGCCTGTCGTTGCGGCGATCCGGGGCCGCGTTGCTGGTCCTGGCGACCGTGGCGGTGCTCCTGACGGCCGTGCCCGGACTCCGCCGGACCGGGCGGAGAGCTCTCCTCGGGGCCGATCTGCCCGGCGTCGCCATCCTGCCGTTCCGATTTTCCGGGCCGGACGCGGGGCAGGCGTACCTGGCGGATCAGATCTCGCTCAAGCTCGCGGAGGCCGTCCAGCGAACGGGGGTGTTCTCACCGGGCTGGCCGGCGGTGGAACGCTTCCACGGCGAGCTGCCCCCCCTGGCGCAGATCGGGCACGAGCTGAACGTGCAGTACATTCTCGTGGGCACTCTGATCGTCAATGGCGACAGTCGGCAGCTTTCCGTGTGGCTGATGAGGGCGCGCGACAACACCTCGGTGTGGCAGGAGACGTTCGACGGCGTTCGGGCCGACCTCGCCGACTTCGAGTTCCAGATCGCGCGCACGGTGATCGACAGCCTGTCGAGCTTCGTCGACATCGAGCCGGGGGCCGTGCTCGTCCGTCGCTACACGACGGACCTGGTGGCCGACAGCCTCTACTCCCGCGGGCTGTACCTCGTGAACCAGTACTACGACGTGGACTCGACCCGGACCGCGGCGGAGTTGTTCGGGCGGTCGATCGAACGCGACAGCGCCTTCGCGCCCGGCTACGTGGCGCTCGCGGGGTCGATCTCCGCGCTGAGCCGCGTGTGGTGGCAGATCCCGCCGGCGGAGGCGGGGCCCCGGATTCGGTCGCTCCTCGACCGGGCGCAGCGCCTGGCGCCCGAGCTGGTCGACGTGAAGCGCCAGTACGGTTGGTATTACTACGTGTTCGGGTGGGACTGGAACGCCTCAAACGTCTTCCTGTCCGATGCGATCGCGCGGAATCCCAGGGACACCTACGTGCGGATCATGTTGCCGTTCACCCTGCTGGTCACCGGTCAACCGGACAGCGCGATCGCTACGGTGTCCGCCGCATCCTCCATCGAACCGCACAACCCGCTCGTCGTGAGCACCGAGTGCTGGATGCTCTACCTCGTCGAGCGCTACGATCGGGCCGCCCGCCGCTGCCAGTTCGTGCTCGACAGCATCCAACCCCGGCATGGCGCGGCCGTGGCGATCGGTCGCACGATCGAGTTCTCGCGCCGCTTCCTCGGCGCCGGGGCCACGTCCGCGGCCAGGGACTCGGCGGCGGCGGATCTGCTGGCGGGCTGGACGCCACCGACGACCGCGCTCGAGGTCAGCGGAGAGATGAGCCTGGCGCTGCGTCTGGCGGAGCTGGGCCACGACCGGGACGCCCGGCGGGCGCTGGCCGCCGACATGGCGCTACCCGAGATCCGTCCGTTGCGGGTCGCGAACGTCTACGCGGCCCTCGGCGAGATGGACACCGCCTGGGAATGGCTCGAGCGAGCGTACGATGCGCGCGATCCCTTCCTGGCGGAGATCGACTGGCGCCCCGAGATGGCGCCCTTCCGGGCGGACCAGCGCTATGCGGAGTTCAAGGAGCGCATGCGTTTGCCGTAGGCCGTAACCGCGAGGCGGCGACGGTCGGCGCACGACCCGAGGGCGCCGACTCGGGCCGCGGTGGGGAATCCCCATTTCTTGCCAAGCGCCCCCCGTTTCTCGCAAGTTGGTGGGCCTGTGCGGGGACGGGAGGCGCGCGTCGACGTCTACGAGGACCGGCCGTGCTGCACATTGATTGTTGCGACACCCCACTGATTCGCGGCAGTCGATCGGGGAGGCATTCACCCCGGTGACCTTGAACTCCGCCCATCTCCGACTCCTCCACGACGCCAGCCTCGAGTTCAACTCGACGCTCGATCTCGACGAGCTTCTCCCCCGCGTGTTCGACCGCGTGGTCGAGGCCCTCGACGCCGAAGCCGGGTCGATCTGGCTGCGCCGCGGCGAGACCCTGTTCTGCGAAATCGCCCGGGGCCCCGTCAGCGAGCGGATCGAGGGGATGGAGCTCCCCTGGGGCGCCGGGATCGTCGGGGACGTGGGACTCCGCGGCGAGCCCGAGCTCGTGGCGAACGCGGCCGACGACCCGCGTTTCGTGCACCAGGTCGACGAGGCGACCGGCTTCGCGACCCACTCCATGGTGGCCGCGCCGCTCGTCGCGAAGGGCGAAGTGCTCGGGGTCATGCAGCTCATCAACAAGCGCTCCGGCACCGGCCGTTTCGACGAAGACGATCGCGACCTGCTCGAGGCGCTCGGCTCGACGGCGGGCCTCGCCCTCCACAACGCCCAGCTGCACGACGCGGAGAAGCGCGCCCGCGACCTGCGCTCCCTCCTGCAGATCAGCCGCGAGGTGAACGCGACGCTCGAGGTGGATCGTCTCGTCCTCACGGTCGTGAACCTGGCCAGCCAGGCCCTGGCGTACGACCGGGCCGCCATCGCGCTCGACGAAGCCGGGCAGCCGGTCGTGAAGGCGATCTCGGGCCAGGAGCTGGTCAACCCGAAGGCCGAGGACACGCAGACGCTCGGGCGGATGGTGACGTGGCTGCTCGAGCGGGCGACGACGACCTACATCGAGGACGTCACGGCCGACACCGAGGACGCCCGTGCCGTGCGGAGCGCGTTCGGCGATTACGTCGCGGACTCCGGCGTGCGCTCGCTGTGCCTGATTCCGCTGAAGGACGAGGAGGGCCGCCTCGGCGCGTTCTACATGGAATCGTCCTCGCCCGCCTTCCTCGGCGAGAGCGGGCTCGAAGCCGCCGAGCTGCTCGCGAACCAGACATCCGTCGCGCTGCGCAACGCGGAGCTCTACAGCCAGGTCCCGCTGATCGGCTTCCTGCAGCCGATCGCCGCCTGGCGCAACCGGGTCTCCGGGATGTCGGGCCGCCGACTCCTCGCCCGGTACGGGTTGCCGGCCCTGGCCGTGCTGGTCGTGGTGCTCTTCCCGTGGAAGCAGCGGACCGGGGCGACCGAGGCCGAGCTGCTCCCGGGCGCCCGCATGCCGATGCGCGCCACGGTCGGGGGGCTGGTGACCCAGGTCCTCGTCGACGAGGGAGACCAGCTCGAGGAGGGCCAGGTGCTGGCCGTCCTGCGCGACGACAACCTCAGCATCAGCCTCAGGGAAGCCCAGGCGGAGCACGCCACGGCCGTGCGTACCGCGGCCACGGCCCGGGCCCGCGGGGACGAATCGGCAGCCCGCGTGGCCGAGATATCGGCCGCCGAGCTCGCCGGGCGCGTCGACCTGCTCAACGATCAGCTCGGGCGCACGCAGCTGCGGGCCCCCGTCGGAGGCGTCGTGCTGACGATGCGTCCGTGGGAGCGGGTCGGCGAATGGCTGGACGCGGGCGAGACGTTCGTGCTGCTGGGCCGCACGGATCGGCTGGAGCTCGAGGCCCGCGTCCCGGAACAGCACATCGACCGCGTGCGGGTCGGTCAGAAGGTACGGCTGAAGGTCCTGGCGCGGCCCGAGCACACGTTCGTCGGCCGCGTGACCGAAATCGCCCCGCAGGCCGAGGTCGACGAGGCCACCGGCGCGTCGACCTTCGTGGTGCGGGCGGGGATCGACAACTCCGAGCAGTTGCTGCGACCCGGAATGGATGCGCGGGCCAAGATCGTCGGCGACCGCCGTCCGTTGGGGTGGATCGTCATTCGTCCGCTGGTCGAGTGGATGCAACTCCGGTTCTGGCGTTGAGGGAGCGAGCATGAACGAGAGCATGACGCGTAAGCCGGAGCGCGGCGCCTTCTGGCTCTGCCTGGCACTGACCGGCCTCGTGGTGACGGGAGGTTGCGCCCGCGAGATCGGCTCCGACACGCCGGAGGAAGCGCCGGAGGAATCGCGGGCCAGCGTGGCGCTCGCCCTGCCCGAGAAGGACGGCGACCGCACGTTCCAGGCGAACCTGTACTCCGAGCGCGACGCCGACCTGTTCAACCGGCTGATGGTCCAGGAGAACGTGGGCGTCGGCACCCCGATCACCTCGATCCGCGTCGAGGTCGGCGACCGGGTGAACGCCGGCCAGCTCCTGGCGACCCTCGAGGACTCCGACGCCAGGATCGACGTCGCGGGCGCCGAGCCGGAGGCGGAGATCGCCGCCTCGAACCTCCGCCGCGTTCAGGAGCTGCGGAAGACCGGGGCCGTGTCGGAGGCCGAGCTCGAAGACGCGGTCTACGCGAGCCGAACGGCCGAAGCGGCCGTGGAGAAGGCCCGGCTCAACCTGTCGCGTACGGAGATCCGGGCCCCGTTCGCGGGCGTGGTCTCCCGGCGCTACGTGCGGGTGGGCGACGTGGTCGACGACAAGACGCCGCTGTTCCGGGTCACGGCGCTCGCCCCGCTGCGGGCGCGCCTGCTGGTGCCCGAGTCGGAGGTCGCGGCGTTCGGCACCGGGGCGTCCGTGAGGATCACCGCGGCCGACGGAACGACGGGCACCGCCCGGGTGATCATCGTCGGCCCGACGATCGATCCGGGCAGCGGGACGCGCGAAGTGATCGTCGAGCTCTCGCGGGTCGGCGATTTCCGTCCGGGCGCCTCGGTGAGCGCCGAGCTGATCACGTCGTCCGCCGACGAGGGGATGTCGACGCCCGACCAGGGTTCCGCGACGGGCGCGACGAGCACCCAGGCGAGCGCGATGCCGTGACGACGGCGCTCGAGTCGAGGCCGAAGCTCCACCCCGACGTCAAGATCGTCCGGCGCGAGGTGCGGGGTGAGGTCCACTACGTCGTGCGGGAGCCGACCGAGAACAAGTACTACCAGTTCGACGAGGTCGTGGTCACGCTGATGCGGCTGATGGACGGCGAGCGGACCCCCGACGAGATCGCCGACGCGGCGGCCGAGGTGCTCGGCGCGCGCCCGACGGCGGGCGTGGTCGCGGATTTCGCCCAGAAGCTGAAGCGCATGGGCATCGTCGAGCGTTCGCCGGCCGAGCAGCACCTGATGCTGCAGGAACGGCTGCGTAAGAAGCGGAAGATCCGCAGCCGCCAGCGCACCCAGGGCTCGATCCTGCGCCTGCAATTCGCGTTCGGCGATCCCGACGTCCCGTTCGGCCGCCTGCAGCGGGCCCTGCACTGGATGTGGACGCCGCAGTTCGTGGTCGTGTCGGTGCTGTTCTTCCTGACCTACGCGATCGTCACCACCCTGAAGTGGGACGAGTTCGCCCGGGGCACGATCGACCTGTATACGCTGAACGGGATCACGCCCTGGGACATCGTGCTGCTGATTGCGATCACCGTCGTCATCACGGTGATCCACGAGCTCGGCCACGGGCTCACGACGAAAGCTCTCGGCGGTGAAGTGCACGAGTGGGGCGCCATGCTGCTCTACTTCTCGCCCGCCTTCTACTGCGTGACGGACGACGCGTGGACGTTCCAGAAGCGGGCGCACCGGCTGTGGACGACGTTCGCCGGGCCGTGGATCGAGTTGATGACCGCGACGATCGCGGGCGTGGTCTGGGCGCTGACGGAACCCGGCACGTTCGTGAACTGGGCGGCCTTCCTGTGGTTCCTGACGGGCGGGATCTCGTCGATCTTCTCGAACCTGAACCCGTTGATCCCGCTTGACGGCTACTACGCGCTCGCCGACTGGCTCGAGATGCCGCGGCTGCGGGACGGAGCGTTCGAATACTGGGGCTGGCTGTTCAAGCGGTACCTGCTGGCCGTCGACGCCGCGGAGCCGAAAGTGACCCCGCGCGAGCGGCGGATCTTCCTCGTGTACGGCGCGCTCGCGTTCTTCTACAGCATCTTCGTGGCCGTCGTGGGGATGCTGTGGCTGATCTTCATCTTCGGCCGGTTCATCGGGCCGTGGATCTGGGTGATCGTCGCGTGGATCGCCGTCAAGATGGCACGTAAGCACATGGGCCGGGGCCGGGCCCTGGCGCTGGCCGCGCGGACGCGCTGGCAGGCGGGCTTCCTGAGCGGCCCGGCCGCCGGCTTGCTGGCCGTGGCGGTCGTGGCCGCGGTCGCGCTGCCGTTCATCGTGCCGTGGACGTACCGGGCGCGCGGCGAGTTCACGGTCGAGGCGGCGCCTCCCGCTCCCGTGCGGGTCCAGGTGGACGGCATCCTGGACGAGATCCTCGTGTCCGAGGGCGACACGGTGGCCGCGGGGGCCCCGGTGGCGGTGCTGTGGAATCCCGAGCTGCAGTCCGAGTTTCTCGACCGGCAGGCCGAGTCGCGCCGCCTGACCCTGCGCCGGGCGCGGGCCGAAGCGCGACGCGACCTGACTACGGCGGCGGACGCGACCGCGCGGCTGGCCGAGGTCGACGAGGAGCTGGCGGTCCTCCGCGCCCGGCGAGAGCGGTTGATCGTGCGGGCCCCGCGGGCCGGCACGGTGCTCGGATATCGCCTGCGCGAGAAACGCGGGGAGCGCCTGGCCGAGGGGGACGAGCTCGCGTCGATCGCGTCGCTCGACGGCCGGCTGGCCAGGATCCGCGTTCCGCTCAAGCGAGCGGGCGAGCTCGCGGTCGGCCAGCCCGCCGGACTGCGCCTCGTGACCCGGCCCGACCTGGAGTTCCGATCGACCGTGGCCGCGGTGGCCCCGGCCGCCGCCGACGGCACGGTGGAGGCGATCGTATACCTGCCGTCGGGAGACTGGCAGCCGGCCCCGGGAATGAGCGGCATCGCCAAGGTGGCGACGCGGCGCGCCACCCTGGCGCACGCGATCGGACGTGCATGGAGACAGACCGTGAGGATCGACCTGTGGCTCTGACCCGCAAGAAGGGGCCGGCCGACCTGGTCGGCACGCTGGGTGGCTTCTCGTTCTTCAAGGGCGTCCGGAAGTCGGATCTCGAGGACCTGGCGGCCCTCGCGCTGTGCCACGAGTACCCTCGCAACAACATCCTCTCGTACCGCGGCGATCCGGCCGGCAGCGTGTTCCTGGTCGTCAGCGGCCGGGTCAAGGTCATCCTGACCAACGACGAGGGGCGCGAAGTGATCCTCGCCCTCCTCGGCCCGG
>JASFRN010000083.1:0-12408 GCA_050114915.1 Gemmatimonadales bacterium | reverse complement strand
CGTGATGGCGATCGTGTCGGCCGGCGCGGCGATGCTCGCCGCATGCGCGGCCGAACCGCCCGGCGGCGGTCGCGCGAGCGAGCTCTCCGCCTACGCCGGCCGCTACCAGCTCGAGCCCGACCTCGTGCTGGACGTGTACGTCGACGACGGACGGCTCTTCCTGCTGCCGAGCTTCTGGCGCGGCGCACAGGTTCTCGACCCGGTCGCCCCCGACACGTTCGTGTCCCTCCTGCACCGGGAGATCCACGTCGCGTTCGAGCGCGACTCGGCGGGCGGGCCGGCGGCGCTCCAGGTGTGGGGTCACGCCGGGGACGAGATCAACGGGCACGCGACGCGTCTCGCTGAGGACGACCTGCGTCCGGTCGAGCTGCTGCTGCGGGGCGAGCCGGACGCGGCGCTCGCGGCGCTGCGGGACGAGGGCGGACTCTCGACCGATCGGCTGGCCGGCCTCGGGCTTCAGCTCGTGCAGAACTTCCCCTCGCGGGCTGGGGCCGGGGCCCGGTTTCTCCGCCGGGCCGCGGAGCTCGTGGAGCCCAGCGCCGACATGTACACCGCCGAAGCCGTCGGCTGGATGCTGGACGGGCGGCGGGACAGCGCCACGGCCGCGTTTTCGGCCGCGTACCGGCTCGCGCCCGACGACTGGCTGGTCGTCGACGCGCTCCGGCAATTGGCGCCCGAGCGAACGCCCGCGGCGCCCGACTCCGCCTGGCGGCTCCCGTTCTCGCTCGAAGACCTGTTCCGTCCGCCGACGCCCGCGGAGATCGACGCTGTGCGGAACGAGTGGGCGACCCGTGACCTGGCGCCGCATGCCGTCGAGGAGGTCGCGCATCACGAGTTCGAGACCCCGGCCATGTATGCCGACGGAGCTCCCCTGCGGTACGACGTGCGTATCGTCTCGCACGAGGTGGAGGGCGACCGGCATTACGGGGCGATCCTGGTGCCGGAGGGCGCGACGCCCGGGTGCTGTGGGGTCGTGGTCTCGGCGCACGGCGTCGACCCGTGGTACAGCGGCGTCGACCTCGAGGCGCTCGACCTCCCGGCCGTCCTGGGCCGGAACGAGGCGCGGACGATCGTCGTCGTGCCGTCCTTCCGCGGCGAACAGCTGCGGATCGCCGGGGCCACCTACGAATCGGTCGGCGATCCCCGCCGTCCGTGGGACGGCGCGACCGACGACGCGCTCGCGTTGCTGAACGTGGCGATCGATATGACGCCCGAGGCGGACTCGAGCCGCATCTGCACGTTCGGCAAGAGCCGGGGCGGCACGGTCGCCCTGCTGGCCGCGGAGCGGGACCCGCGCATCGACTGCGTCGTGGCCTGGGCGGGGCCGGCGGACTGGTTCTCCCACATGGGCACCTTCGGATTCACCCTGCAGGAGCAGGTCGAGTGGGGACTGTGGGAGCACTGGATGCCGGGGGACGGCTTCGGGAGCGCCGGGCAGTTCATCGAGCAGAAGCTCGCGTCGTCGATCGCGGGTGAAGGACGGCCGCTCGAGGATATCCGACGGCAGATGATCGCCGGCTCCCCCCTCTACTTCGTCGACGACCTCCCGGCCGCGCAGCTGCACTACGGACGGGAAGACCGTTCGGTGCCGGCGAGGAACGCCGAGGCGCTGCGACGGGCGCTGGCCGGACGGCGCCAGGGTCCGCGCTTCGAGGTGTTCGTTCACGAGGGATCGGGGCACGACCAGCCCTACCCCGAGGCCTACGACCGCAGCCGGGAGTTCCTCGGGCAGTTCATGGAGTGAGATGGCCGGCGGGTCAGGAACCGCCCATCATCTCCAGGAAAGGACGGGGATCGTAGATCGTCCGAATCGAAGCGATCTTCCCGTCCTCGATCCGGAACCATTGTGTGAAGGCGATCGGTTCGGCTCCCGGCATTCGGAAGAAGGTCAGGGCGGCGCCGACGCCTCCCTCGCCCACGACGGCCTCTATACGGGTCTCCGCTCCGCCGCCCGCCTGCTCGATCTGGCGGATGAGGTCGTCGGCATCGCGAGCGGTCATCAGCGGATCTACATACTCGAGGTCGTCGGCGAGCAGGCGGCGGGCACGGGCGGGCCCGTCCGGTTCGCCATGGACGGCTTCGAGATAATCCCGGATCAGGCGGATCGTGTCGTTCATGGGCTGGTTGGCTCCGGGCTGTCCGCGGGTTCGTCCGTCGTCGACAGCGGCGATGCGAGCTGAACGACGTTGCCTTCCGGATCCCGGAGCTGGATCAGCCGGACCCCGTGCTGCGGAAACTCGGATACGCGGGGCCGAACTCCGGTCGCCGCCTCGACGCGATCCGCGACCTTCCTCACGTCCGACACGCCGAAACCGACCTTCCTGAACCCGTGCGCTCGCTCCGCGGGCTCGGCCCGATCGTCCCGGATCAGCTCCACGAACAGGGCGGTACTGGACAGATTTACGATCGCGGCCGAACCGTCGTCCGCCTCCCAGCGGTCGAGCACGTCGAGCCCGAACACCTTCCGGTACCAGTCGGCGGCCCGATCGATGTCCTCGACGATGACCGCGAAGTACTGCGGCGGTCCGGCCGCCGGGACCCACGGCCCGGGCTGCGCGAACAGCGCGCGCGGCCCGATACCGACCACGACGAGCATCGAGAGCAAGGCTGTGGTCGCACCCCTCATCGTCATCCCTCCGGCGGTCCCTGCCCGTCCAACGCTTCCTGCGAGCAGTGAATTGTGCAGACGGCGGAGCCCGATCGCCACCGGCCAGACGCCCTCAGAACGGGTTCGTCGCGAACACCGAGAACTCCGGGATGAATCCCCGGTCGTCGATCTCCAGGGCTCCGACGATCGCGTCGGCGATCTCGCTCGGCCGCAGCTTCTTCGCCGACGCCTTCTGCTCGTAGCCCGCCTTGTCGGCGAACTCGGTCAGGACCTCGCTCGGATTGACCAGGATGACGCGCACGTCGTGGCGCCGCAGCTCGTCGCGCCAGCACTCGGTCATGCCGCGCAACGCGAACTTCGAGGACGAGTAGGCGGTGCTCCCCGCGCCGCCCTTGAGGCCGGACGTGGAGGAGATGTTGATCAGGTTCCCCGATTGCTGGCGGACGAAGACCTTGGCCGCCTCGCGTGCCATCAGGAAGGCGCCGAAGACGTTGGTGCGGAAGACGGACTCGAGGTCGGAGAGCTCCATCTCCACCAGCGGCCTGAAGATCCCGAAGCCGGCGTTGTTCACGAGGATGTCGAGGCGGCCGTGCTCGTCGACGAACTCCTCGACCGTGCGGATCGCGTCCGCCTCGTCGCCGACGTCCCCCGCAATCCACCCGGCGCCGATCTCCACCGCCGCGGTCTCGAGGACCTCCTCGCGCCGGCCGGTGATGACGACGTCCGCGCCTTCCGCGATCAGCGCGGCGGCGATCGCTTTTCCGATTCCCTCGCTTCCTCCCGTGACGAGGGCTTTGGCTCCGTGCAGGTCCATGCGGCCTCCTATCGTCGTGTCCGGAATTCCTGGATGAGGCCAGGAAGATAGCGTACGACGGGCAGCCGGCCCGCTTGCCGGCGTCGTCCCGGCAGGCCAGGGTGGACCTCATGTCAGCCAAACGAACGAAGCACGATCTCGACGACGCCCGGCGCGAAGCTCTTCTCGCGACCCTCGGATCCCGGTTCGAGGAACATGCCGCTCGCCACGAGGGCATCGCCTGGGCCGACGTGCGGGCCCGGCTGGAGGCCGCCGGGGAACAGCTCTGGTCGCTGGCCGAGATGGAGCGCACCGGCGGCGAGCCGGACGTCGTCGCCCGCGACGACGAGTCCGGGGGATTCGTGTTCATGGATTGCTCGAAGGAGAGCCCGGAGGGTCGCCGAAGCCTCTGCTACGACGGCGAGGCGCTGGCGGCGCGAAAGAAGCACAAGCCGGACGGCAGCGCGGCCGAGATGGCCGCGAGCCTCGGCGGCGAGCTGCTGACCGAGGTGGAGTACCGGGATCTCCAGGAGCTCGGCGAGTTCGACACGAAGACGTCGAGCTGGCTGCTCACCCCGCCCGATCTACGCGCCCGCGGTGGCGCGATCTTCGGGGACTACCGCTACGGACGCGTGTTCACTTACCACAACGGCGCGGAGTCCTACTACGCCGGCCGGGGCTTCCGCTGTAAGCTGCGGGTGTAACAGGCCGGCCGGGCGCCGGTCTTCAGCGCTGGTCCGGGAACCGGGCCACCTCGTTCCCTGCCGCATCCAGCATCCGTAGCGCCGGCGTGCCGTCGGGTGCGACCTCGAGGATGAGCCGCTCGCGGCCCTCGGGATCGTTGAGCCGCACCGACACGGCCCCGCTCTGGCTCTTCCCGATGTACATCCTCGGGTGGGCGGACTCGCGGCCCCGGAAGAACTCGCCGATGGCCGCCTGGCGTACGCTGTCGGGCTCGGCCTTCGTCCGCTCCAGCACCTGCATCAGCTCCTGCATCGACCAGTCGGGGCGGTCCCACACCGAGAAGCCGGCCTTGTGCAGGCTGTCGCTGTCGGCCGTACTGAGCGTCAGCACCTGGTCCTGCTCGTACTGGTCGAAGCTCAGGTGGTTGTAGGCGTTGACGACGCCGTCGGCATCCGTCTCCCCCCCGTAGATCAGCCCGCCCTGTTCCGTGCCCTCGTCGTTGAAGAACAGGATGCCGGCCGTCGAGCGGTTCGGGTGCTCGTACTCCTTCCCCTCGAAGTAGAGTCCCGGGAACCGGGCCTTGCTCGAGAGGACGAGGCGCAGCGTGCCGTCGGGCTCGCGCACGTTGATCCGGCCCACGTCGATCTCGTCGAAGCTGGCGGTGCGCGGCCGCGTGAAGCCGGTGATCACGCTGAGCGCGAACAGGGTGGTGAGTACGCCGGCGTAGACCGGCAGGAACCCGCGGCGGATGGTCGAGGTCGTCATGGGTGTCTCCGTGGGATCTCGGATTCTGTCCGGCGATGGCCGCTCAAAACTGCCAGCCGTAGCCGAGCTTGACGAACAGCGCGCGCTGCTCGGGCGCGAGGTCGAGTCCTTCGAAATCGCGCGTGGTGCCCGCGTAGCCGGCGTACACGACCGTCTGCGGGGAGAGCTCGTAGCTGAGGAGTCCCTGCACGAACAGACGATTGCTCTCGGGTCCGACGGGATCGACCCACAAGGTGGGGTCACGCTCGACGCGCCGATACTGGAGGACGAGCCGAGCGAACAGCGCGAGCCCGAAGTGATACTCGAACCGCGCCTCCGACAGCCAGGCGCGGAACACCTCGCCCGCGTCGATGGACAGGCGGGCGAACCGCTGGCTGAGCGCGATCCGAACGGCCCGGCCCGGCAGCAATTCCGTTCCGACTCTGAACTCCACGCCGCGTCCGAGCCGTGCGTTGTCGGCATCGATCTCGTCGCCGAACGTCGCGGCGGCGCTCAGGGCGAGCAGGTCGCCCGGGCGGACCGACAGGTCGACCTCGGTTTCCCGCACCGGAAAGAGCTCGTCGCCATAGGCCTCGCGGCGCCAGGCGTGGGTGATCTCGACCTCACTCTGGAGGGGACCCTGCCAGGCAGCCCCCACGCCGAGCTTCTCGTCGATCACGCTCCCACCGAAGTCGGTGAGCCGCTGTCCCTCGATGTCGAGCTCGATGACGTCGTACCAGGTCGGCTCCGCCGGACGGAAGACGCGGGTCACCTGCACCTCCGGGCCGAGCAGGTCGACGCGCTGGAGCGCCCCGGCGTCGGCGCGGAAGCCGGCCGTGATCGCGCGGAGGCCCGCCTCCAGCTCCCAGTTCCGGGCATCGTAGTCGTAGCGCGCGAGCGCGCGGAGTCCGGCGAAGCCGCCGCGGCGGCCGGTGAGCGCCTCGACCGCCGGCTCGTCGTCCGCATGCGAAGCGGCGAGCTGAAACCGGAGTCGGTGCGAGCGTCCCAGCCGGAACGTGCCGTCCACGCCGCCGACCACGTCGTGGTACTCGGACGCGACTCGGGCGGTGCCGAGAAACCCGACGGCCGAAGAGCCGGCCAGATCGACGCGATAGCGGCCGACGAGACCGGTCACGTCGGCGTCCGTCGAGACCCGCTCGGAGCTCTGATTGCCGGGGAGGATGCGGCTGTTGACCCCGTCCACCGTCGCCATGGTCCCGAGGGCCCGGCGGCCCTGCTGCCACGTCAGCTTCCCGCCGCCGAGCGGATCGACGACGCTGCGCGTGAACAGCAGATCCTCGTCGACGTCGAAGAAGTCGGCGTCATCGAGGAAGAATGGCCGCTTTTCCGGAAACGACAACGCGAATCGCCGGTTCACCTCGAACTCCGCGGCGTCGGCCTCGACCTGGCTGAAGTCCGGGTTCGCGGTGAACGCCAGGCGCGCCGACGCGGATGGGCTCCAGCGTCCGGAGAGTCCGGGGGACAGCTCGGACGTCGCCGCGGTCATTCCCGACGAATCGTCCTCCTCGGTTCGCGAAGCGGTGAGCGTCGGTTGCAGCCAGGCCCCGCGGCCGGTCGGCACGGAGTCGAGGCCCGCGACCTCGCGCGCCTGGCAGAGGAGGCAACTGTCGTCGCGGTCGAGCGGCATCGCGCCGATCCGGTAGGCGGCGCTCCGCGGCCAGCGGCGTTCGATCACGAGCCCCCAGGGCGGGACGGTTTCGCCCGCCGGACGGGGCCGCCGCAGGGCCCGGTACGGGATCGCGAGCTCGACGACATAACCGTCGGGCCCGATACGGGCGGCGCTCGGCCACGTCGCGTCCCAGGTCTCGTCGTCACCGTCGTCCTCGTCGTACAGGGCGTCGTACTGGACGCCGAGCGCGGTCACGGAGAACCGGTACCCGCGGCGGCGGGTCCCCGTCGGATCGAGGAGGACCGAGACGAGATCGTCACCGCCGGCCTCGTCGCGCTCCGCGTAATGCGCGCGGATCTCACCGGGCGCGGGATCGGAGGCGCGGCACCCGACGTAGAGCGCGTCCGGGCCCGCGAGGAGCCGGCACGAGGTCGCCACCGGAGGGGCAGTGTTGTCGCCGGGGAACCACTCCCACGCCAGCGGCACGATCGCGGCCTCCCGCCAGTACGGCTCGTCGAGCCGACCGTCGATGCGCGGCGCCGTCGCGACCGGCACGAGCTCGATCTTCGCCGGCTTCTCCCCGCGATCCTGGGCGCGCACGGCCCCCGGCCTCGCGAGCGCGAGGCTGGCGGCGAGCAGCACGATCGCCGGCCCGCCGAACGCTGTCCGTGACACTCACGGCCCCCCGGCGACCTCGAGCTCGACGCCCGTCAGCCGGAGCATCGGCCGCAGGTTCGCGCGCAGCCAGCCGTCGACCTGCTCGTAGCTCGCCCGCTCCTCACCGAAGCGGCCGTAGAGCTCCAGCTGCCCGTCGGCGCGGCCGACGATCCCGATCCGTCGCCAGTAGTCGCCTTCCTTCTCGCCGATCGACACCTGGCCGCCCGGACTGAGACTCGCGAAACCGCTCGTGTCGGCGGAGAGCACGGCCCGGCCCGTGATCTCGAGGCCGCCGACGCATCGTCGGGTCTTCCACGATGCCGTGATCACCCCGGGATCTTCGTTCTTGTTGTGGTTCGAATCGGGTCCGATCGGGTGCCAGCAGCCCACGGTGTCCGGGGTGGCGGCCGCGCCCCCGCTCCCGGCGGGAGAGGTAAGCTCACCCGTCGCGGCGGGCGCGGCAGACGCCACGGGAGTGGCAGACGCCGCGGTCTGTGCGGAAGCGACCGGACGCACGGTCGTCGCGGCGAGCGCGACCAGGACCGCGAGACCGATCGCGAGTGGAGGCGCCGCACCGCGCGGGGCCCAGCGCGCCCGGCCCTCGTCGAGGATCGCGAGCAGGCGGCCGGTCATCTGCGAGCGCCGGGCCATCGGGAGCGCGTACGCCGAGCCGCGGGCGGTCCGGAGCGAGTGCGCCATCGCCAGGAGCTGGTGGGCATACTCCGATCCGCGAACGCCGGTCGCGAGGACGGCATCGTCGCAAGCGTGTTCTCGCTCCGTCAGCATGCGCCGCGTCGCCAGCCAGGCGAGCGGGTTGAACCAGAACACCGCCCGCGCCAGCTCCGCGAATCTCTGCAGGGCCACGTCCCCCCGTTTCACGTGCGCGAGCTCGTGCAGGAGAACGGCTTCGGTCTGCGCCTCCGGCCACTCCGCCGCGGCAGCGGGGAGCAGGATGCGCGGAACCCGCATCCCCCACGTCATAGGCATCGCGTCGGGTTCACCGAGCAGCAGGCGGACGGGACGTTCGATGCTGAGACGGCGCCGCGCAGCCGCCAGCCGCGCCGCGAGCGGCGTATCACCCGCCGGCGCCGCGGCGCGTTCGATGCTCCGAAGGGCCACGTAGCGCATGATCAGGACGGCCAGCGAGGCGGCGATCCCGACGACCCAGAGGGCACGCCACGGGATGCCGCCGGACGTCTCGCCGGCATTCGACGACGCCTCGTCCGACGACGTCGGGTTCCCGAGTTCGTCCGGGGGCGTCGGCGACCCGAATCGGAACGGCAGCGGCCAGCTCTCGACGGTGCGCGTGACGGCGTCTCCGACCGGCACGTCGAGCCCCGGCACAGTGCGACCGAGCAGAGGGATCGCCAGGACCGCACACAGGGCCGCGCTCCAGACGAGATGGCGCGACGCGGCGGACCGGCGGTGCAGCGCGAGCGCGACGACCCCGGCCAGCACGAGCACGATGGTCGGCCGGACGACCAGGTCCGCGAAGCCGACGGCGCCGTTCATGACTCCCCCTCCCGCTCCGCCTTCCTCATGCGATCGACGAGGGCGCTCAACTCCGTGAGCTCGTCACCGGACATCTCCGTGGCCGCGTGGTCGAGCGCAGCGGCCGCCGCGTCGACGGCCGAGCCCGAGAAGAAGGTCCGCGCCAGCCACTGGAACGCCAGCTCGCGGGCGCGGCGCGGCGCCACGGTCGGCTCGTACACGTATCGGGGGCCTTCCTGCCGGTGGGTGATGTGTCCCTTTGCCTCGAGGCGCGACAACATCGTTCGCACCGCGCCGTAGACGGGAGGATCCGTGAGCTCTTCCTGGACCTCGGCGGCCGTCGCGGCACCCCGTCGATAAATGATGTCGAGGATCTCTCGCTCGCGTCCGCTCACGCCCTCCGGCGGCCAGCTCGTCTCACCCATCCCACCATCTCCGTCTCATGTGACACATATGTATCAGTAACGGACACAAATGTATCACACACCGGCTGGAACGCAAGGGGACTGCCGCTGGAGCGTTTCAGACGGCGGCCGGCGACCGCCGGTTCAGTTCCCGGCGGCCTCCGACGCCAGCATCCCCAGGATCAGCGGCGTCGGGATCATGCTCGTGGCGAAGAACTGGTGGGGTACGGTGGTGTCGAGCGTCTGGTGATAGGCGCCGGAAAACAGCTCGGGATTCCGGCCGAGCGCGCCGAAGAAGGTGTTCTCGGCATTGGCGCGCAGGGCCCGGTCCGCCGCCTCGTTGCGGCCATAGTTGTAGAGACCCCAGGCCGTGAACCCGGTCATGAACGGCCATACGGCGCCCATGTTGTAGCCGAGCGGGTCGTAGAGCGGGTGGTCGCTGGAGAGGAGCCGCACGCCCCAGTCGGTCATCAGCTCGGGGGAGGAGAGCGCGTCGAGCGTCGGCCCCGCGTGGTCCGGGTCGAGGAGGCCGAACGCCGCGGCGACCGCCGGCCAGGCGGTGACGGCGGGGTTCGTCTTCCCGTCTTCGAGCACCCCGAACGCGTAACGGCCGACGTCCTTCATGTAGTACTCGCGCTCGAAGTTGGCGCGGGCCTCGTCGTAGTAGCCGGCCGCCTCGCGCGACGCGTCTTCGTCGCCGATCGCCGCCGCCAGCTCCGACATGCCCCGGAGCGCCTCGACCGACACGGCGGCCAGGTAGATGTCCTGGTGCAGCCCCTGCTGCAGGCCGCCGACCTCGATGGCGCCGAGGCCGCCCGCCGTGTTGTCGACGATTCGGTCGCCGTCGCTGTCGTGCTCGACGCACCAGCGGTAGGCGCGGCGGAGCGCGTCGGCGTGATCGCGTACGAAGGCCGTGTCGCCGCTCGCCTCCCAGTAGCGATGGAGCGCGACGATCCAGTAGGGCGTCGTGTCGGCGTGGTAGTAGGCGTACGGATAGGCCGTGAACCAGTCCTCCGGGGTGCGCATCGCCGACTGCGTCACTTCGTGGGGCATCTTCCCGTCGTCCCGCTGATACCGGGCCTGGAAGTCGAGCCCCTGGCGGACGAGCTCGTAGTGCCCGATCGCGACGAGGGCGAAGATGTTGATCGAGGCGTCCCCGCCGAAGAACCACGCGAACCCGGGCCGGCGACCGCGGCCCGAGGGGCCGTAGCCCGCCACGAGCCCGCAACCGAGGTCGGGATTGCAGACCAGCGACTCGTCCAGGTTCACCTTGGACCACTCGTAGGCGAGGTCGAGGACGCTGTCGCCGGTCGCGACCTGGCGGAGATCCTCGCGCAGGAAGCGGGCACGCTCGACACGCTCGCGGTAGTAGCCGGCGGGATCCGCGAGCAGCCGGTCGTACAGCGCGTCGAGGGAATCGCGCGGCATCATGCCGCCCGCGATCACGATCGGGATGAAGCCGTCGTCGGTGCGGGCCGTGTCGACCGGGATGCGGAACGAGCTCGGCGCGTCCGGCGCGCCGTGCGCCGGGTGGCTCGTGCCGCCCGCGGCGGCCGGCGAGCCGACGTAGGCGTTGTAGGCTCGGCGGCTCTCCGACAGCACGAACCGGTGGCGGTCCGGCAGCCAGCCGGCGTACTGGCCGCCGAGTCCCGCCGGCCACATGAGGTCGAGGTCCTCCTGGAACGAGGCGACGATCTCGAGCGGCCGCACCGTCGACACGTCGAGCAGCACGATCACGCCCGGCTCGTGGAGGGGGACGAGGAAGTGCTCGCGGACGGTGAACGAGGCGTGCGAGTAGACGACCGTCATCATCTCGGGGCGCACGATCACGTGCCGGGCCACCTGCTCGCCCGGAATCGGCTCGTCGTACTCGGGCACCTCGAACGACAGCCGGAAGTCGTGCAGCAGCTTCACCGGCCACCCCCACGCCTCGAACTCGCCCGTTTCGTGTCCGAAGAATGCGGCTTCCCGGCCCGGACCGCCGAGGTAGACCCCGGGGCGGGCCGGGCCCTCGAGCTGGATCGGGCTGTCGGCGATCGGGAAGCGGGGGATGGACTGGGCGGAGGCCCGAGGCGGCGGGACGAGCACGGCGAACAGGGCCGTCATGACGGCGAGAGATCGAGGCATGCCGGTCGCCGAGCTCCATCGTAGGGACATGGTTGATCCGGAGGGCGCCAACTTAGGTCGCTCGAATTGGCCCGGCCAACCTTTCCGCCGACGTCGGCACCACCGAAGCTCTCAGCCCGACGTGCTTCGTTCGACCCAGTTCCGCCACGCCGCGAAGAACTCCGGCTCGGTCGTGCCCAGCAAGCCGAGCAACTCCGGCTGTGACGTGGCGGAAAGTGCCGCTCGCAGGACATCCCTGCCCCAGTGCGCGTCGATGAAGGCGACCATCGAGCCCGTGACTCCGTAGCGGTACGGTCCGGACCACGCCGTGGCGAGCGTCTCCGGCGCCTGGTCTGTGGCGATCGCCTCGGCTGCACGCCCCGCGTGCCGCTCTTCCAGCTGACCCGATACGTAGACCGCCAGCCCCTCGGTAAACCAGCCGATGTCTTCGAGCAGTCCGACGTCGGCCGACGGATTTATCTGGCCATGGTAGACGTGGACGAGCTCGTGTGTGACGAGCAGGCGCACGTGCTCTTCATCGGACGGATCGTGCTCACAGGCCTCGTCCATCCAGCTGTCCGGCGAGAGCAGGTAGAGATGAGAGTCGTCCGCCGCGCCGACCATCCAGCATTGCGTATCGGGAATGCCCCAGGCCTCACGCAGCGCGCGGCTGAATTCGTCGCGATGCGCGAAAACGTGTACCTGCACGGCGCCGCCACGCTCTGAGAAGAAGCGGGCGATGCGCGCCTGCGCCTGGTGGAGTTCGTTGCCGATTCGCTCCAGTGAAGCCTCGGAAACACCGTCGGCCGCGACATCGACGTGGTCGAAGACCTGGGCGGACGCGGGACTGGCGAGCGAGAGGATGCCGGCGATGGCGTACATGCCGGCTCGAACGATCGAGAAGGTACGCATCGATATTCCCCTGGAGTGAGCTCTCGCGGGAGGGCCTGTTCCTTCTGCCTTCTCTTACGACATACTCGGCGCGGCTGTTTCGCCGCTCTACCCGCTGCACCCACCCCGACAGCAACACACACCCGGCGTCACGATGCCCCTGCTAGTATGCATTACCTGCATGTATTTCATGCTTTAGACGCTATTTCTTCATGTACGCGGCGCCACTAGCATCGATCTCTGTCGCTGTGAGAATTCCCCGGCGCGGAGGAAACCGGAGCCATGCGCGGTGTTTCGACGACGTTCCCACAGGTCTATGCCGATCTCGACACGAAGTCCTTGCTCACGGCCTACGAGAGCGGCCCCCGGCGGCTCCGGGAGGCGTTGCGCGGCCTCTCCG
>JASFRN010000082.1:0-12641 GCA_050114915.1 Gemmatimonadales bacterium | reverse complement strand
GTCCCTCGCGGACGACTCCCGCCCCTCGATCGCCGTCCTCCCGTTCGCCGACATGAGCCCGCAGGGCGACCAGGAGTACTTCAGCGACGGGATGACGGAGGAGCTCCTCAACACGCTGGCGAAGATCCAGCAACTGCGTGTGGCCGCGCGCACGTCGACGTTCGCGTTCAAGGGCACGAATCTCACCGCGGCGCAGCTCGGCGATACGCTCCACGTACGCTACTTCGTCGAGGGCAGCGTCCGGAAAGCCGGCGACAAGCTGCGGATCACCGCGCAGCTCATCGACACTTCCACCGGGTCGCATCTCTGGTCGGACACCTACGATCGCACCCTGGACGACGTGTTCGCGATCCAGTCTGAAATCGCCGAAGCGATCGCCGACCAGCTGCGGGTGCCGCTCGGCCTCGAAGGCGACGAGTCCCTCGTCACCCCGACGGGGGACCTCGAGGCCTACGATCTCTACCTCGCGGCGAAGGGCCGGATGCGTGAGCGGGGGAGCGGCGTGGCCGAGGCGATTCGCCTGTTCGAGGCGGCGATCGCCCGCGACTCGAGCTGGGCCCCGGCCTGGGCAGGGCTCGCCCTCAGCCAGGCCACCCTTCCATGGTATGTGACCGAAGTCAACCGGGAGCGACCCTGGGCGGAACATTTGACCGCGGGCGAGCGGGCCGCGGAGCGAGCGCTCGCGCTCGACTCGACGAGCGTGACCGCGTGGGTCGCGCTCGGCACCGTGCACCGGGAACGGCGGGAATGGCCGGAAGCGCAAGCGGCCTTCCAGCGCGCGCTCGTCCTGGACCCGGACGACGCCGAGGCGAATCAGCAATACGGGGAGTACCTGTCGTACGTCGGTCGAATCGCCGAATCCGTGGACATGGCGCGGCGGGGAATCGAACTGGACCGTGTTCCCGTTCGCCTGAACACCGTGGGCTACGCCGAGATGTTGAACGGGCGCTACGCCGAGGCGCTCGCGATGTTCGACGCGGCGGATCGTCTCGATCCGACCGACGCGGCCGGCTTCATACGGAGGAGCCGGCTGCGGGCGTATGTTTCGATGCCGGACTGGACGGCCGCGCGGGAGATCTCGAGTCGATATTCTGGAGAAGGGCAAGAAAATCTGCGCGCCGCCGCCGCCGTCTGGCCTCCGGGAAGCCCGCCCACGCCCGAAGTCGCGGAGCGGATCACCGCGGCGTATCCGGATATCGGGGCGGTCGTCTGGATGGCCCTGGGCCGGCCTGACCGGGCCGTCGCTGCGCTCGGCAGCGCGATCAACGCCGACTACGGCCCGACGCACTATTTCTGGGAAACGGCCTTGGAGCCGCTCCTCGACGATCCCGAGGTCCAGGCCCTGATGAGACGCGCCAACCTCGCCGGCGTCCGGCCGCAGAGGACGCCGCGATGAAGTCCTACCAGCAGCTGTTCGCCGAGCTGAAGCGGCGGAAGGTGTTCCGGGTGGCCGCTTTATACGGTGTCGTCTCGTTCGGCGTGCTGCAGGCGGCGGACATCATGCTTCCGCGTCTCGGCGTCCCCGACTGGACGATCACGTTCATGGTCGCCCTCGTGATCCTCGCATTCCCCGTCGCCCTCATTCTCGCCTGGGCGTTCGAGGTCACCCCCGATGGCGTGCAGCGGACGGGTGCGGCCGCCCCGGGTGAGATCGAGGCGATCGTGGCCGAGCCGGCGTCTCGCCGCTGGCCGGCCGGGGTCCTCGCCCTGATCGGCGTCGCAGCGCTGGTCGCCGGCGCCTGGTGGGTCGGACGCCGGACGGCTCCGGTGCCGGAAGCGGCCGTCTCCGCCTCCTCGGACATACGGTTCGCCTATGCCGATCCCGGCGACGACGATCGGCCGTCGATCGCCGTTCTGCCGTTCGCCGACATGAGCCCCGAGGGCGACCAGGAGTACTTCGGGGACGGGATGACCGAGGAGATCCTCAACACCCTCGCCGGAATCGACGAGCTCCGGGTCGCGGGCCGCACGTCCGCCTTCGCCTTCAAGGGCGAGCACAAGGATCTGCGAGAAATCGGCCGCGAGCTCGGCGTCGGCTACCTGATCGAAGGAAGCGTCCGGAAGGCGGGCGACAAGCTCCGCATCACGGCCCAGCTCATCGACGCCTCCGACGGCTCGCACCTGTGGAGCGACAGCTACGACCGTACTCTCGAGGACGTGTTCGCCATCCAGTCGGAAATCGCGGCGTCCGTCGCCGAAGCGCTCCGCGTGCCGCTCGGCCTGGACGACGCATCGAAGCTGGTCACCCCGACGGCCGACCTCGGCGCCTACGACCTCTACCTCGCGGGACGTTCGAAGATGCGGGAGCGCGGGGCGAGTCTCCTCGAGGCGCGCGACCTGTTCCAGGCGGCCCTGGCCCGCGATTCGACGTGGGCGCCGGCCTGGGCGGCCCTGGCGGAAGTCGAGGAGCTTCGGATCTGGTATGCGGCAGCGCAGCCGGACGACGTCTCCCCGTCGGCGTTCAACGCCCGGGCCCTGGAGGCGTCCGAACGCGCAGCCCGACGAGCACTGGAGCTGGACCCCGCCAATTCCTCCGCCTACGTGGCGCTCGGCAGCGTCTACCGAAACCGGGCGGAATGGGACGAGTCCGAGGCGGCGTATCTCCACGCGCTGGAGCTGGACCCCGACAACCCGGAGGCCCACCAGCAGTACGGGGAGTACCTCCTCAACGTCGGACGAATCGCGGAAGCCGTCCACGCGATGGATCGCGCGGCGGTGCTCGACCCCGCCCCGATCCGGCTGGGCATGCTGGCCACCGCCTTGATGGACGACGGTCGATTCGCCGAGAGCGCGGAAACCTACGAACGCACCCTCGACCGCGAGACGACGACGGAAGGAAAGCAGATCGTGCTCTGGCGCCTGGCCTATCGGTACGCCCTGCTCGACCGGTGGAAGGACGCGGCTCAGGCCCTCAACCGTGCGAAGGAACTGGACCCGGAGGCCGCGCCTTACATCGGCTCGCCATCCGAGGTCGCGGAGTTTCTCGAAGGGATCCGCACCGGGGACTTGAGCCGTATTCCCGATGAGCTGCGCGAATATGTGCACTCCGGCTACTGGATGCTCGCGGGCCAGCCCGACAGCGCCGTGACCTCGGCGCTCGCCTACCTGTCCGACGAGCCCTTCGGGCGCGTGCTCGAGCTCCGCAACCCGGCGCTGACCTCCGTCCGCTCCGACCCGCGCGTCCAGGCCTATCTCGCGGAGCGCGGCCTGGCGGGCGTCGAGGATCAACGCACGCCCCCGGCCGAGCGGAAACGCCCCAGGGCCCTGGGCCAGGCCGCGCGATGAAGTCCTACCAGCAGCTGTTCGCCGAGCTGAAGCGGCGCCACGTGTTCAAGGTGGCGGCGATCTACGGGGGGACCTCGTTCGTCGTCCTCCAGCTCGCCGACATCCTGCTGCCGGCGCTGGGCCTCCCGGAGTGGACGATCACATTCATGGTCGCGATCCTCGTGCTCGCGTTCCCGGTAGCGCTCATCCTCGCCTGGGCGTTCGAGATGACACCCGAGGGCGTGAAGCGCACCGACGCCGCGACGCCCGGGGAGATCGAGGCGCTCGTCGCCGAACCCGCCTCGAAGCGCTGGATCCCGGGTTTCCTGGCGCTACTCGGGCTCGCGGCCCTGCTCGCCGGGGCGGTCTGGGTGGGCCGGCAAACCGTGGACCCGGGAGCCGGGCCCGTCGCCTCGGCGGCTCAGACTCCGACCGGCGATGCCGTGCGCCTGGCGTACGCGGACCTCGAAGACGATCCGCGCCCCTCGATCGCGGTCCTCCCGTTCGCCGACATGAGCCCGGAGGGCGACCAGGAGTACTTCAGCGACGGAATCACCGAGGAGATCTCCAACACCCTGGCCGGCATCCGCGAGCTGCGGGTCGCGGGACGGACGTCGGCGTTCGCCTACAAGGGAAAGCAGGAGGATCTGCGCCAGATCGGCGAGGAGCTCGGCGTCCGGTACCTGATGGAGGGGAGCGTGCGGAAGGACGGCGACGAGCTGCGGATCACGGCGCAGCTCATCGACACGAGGGACGGCTCGCACCTCTGGTCAGATGCCTACAACCGGAAGCTGGAGAGCGTGTTCGCGATCCAGACCGAGATCGCCCGCGCGATCGCCGCCGCGCTGCGCGTCTCGCTCGGCCTCGACGAAGGGGCGACGCTCGTCACGCCGACCGACGACCTCGAAGCCTACGACCTCTACCTGGCCGGTCGGGCGAAGATGCGCGAGCGGGGCGAGAGCACGTTCGAGGCCGTCCGCCTGTTCGAAGCCGCGGTGGCCCGCGATTCGAGCTGGGCGCCGGCGTGGGCCGGCCTGGCGGAGAGCCGGGCGCTGCTTCCTTACTACGCCCCGGGGCCCGACGAGCCGCAGGTGCCGCCGGACTCCGCCTACTGGGCGCGCAGCCTGGACGCCGCGGAAACGGCGGCGCGCCGCGCCCTCCAGCTGGACCCGGAGAACGCGTCGGCCACCGTCGCGCTCGCCAACGTGCTCCGCGATCGCTGGGACTGGGACGCGGCCGAGACGATGTACCTCCGGGCCCTCAGCCTGGATCCGGACAACTTCGAGGCGCACCAGCAATACGCCGAGTATCTCGCCGACGTCGGACGCCCTGGCGAGGGGCTGCGGAGCGCGCGGCGGGCGCTGGCTCTCGACCGGTCCCCAGTTCGAGTCAACGTGGCCGGGTTTCTCGCTCTCGAGAACGCGCAGTTCGGCGAAGCCATCGACTACTTCCGGCAGGGCATCGCCCTCGATCCGGAGGAGCGAATTCCGTGGCTGCGAGACAACCTGCTGAACGCATACATCGACGCCGGTCGCTGGGGGGAGGCGCGCGAGTATGCCCTCGGAATGCTGCGCCACATCGCGCCGGAATCCGAGCCGGAATTCGTCCGCACCTGGCCGGCGGACACCCTGGTGCCGATGGGATTCGACCCTGCGCTCCTGGCGAGATACCCGACCTTTGGCGGGTCGGCCCCGGCGATCTGGATGGCGCAGGGCAGGCCCGACCGGGCTCTCGATTTCCTCGAACGCATGTTCGGCGATCTTCCCCCCTTCAGTTATAGCGACATTCTGTTTTACCCCGCGTACGACGTGCTGCGGGACGACCCCAGGTTCCAGGCCTTGCTGGCATCGCGAGGACTCGAGGGACGACGTCCGGTGCGATCGACGCCCGGGGAGGCGGATACGCCATGAAGTCCCATCAGCAGCTGTTCGCCGAATTGAAGCGGCGGAAGGTGTTCAAAGTGGCAGCCGTGTACGGCGCGGTGGCCTTCGGACTCATCCAGGTGGCGGACCCGCTGGGCCAGGCGCTCCGGCTGCCGGAGACGTTCCTGCCGTTCGTCGTCGCGATCCTGCTGCTCGGCTTCCCGGTCGCCCTCGTGCTCGCGTGGGCGTTCGAGGTCACGCCGGACGGCGTCCACCGCACCGGGGCCGCGGCCCCGGGCGAGATCGAGGCGATCGTCGCCGAGCCCGCCTCGAAGCGCTGGCCCGCGGGGCTGCTGGCCGTCGCCGGCGCGGCCGCGCTGCTCGGCGGCGTCTGGTGGGCGGGCCTGCAGACCGGGCGCTCGGAAGGTGGGGCGGAAGCCGCCGCGGCCGGCGCCGACTCTCTCCAGCTGGCGTACGGTGACGTCGCCGACGACCCGCGCCCCTCGATCGCCGTCCTCCCGTTCGCCGACATGAGCCGCGAGCACGACCAGGAGTACTTCAGCGACGGTATGACCGAGGAGCTCCTCAACACGCTGGCCAACATCCGCGAGCTTCGGGTCTCCGGCCGCACCTCGACCTTCGCCTACAAGGACCGCGAAGAAGACCTGCGCACGATCGGAGACGAGCTCGGCGTGCAGTACCTGGTCGAGGGCAGCGTGCGAAAGGACGGCGACGAGCTCCGCATCACCGCGCAGCTCATCGACGCAAGCGACGGCTCGCACCTCTGGTCGGATACGTACGACCGGAAACTGGAGAGCGTGTTCGCCATTCAGACCGAGATCGCCACCTCGATCGCCGACCAGCTACGGGTGCCGCTGGGGCTGTCGGATCCCTCCCAGCTCGTGGACCCGGTCGAGGACCTGGAGGCCTACGACCTGTACCTGGCGGCGCGCGCGCGCATGCGCCTGCGCGGCGCGGCGTTGAACGAAGCCGTCGACCTGTTCGAGGCCGCGCTGGCACGCGATTCGACGTGGGCCCCGGCGTGGGCCGGCCTGGCGGAGGCCACGGAAGTCCGCCTCTGGTACGACGAGCCCTGGAACGGCGTGTACCCGGATTCGGCAACCGTCCACGTGGAACTCGAGGCGTCCGAGCGGGCCGCCCGGCGGGCGCTGGAGCTGGATCCGCGCAACCCGTCGGCGCACGTCGCGCTCGGAAGCGTGCTGCGGGACCGCTTCGAATGGGAGGCGTCCGAGAAGGCCTACCGGGCCGCGCTGGCCATCGACCCCGACAACGCGGAAGCCCATCAGCAGCTCGGTGAGCTGCTGTCCTCCATGGGGCGCGTCGGACGTGGCGTGCAAGAGATCGACCGGGCGGCGGTGCTCGATCCGGCGCCCATCCGCTTCTACATACTGGGTAATGCCCTGCAGCTCGACGACCGGGAAGCCGAGGCCATGGAGGCTTACGAGCTCGGCATCCGCCTGGATCCCGAGAACCACCTGTGGCCGCTGCGCCGCAACCTGGGCGGCATCCATCTCGCTGCGGGCCGCTACGACGAAGCGCGCCGTTACTACGGCGACGATCCCAACGCCCGTCGGCGCGCCGCCATGCTGCAGAAAGTCGACATCATGGAGCGCGGGACGTTCGCCACCCTTCCCGACTCGGCGCGCTGGCTCGTGGGCCCGGTCAATTGGATGCGGCTCGGGGAGCCGGACAGCGCGGCCGCGGCGCTGGTGGCGTTCCCCCCCGAGACCGGGCTCGAGATCTCGTTCAATTACATCGTGTGGTATCCCGTGTTCGACGATCTCCGTTCACGCCCGGACGTCCGGGCCGCGATGCGCGAGCACGGCCTCGCGAACCTGACCCTCCAGCGCACGCCCGCCAGTGAACGGAAGCGCCCGGCGGCCCTGCGGACGGCGGGGGAGGCCACCCCGTGAAGTCTTACCAGCAACTGTTCGCCGAGCTGAAGCGCCGCCACGTGTTCCGAGTGGCGGCGATCTACGGCGCCACCGCGTTCGTGGTGCTGCAGCTCGCCGACCTCCTCGGCCAGGGCCTCCAGTTGCCGGCCGAGTTCCTCTCGATGGTCACCGTGCTGGTGCTGCTGGGTTTCCCGTTCGCGCTCATTCTAGCGTGGGCCTTCGAGGTGACCCCGGAGGGCGTGCGCCGGACCGACCGGGCCTCCGACGACGAGCTGGCGGCGATCGTCGCCGAGCCGGCCTCCCGGCGCTGGCCCGCCGGGCTGCTGGCCCTGGCGGGCGTCGCGGCCCTCGTCGCGGGGGCCTGGTGGGTCGGACGCCGGAGCGGCGCGGCGGACGAGGCGACGACGGCAGCCTCTTCTGGAGCGTCCCCCTCCGCGCAGCTGGCCTTCGCTTCTCTGGAGGACGACCCCCGCCCGTCGATAGCCGTCCTGCCGTTCGCCGACATGAGCCCGAAGGGCGACCAGGAGTACTTCAGCGACGGGATGACCGAGGAACTCCTCAACACGCTGGCGAAGATCCCGGAGCTGCGCGTGGCGGCCCGGACGTCGACGTTCGCCTTCAAGGGCACGAATCTCACCGCGGCGCAGCTCGGCGACACGCTCCACGTGCGCTACTTCGTCGAGGGCAGCGTCCGCAAGGACGGGGACCAGCTTCGCATCACGGCGCAGCTCATCGACGCGAGCGACGGCTCCCACCTCTGGTCCGATACCTACGACCGGAAACTGGAGAGCGTGTTCGCCATTCAGACCGAGATCGCAAGCGCGATCGCCGACCAGCTGCGGGTGCCGCTGGGACTCGATGATGCGTCCGATCTGGTTCAGCCGACCAGTGATTTCGGAGCCTACGATCTCTACCTCTCCGCCCGCGCCCGGATGCGGGAACGCGGAGCGTCGATGAACGAGGCCGTGCGGCTGTACCGGGCCGCGATCGCGGCCGATTCGACGTGGGCGCCCGCCTGGGCGGGCCTGGCCGAGGCCCTCGAGATCCGCGCCTGGTACTACAGCGAGGCCTTCGAGGGACAGCCGGCCGACAGCGCCGCGGTGGCCGCCGAGCTCGACGCCGCCGAGGGCGCGGCGCGGCACGCGCTGGAGCTGGACCCGGAGAACGCCTCCGCGCACGTCGCGCTCGGCAACGTGCTCCGCGACCGCTACGAGTGGGAACCGGCGGAGCGAGCCTACCGCCGGGCCCTGGCCCTCGATCCGGACAACGCCGAGGCCTACCAGCAGTACGCCGAGTTCCTGCTGGCCACGGGACGGGTCGCCGCCGCGGTGCGGTCCGCCGATCGAGCCGCGGCCCTCGATCCAGCCCCCATCCGATTCAACATTCTCGCGACCGCCCTGGAGTGCGATGATCGAGATGGCGAAGCGGAACGCGTATACCGGCGCGGCATTCGGCTCGACCCCGACAAATCGCTCATGAACCTCCGGGGCAACTACGTCTTCCTGCTCTATCGCGAACGGAAATTCGAGGAGACCCTCGAGGCCATACCGTCGGTGCTCGACGATACCGTGGACGTGGGAAGAGTGGTGTCCGAGAACCGAAAGTTCTTCGACTGGATGCGACAGGGGACGCTGTCGGCGATCCCCGATACTGCGCACAAGTACCTCTTGCCGTTCGACTGGGTCGAGCTGGGATACCCGGACTCTGCCGCCGCACGGATCGTGGCGCCCGATACGCTGGGGATGACGGTCGATCGCCTCTACACGGTGTGTCTGCCGATCCTCGACGACGTCCGGCAATTGCCGAGCGTCCGGAAATTCCTGCGCGGGAGGGGGGTCGACGGCGTCATCCACCGCACGCCGGTGGACCAGCGCGAGACGCCGGTCGTGTTGCGCGAAGCAGACGGCGCCGCGAACGGAGCCGCGACCCCGTGAAGTCCTACCAGCAGCTGTTCGCCGAGCTGAAGCGCCGCCACGTGTTCCGGGTGGCGGCCGTCTACGGCGCCGTGGCGTTCGCGTTGATCCAGGTCGCCGATCCGCTTACGACAGCCCTGCGGCTGCCCGACGCGTTCCTCACCTACGTCGTCGCCGTCCTGTTGCTCGGATTTCCGCTCGCGCTCGTCCTGGCCTGGGCGTTCGAGGCAACGCCGGACGGCGTCCGCAAGACGGAGCCAGCGGCCCCGGGTGAGATCGCGGCGATCGTGGCGGAGCCGGCCGCGCAGCGCTGGTCCGCGGGGCTGCTCGCCCTGCTCGGCGTCGCCGCCCTCGTCGCCGGCGCCTGGTGGGTGGGACGCCGCAGCGGAACGTCGGACGCCGCGACGGCGGCGTCCCGGGGTCCCGAGGCTCGCCTCGCGTTCACGGCCCTGGAGGACGACCCCCGCCCCTCCATCGCCGTCCTGCCGTTCGCGGACATGAGCCCGCAAGGCGACCAGGAGTACTTCAGCGACGGGATGACCGAAGAGCTCCTCAACACGCTGGCGAAGATCCAGGAGCTCCGCGTCGCGGCGCGCACGTCCACCTTCGCCTTGAAAGGGACGAACCTCACGGCCGGACAGCTGGGCGACACGCTCCACGTGCGGTACTTCGTCGAGGGAAGCGTGCGGAAGGCTGGCGACAGGCTCCGCATCACCGCGCAGCTGATCGACACGTCGACGGGCTCCCATCTCTGGACCGACACCTACGACCGGACGCTCGACGACGTGTTCGCGATCCAGACGGAGATCGCCGAGGCGATCGCGGACCAGCTCCGGGTGCCCCTCGGCCTCGAGGGAGACGAGTCCCTCGTCGCCCCGACGGGGGACCTCGACGCCTACGATCTCTACCTGGCCGGCCGCGCCCAGATGCGCCTGCGGGGCGAGGGGCTGCGCGAAGCGATCCGGTTGTTCGAGACGGCGGTCGAGCACGACTCCGCCTGGGCGCCGGCCTGGGCGGCCCTGGCCGAAGCTCGGGAGATCTCGCTCTGGCATGCGAGGTCACTCGGAGTGCCGGAGGACAGCCTGCAGGTGTTCGTCGACTCGGCGCTGGTGCGCTCGGAGCGGGCGGCGCGCCGCGCGCTGGAGCTCGATCCGCGCAACGCGTCGGCGCTCGTGGCCCTCGGCAGCGTGCAGCGGGACCGGGCCGAGTGGGCGGCCTCGGAGGCCTCGTACCGACAGGCCCTGGGGATCGATCCGGACAACGCGGAAGCCCATCAGCAGTACGCCGACCTGATGTACAACATGGGCCGAATCGCCGACGCCGTCCGGGAGGCGGACCGCGCATGGGCGCTCGACCCCGCTCCCATCCGGGCGGAGACGCTGAGCTGGGCGCTGGAGCTCGACGACCGGGTCCAGGAAGCCGCCGACGTCAATACCGCGTCGCTCGCGGTCGCGCCGGGGCAGGCTCGCGAACGGCTCCTGTCGGTCTCGGTGCTGTCATACCTGCGAGCCGGCAAGCTGGAGCGAGCGCTCGACAGCATGGACGAGCTGGTCGCCTCCAGTCCCAGGTACGCTTCGCTCTCCAGCAAATGGGGGGACGTCCGCACGCATCTCGATGCGAGCTTCCGGGGCCTCATGGACGGCTCGGATCCAGCCGGCGCCGAAGCCGCATCCGCACTGGACAGCGTGCTGAACAACATCGACAACGCCGTCATTCCGCCCACCCTCGCCTGGATGATGATCGGCGAACCCGACAGCGCCGTCGTCGCCCTGCTCCGCGACGAGACGAAGCTGCTGTTCGGTCGCACCGCGATCTTCTGGCACCCGCTCCTCGACCCGGTCCGGTCAGATCCCCGGGTCCAGGCGTGGCTCGCCGAGCGCGGGCTCGGCGGCGTCGAGGTGCGGCGGACACCTGTCGACGAGCGCCGGACCCCGATGATCCTGCGCGAGAGGGAAAGCGCAAGGGGGCCGTGAGATCCCACGAGGAGCTGTTCGCCGAGCTGAAACGGCGCAGCGTGTTCAAGGTCGCCGCCGTCTACGGGGCCGTGGGCTTCGGCGTCCTCCAGGTCGTCGATCCGCTGGCCGACGCGCTGCGCCTGCCCGAGTCTTTCGTCCCGTTCGTCGTCGCACTGCTCCTCCTCGGCTTTCCCGTCGCCCTGGTGCTCGCCTGGGCGTTCGAGGTCACGCCGGGCGGCGTCCACCGGATGGGAGCCGCGTCGCGGGAAGAGATCGAGCACATCGTGGCGTTGCCCGCGGCGAAGCGCTGGCCGGCCGGCCTGATCGCGCTGGCGGGTGTCACCGCGCTGCTGTTCGGCGCCTGGCAGGCCGGCGTCCGGACGGGCCGCTCGTCGTCGGACTCGGGGGCGCCGCCCGTCGCGGCCTCTGCATCCGCCCTCACCTTCGTGGACATCGACGACGATCCGCGGCCCTCGATCGCCGTCCTCCCGTTCGCCGACATGAGCGCCGAGGGGAACCAGGAGTACTTCAGCGACGGGATGACGGAGGAACTGCTGAACGCCCTGGCACGAATTCACGACCTGCGTGTCGCGGCCAGGACTTCGTCGTTCGCGTTCAAGGGCCAGTCCGCCGACGCCCGCACAGTCGGGGACAGCCTGGGCGTCGCGCACCTCGTCGAGGGCAGCGTGCGGAAGGCGGGCGACCGTCTGCGCATCACGGCCCAGTTGATCGACACGCAGACTGGCTCGCACCTCTGGTCGGACCAGTACGACCGCGAGCTCGGCGACGTGTTCGCCATCCAGACGGAGATCGCGGACGCGATCGCGAGGGCGCTGCGCGTGCCGCTCGGGCTCGCGGAGCACGAGCAGCTCGTGTCACCGACCGAGGATCTCCAGGTCTACGATCTGTACCTCAACGGCCGCGCCCTGCTGCGGGAGCGGGGAAAGAACGTCGACGAGGCGATCCGCCTGTTCGAAGCGGCGATCGCGCGGGACTCGAACTGGGCGCCGGCGTGGGCGGGCCTGGCCGAGGCGCGGACGATACTGCCATACTTCGTCTCCGAGACGGCGGACTCCGCGGTCTGGGCGCAGAACCTCGAGGCGGGAGAGCGTGCGGCGTTACGAGCCCTCGAGCTCGATCCGAACAACTCGTCGGCCGCAGTCGCGCTCGGCAACGCCTATCGGGACCGCTGGGAGTGGGAACCGGCGGAGAGCGCATACGTACGGGCGCTGAGCACCGATCCTGACAACGCCGACGCTCATCAGCAGTACGCGGAGTTCCTCTCCTACACGGGCCGCCTGGACGAGGCGTACGAGGCGGCGCGGCGGGCGCTCGCCCTCGATCGTTCGATTCTGCGCCTCGACGTCGCCGGCTACATCGCCCGCTACAACGGTTTGTATCCCGAAGCGACCCAATTCCTGGACGAAGGCATCCGGCTGGATGCGGACAGCAGCGTCACCTTCCTGTGGCGACTCCGCGCCCTCGTCGACTTCGAGACCGAGCGAACGTCCGCCGGACGCGACTTATACCTGGCCTGGCTCCGTCTCGTGGCGCCGGACGTCCACGCGGCGGCCCTCCGCGCCTGGCCGGAAGACGAGCTCGTGCCCCCCCCGGCCGTGGCCCGCCTCGTGTCAGACTGGTCCCCTTCGAAGGGCGCGGAACTCTGGATGGAACGGGACGAGCCCGGGCGCGCCCTCGATGTCCTGGAGTCGTACGGCCGTACGCGTGCCC
>JASFRN010000081.1:0-12644 GCA_050114915.1 Gemmatimonadales bacterium | reverse complement strand
GGGACGGCGCGGACCGCGCCGCCCCGCATCTCCCGAATGCCGCCGGAGCCGCAAACCTTACAAACCCGATCTGTAAGGAATCGACCCTCGGCGGCATTCGATGGGTGAGAGAGCGTGATGAGGTGAGTCGGTCCCGTCACACACTTCACCGGGAGACGAGCCCATGAAGGACCCCGCCCACGACCTCGATCCGTCGCCTCGTGACCCCTTCCCCGTGCGACGGCGTTCCCCGGCCCTCAACACCGTGCGGCCCCTGCTGCTAGCGGTCGCCGTCCTGGCGGTACTCGGCTGGTACCGGGAGGACACGACGCTGCTGATCCTCGCCGCCGGACTCGTCCCTGTCGCCGGGATGCTGTTTGCCGTCATCCACACCGGGTATCGCCGCCGCGTCGAGCAGAAGCAGGACGTGCTCTGCGGCTGACCCCGGGCCCCCAACACCGGAGGACACTAGAGATGGCTACGTGCCTGGAGTGGGGAGAAGAGCGCCACCAGGAGTGCAACGACTGGAAGGACGACGGCGAGAACTCCTGCGCGGAATGGGCCAGCGATTGCTGCGACTGGTGGCCGTGCTCGTGGGCCTGCGAGGTGGTCTCGTGGTTCTGCGTGGCCTGGGTATGGGTCTCGAACTGGGTCTGCATCGGGTGGACGTGGGTGACGACGGCGGTGTGCCTGGTGTGGGATGTCGTCACGACGGTCGTCAACGCGATCCTGGTCGTCATCGAGTCGATCGTCGGGTGGATCCTCGACGCCGTCGCCTTCGTCATCGAGTTGATCTTCGAGATCCCCTTCGTCGGCCGCTTCATCAAATGGCTCTGGAACCTCGTCACCTTCATCGTCTGGACCATCGTGTCACTCGGCGACGCGATCCTCGGCGCCCTGGGCATCCGTCCGGAGAAGAAGCTGCGCATCTGCACGGTCATTCTCCGCGACGAGCGGGGCGCCCAGATCGCCTCCACCGCCTACGTCGTCGACTTGCTGCAGCGCGCCGCGGAGATCCTGAAGCGCGAGGCCAACGTTCGCCTCGTTCGCCTGGCGCCGTTCGAGTTCGACTCGGGCTTCGCGGGTGCGGAGACCGTCGATGCGAGCTGGGTGCAGGTCGACGGCGGCAACGCGGACGCCGACATGCTGGACGTGCCCTGCAACGCGGCGGGCTTCGGCGCGGATCTCGGCCTGACCGGCACGAAGCTCGACTTCCTCGCCAGCCGGCGCTGCTTCTACGGGGCCTGGCGGCGCGTCGTCGGCTACGGGGGGCCGATCGCGTGCTTCGTGATCCGCAGCCTGCCGACCGGCACTGATCCGAACTGCGGCTCGTACGGCTGCGGGTTGTGGCTCACGGATTACATCACGGTGCGGAACCAGCCGTGCGGCGGCGAGGGTCCGGCGCTGAATCGGCGCGTGACCGCCCACGAGCTGGGGCACAGCGGGAATCTCTGGCACATCGACGCGGCCAGTAACCTCTCGAACCTGATGGGGGTGCCGTGGGACGGCAGCGACCCGCCAGGGCAGACGACGCTTCACGGATGGCAGGTGATCCTGTTCCGCGCGTCGAAGCACGTGACCTACTTCTAGCGCGCTTCGTGATGACCCGGCGCACGGTGGTGATCGAGACCCGCGACCAGCTTCGGGCTCTTCGGCCGCCTTCCCTGGGGCGGCGTCGCGCCACGATCGTGCAGCTCCCGACGCTGCCCGAGGCCGAGCGCTACGCATGGGAGTCGCGCCTGAGGGCGCTCCTCGGCGCCTGCGGGTGCGAGGCGGGAGCGATCTGCCTGGTGCTCGCCGTCGTCGGCTATGCCGGCTGGGCGATTCTGGGCGGACCGCTGCCCGTTTCTTCCCTCGTGGGCATCGCGCTCTTCGGGCTGGGCGTCGCCGTGCTGTCTGCCGTGCTGGGGAAGGGAACCGGCCTGGCGATCGCGCGCTACCGGCTCGCGCGGGCGCTGGATCGACTGGCGGCGCAACTGCCGGCGGACCCCGGCGAAGCGGCGAGCCGCGGCGCAAGTATCCCGGCGTAGAGCTCGCCGGCGCTAACTGTCCCGCCGGCGCGTGTACACCGTCCGGAACCTGAGCAGCGCCACGAGCTGGCACTCGTCGCACTGCTCGCCCAGCTCGCCGGTGCGCAGCGGATCGGCCACGGCTTCGAAGCCGAGCCTCTCGTAGAGCTCGATCGCCTCGGCCGCCCGCGCGGCGTCGGCCACGAACCGGCGCTCCCAGCCGGCGGCGAGTCGGGCCGGGTCCGGCCGGAGCTGCGCCTCCGACAGCGCCCGGCGGGCCTCGCCCTCGACGATCGCGCCGAGCTTCCGGGCCGGGTCGGTCACGCCGCCGCCAGCGCCTCGAGCCGCAGGCGGCCGAGGATCGCGGCCCCCAGGGCGGGCACGAACTGGACGAGACCGTCGTCGGGTACGTTGACGTCCGATTCGAGCGTCTCGCGGATCACCCGGACCATGGTCTCGTAGCGCAGGATGCCGCCGATCAGCGTGTACTCGGGCTCCATGCGCACGCGCTTCATGAGCTGGACGGAGCGGCCGACGAACGAGACGATCGCGCCGTGCATGATGTCGGCGGGCGCGGCGCCCTGGGACAGGTGGTTGATCACCTCCGACTCGGCGAACACGGCGCAAACGCCGGAGATCGAGATCGGCTCCTTCGAGGTCGCCACCAGCGGGCCGATCTCCTCGGTGGAGTAGCCCATGTAGCGCGCGGTCTTCTCGAGGAAGGCCCCGGTGCCGGCGGCGCACTTGTCGTTGAGGCGGAACGACTTGACCTTCGCGCCGTCCTCGAGCTTGCTCGCCTTCATCGTCTGCCCGCCGACGTCGAGGATGGTGCGCGTGCCGGGAAACAGGAACTTGGCGCCGCGGGCGGCGGCGGTGAGGTCGGTCACGGTCAGGTCGCCGATCCCGACCTGGTGGCGGCCGAACCCGGTGGCGACGACGTAGTCCGCCCCGTGAGGCGCGAGGCCGGCGTCGGCGAGAGCCGTCCGGTGCGCCGCTTCCGCGGCTTCGGCCAGCTTGAAGCCGGTGGGCTGCATGGCCCGGCCGACGATCCGCCGCTCCTCGTCGATCACCACGGCCTTCGTGTACGTCGACCCGACGTCGACGCCGCTCGTGTACGTCATACGGCGCTCCTTTGCTCTCGCGCGGGCGCGCGACTCGCCTGGATGTGATCGAGGGCGAACAGGGCGGCGCCGAGCGCGCCCATGTAGTGCGAGTCCTCGCTGACGTTCACCGCGCAGCCGAGGCCCTCCTCGAGAGTGGCGATCATCGCCGTGTTGCGGGCGACGCCGCCCGTGAAGGTGACGTCGGGCTCCACGCCGACCCGCCGCAGGAGCCCGCACGAGCGCCGCGCGATCGACTGGTGCACCCCGAGCAGGATGTCCTCGATCTTCTTTCCCTTGCCGAGCCACGAGAGCACCTCGGACTCGGCGAACACGGTGCAGGTGGTCGAGATCTTCACGGCGCGCTCGCCGCGCAGGGCGGTGGGCCCGAGCTCCGGCAGCGGGATGTCGAGGGCGCTGGAGGCGGCGCCCAGGAAGCGGCCGGTGCCCGCCGCGCACTTGTCGTTCATGCAGAAGTCGATGATCTCGCCGGTCTCCGACACCCGGATCGCCTTGGTGTCCTGGCCGCCCATGTCGACCACGGTGCGGGTGTCGGGGAACATGTGCACGGCCCCGCGGCCGTGGCAGCTGATCTCGGTCACCTGCGTGTTGCCGAAGGTGACCTTGTAGCGGCCGTACCCGGTGCCGACCACGAACTCGACCTCCTCCTCGCGGAGGTCGCCGGCCTCGAGCGCCTCGCGAAAGGCGTTCTCGGCCGCCCGGATCACGTTGGCGCCGGTGTCCGTGAGCGCGCGGCTCACGATGCTGCGCGCCTCGTCGATGATCACCGCCTTCGTCTGCGTGGAGCCCACGTCCACGCCTGCCGCGTAGGCCATCCTGTCGTTCCTTTCTGTCGTCTCGACCGTCGCTTCCTAGCGCGCCCCGATCGCCGCCTGCTGCCGTCGCGTGGCGAGTCCCTCGAAGAAGGCGTCGATCCGGTTCTTGAGCTGGGCCTCCGACACGACCCGCTTGTCCATCATGTCGGACTCGATGAACAGGCTGGCCACGTCGCACGCCTCCATGAGCGCGCGGCGGTTGTCGGCGAGCCCGGTGGAGACCGTCCGGCAGCTCTTGATCGGGTGGTAGACGACGCCGTCGGCGTCGAAGTCCCCGATCAGCCCCTCGAGGGCGGTGTTCTGGAAGAACATGCTGTCCATCGCGTCGCGCACTCCCACGAGCACGCCCTCGGCCAGGCTCTCGATCGGGTCGTCGAGCTCGTACTGCCAGCCGAGGTTCGAGCCGCCCGAGGCGAACCACAGGTAGGTCGAGTGCACGAACACGCCGCCGAGCTCGGTGAACAGCTCGTTGAACCGGCGGAAGATCGGGTAGCAGGGGACGCCCACGAAGATCAGCCGATACTGCTCCTCGGTCAGCGTTCCGATCCCGTGCTCGGCCTTGTAGCGCATTTCTTCGACGAGGTCGGTGAAGTAGCGCGCGCCCTCGGCCGTGCCCCGGAAGCCGTTGGCCACGCCCAGGTAGATCGTCCCGTCGGAGAGGGCGTTGAACGTGGCGGGCGCGCTCCGGTTCGTCTCCAGCACCTGCTGCCAGCCGCGGCTCATCTCGTTGGCGGCCGCCATGTGCTCGCGCAGCCGATCGATGTCGAACCGCACGCCCGATACCTGTTCGAGCAGCGGGATCAGTTCCCGGAGCTGGGCGGCCACGTACCGGCGGTCGCTCTCGAAATCCGGGTTCCCCGGCCACGTCTGGGCGCCGGCCGACCGCGTCCCGGGAACGTCGAGCGTGAAGGTCGGGATGCCGTACATCCGCTCCCAGATCTCCGCCCACTTGATGTAGGTGTTGCAGGCGTTCGTATAGACGGCGATCGCGGGCTTCGGGATGCGGCCCATCGGGAGCGTGCCACCGCGCAGCTGCGTGGCCACGTCGGCCTTCACGTAGCCGCAGATGTCCGGCGAGTAGCCGTAGTCCTCGGCCTCGTTCAGGTACTCGTCGGCGACGTGGCGCACGGCGGTCTGCAGCGAATTGATCTCCGGAAACACGATCGGGAAGTCGAAGGTGCGCAGGAGCTCGGCCAGGCTGCCCATCACGAACACGTATGCGCCGCCGCGGTCTTCCTCGGCGGCGCGCGTGAGCTCCCCGAACCAGTCGCGGAACAGCCGGGCCCCGTCACGGTTACCCCGGCCCACGACGTCGTCTGCGGTGCGGATCACGGGTGTCTCCCTTCCTCGGTCGAAGTCGTCGGATCTCAGTCGAACAGGAGGTTCTCGACGAACGTCTCGAGCTGGATCTCGAGCTGCTCGAAGCTCGTCATGTTCTCCTCGAACTCGCTCACGAAGTACGGCACGCCGGCCCGGTCGAGCGCGTGCGTGTAGGCCACCTGCTCCTCGAGCCCCGGCTCGCACATCTTGGCCGCCGTGACGATCACGGCGCGGGCGTCGGCTTCCCGGACGCGCTCGAGCAGCATCTTCTCCTTCGGCTTGCGCAGGTCGTGCTGCACGGGGCTGTAGGTGGAGCGCTCGAGGTAGGCCTCGGCGAGGGCGGCGAGCGGATCGTCGCCCTCGGGCACGTCCTCGACGATCCAGCGCAGCCCGACCAGCAGGTCGTCGTCGACCACGTAGCAGGAGCGGCCGATCGCGCGAATGAGGTCGAGCGGCGGCTGCTCGCAGAAGCCGCCCTCGTAGACGACCCGTATCCGGTCGAGCCGGCGCGTGTCGCGCGCGTCGATCAGCGGCAGGACGTGGCGCAGCAGCTCGTTGTGCTCCTCGCGCGGCACGAGGCCCGCGACGGCGACGAGGACGTAGGCCTCGTCGGCCGACAGCTTCCACGGCTCGGCGCGGCGCAGCGTGTAGATCTCCCGCAGCAGCCGGCGGTTCTCGTTGAACACGGAGAGCGAGGCCCGGAGCCCGTCGTCGGTCACGACGCCGCCCGTGACCTCCTCGACCTGGCGGGCGAGGCGCTCGTACTCCTCGCGCAGCCAGGTGGGAGCGTGCCCGGAGTTCGCGTTCTGCGGCAGGTAGAGGATGCGGCACGGGTACCCGAAGTTGCGCCCGTACACGCCGGCCAGGTTGCGGGCCGCGTCGCAGATCGGGTGGGTGACGAACATCTCCATCTCGACCCGCCCGCTGAGGGCGAGCTCGAGAGAGGTCTTCACGATCGAGCACAGGTACGAGCCGAACCGCGAGTCGGCCTGCACGGGTTCGATCGGGGCGCCGCGCACCTTGAAGGGCAGGGCGCCCGCCGCATGGACGATCTCCTCCGGGAAGTAGACCTGGAAGTGGCCGATCACCTTGCCGCCGGCCTCGCGCCAGCGCTGCACGGTCGGAAAGTCGGTGTCTTCCACGAGTTCGCGGCACTCGTACAACACCTCTTCCAGGGGCCGGTCCCGCCATTCCGGAAACGTCCGCACGTCGTTCATCGTCCCGTCCATTCGGGGGTGCGCTTGTCGAGGAACGCCGTCAGTCCTTCGACGGCGTCCGCGGTGGCCATCAGCTCGTCGACGTAGATGCGGCCGGAGGAACGGAGCGCGGCGTGACGCGCGCTGGCCGTGCCGGCTCGCAGCGCCTTCTTGGTGAGCCGCAGCGCGGTCGGGCTGTGCCGGGCGATCCGTCCGGCCAGCTCGCGGGCCGCCGCCTCCACCTGGTCGGCCGGCACGAGCCGCGCGACGAGGCCCGCCTCGTGTGCCCGTTCGGCGGACAGCGGATCGCCGGTGAGCACGAGCTCCGCCGCGAGCGCCGGCCCGAGAAGGCCGGGGAGGAGTGCGCAGGCCGCGGGTGGCGAGACGCCGAGCGCGATCTCCGGCTGCCCGAACACGGCGTCGTCGGCCGCGACCACGAGATCGGCGGCCTGCACGAGCTCGAACCCGCCGCCGAGGCAGCGTCCCCGGACCGCGGCGATCACGGGCTGCGGGAAGTCGGCGATCGCTTCCACGGTGTCGAGGAACTCCGGGATCATGAGCTCGAACTCGGGCGGCAGGTGCTCGCCCACGTCCGCGCCGGCCGAGAAGTGTCGTCCGGCCGCGCCGAGCAGAAGCGCGCCGATCTCGCCCCTCTCGGCCTGGACGGCCAGCTCGGCCAGCCGGCCGCGCAGGTCGGCCAGGACCGATCGGGTGAGGATGTTGAGTGGCGGGTGGTCGAGAATCAGCGTCCCGATCCCGTCCGCCGTCGCGACGTCCACGCTCGTCGTGCTCATGCCAGCTGTCCTCCGTCGATTCGGATCACTTCGCCGCTTACGTGCCGCGCCCGTTCCGAGCACAGGAAGGCCACCAGCTCGGCGCAGTCGGTCGGCTCGCCGAGTCGTTCGACCGCGGTCTCGTGCTTCGCCCGCTCGAGAAATTCCTCCGGCAGCCCGGCCGTGAGCGGCGTGCGCACGAAGCCGGGAGCGATCGCGTTGGCGGTGACGCCGTAGCGGCCGAGCTCGCGCGCCATCGTCCGGGTGAGGGCGATCACGCCGCCCTTGGAAGCCGAGTAGTTCGCGAGGCCGAGCTTGCCTCGCAGGCCGTTGATCGAGGCGACGTTGACGATCCGGCCCCATCCGCCGTGCCGGAAGCGCTCCGCGGCGGCCCGATTGTAGGTGAAGGTCCCGGTCAGGTTGACGTCGATCACGTCGCTCCACTCGCGCGGCGTCATCTTCCAGCTCACCGCGTCCCGCGCGATGCCCGCGCAGCACACGAGGATGTCGAAGCCGCCGAGCTGCTCGACCGTCGCGGCCACCGCGCCGCGCGCCTCGTCGAACTCCCGTACGTCGGCTTCGATGAACCGACCCCGCCGGCCGGCGCTCTCGACGGCGGCGAGCGACGTCTCGGCCTTCTCGTCGCGCGCCAGGTCGACGATCGCCACGTCGCAGCCCTCGTTCGCCAGGGTCGCCGCCACGGCGGCCCCGATGCCCGAGCGCCCCCCGGTGACGAGCGCGACGCGGCCTTCGAGTCCGAGATCCATCGGCTCAGTCCATCCCGGCGCCCGCCGCGGCCGGCGCGAACTGGGGGGAGATCTCGCGCAGCAGCTCGTCGTCCCACGGGTGCCCCTCGGCGAGGAGCTGGCGGAGGCGGATGAAGTCTACCTCCCGGCGTCCCTTCGGCCCCTCGTTGAACGCCCGGAAGCCGGCGCGGGCCTCCGTCATCATGTTGAGGGCCAGCCACTCGCGGTTCGTGACGCTGGTGTTGTCCCAGTGCCACTGCTTGTGCTTCCGCAGGCTGCTGAGCGTCTTGGCGACGCACTCCGGCATCAGCATGAGGATCTTCGTGCACAGGGCCTCGACCGCCGCGTCGAGGCGCGCGAAGTCGGTCTCGGCGCGAGCCAGCAGCTCCTTCGCCGCCTCCCGCTCCGCCCCGGTCTTCGGTTCGCCGTACACGAGGCGTCCGAGCTCGTCCACGTAGCGGTCGGTCACGACCAGCGGATTGGGGATCCAGGCGCCGTCGACGCGCAGCACCGGCACGATCTCGTTCAGCAGTCCGAGGCGCAGCGCCTTGTGGGCGCTCCACATCTCGCACAGGACGCCGCTCTCGACCGCGTGGGTGAAGCCGACGTAGAGCGGGAGGAAGTCGGTGGAGCCGCCGTCGGGGGCGGAGCCGTGCCGGGGACCCGCCTGCCCGAAGCGGGCCGTGTCGGCCGCGACGCTGAAATCGCAGGCCATGCCGATCTCCTGGCCGCCCGCGATCCGCATCCCGTTCACCCGGTTCACGACCGGCTTGTCGCAGCGCATGATCGCGTCGATCATGTCGTTGAACAGGCGCATGTATTGCTTGTATTCCTGCGGATTGCCGGCGTAGTACTCGGCGTACTCCTTCGTATTCCCGCCCGTGCAGAACGCGCGGTCGCCGGTGGCCGTGAACACGACGCACACCACGCGCCGGTCCATGCTGGCCTCCCGGAAGGCGAGGATGAGCTCCTTCACGGCGCCCGTCGTGTAACTGTTGAGCTGCTCGGGGTTGTCGAGGGAGATCCAGGCGTTGAACAGGCCGGCCGCCGGCACGCCGTCGGGGTCGACCGCGGGGCGCAGCTCGTAGCGGATCTCGTGGAAGTCGGGGGTCTCGACGAGGGTATGGCTCTTCAGCATGTCGCTCTCCATTGGATCCGCGTTCGGCGCGCGCCATGCGGGTGGCCGCGCCTCGGGGTTCAGTTCATTCCGGGGACGAGGATCGCCCGCCGCTCGATCTCGTGGTCCGCGACCCGGCGCAGGACCTCGGGCCCGTCTTCCAGTGGGAAGCGCTCGATGAACGGGTGCAGGGTGATGCGGCCGGACGTGACGAGCTCCAGCGCTTCGGGGTACAGCTCGGGCCGGCAGCCCCAGGTGCCCTGCGCGGTCGCGTCGTAGGCCATGAGGTTGCTGAGCCGCACCTCGATCTTCTCGAGCGTGAACCCGACGATCACGAGCGTAGCGACCGGGCCGAGGAGCCCCCAGGCCGTCTCCTGGCCGGCGGCGCGGCCGGAGCACTCGAACAGCTTCCACCCGACCGGCGAGCAGCCCCATTCCCTCGCCAGGTGGCGGATCCGGTCGCGCATCTCCCGGAAGTCGGTGCTCGAGGCGTCGATGGTCGCCGCCGCGCCGTGGTCGGCGATGAGCGCGAGCCGGGCGGGGTCGACGTCGATCGCGATCACCGGCGCTCCGCGGGCCGCCGCGATCTGCACGCAGTAGCCGCCGACCCCGCCGGCCCCCACGACGATCGCGAGCCCGCCCGCCTGCAGGCCGCTGCGCACGACGGCCTGGTAGGGCGTCGTCACGGCATCCGCGACGACGCTGAGCTCCGAGAGCTCGTAGCCGGCGGTGTGCTTCACGGGGCACAGTCCCCGGGCAGGAACGACGACCCGTTCGGCGAAACCGCCGTCGATGTCGTTGCCCGGCATGATCTGTTCGCGGCAGGCGTTGCCGCGGGAGTTGCGGCAGAGCTCGCAGCGGCCGCACGGGATCACGGCGGGGACGATCACCTGGTGGCCCACGAGGTGCCGGAACGCGGGGCCGGCCGACTCCACCGTGCCGCTGATCTCGTGCCCGAGGGTGAGCGGGGGCTCCTGCTTCGTCGGCACGCCGTCGCGCCAGAAGCCGATGTCGGTGTGACAGACTCCGCAGCCCGCCACGCGCACGACGACTTCATCGTCCGCCGGCTTGCGGAACGGAATGTCCTCGAGGGCGAGCGGCGTGTCCTTTCCGTGGAACCGCAGGGCTTTCACGCCGCGCCTCCCGCGTTCCCGTCGCCGCACACCAGGCCGCCGATCAACTGGTCCGCGAACTGCTCGCCGAGCTCCGCCGCGCCGACCGGCCCCTCCTGCCGGTACCAGCGCGCGATCCAGTTGATCGCGCCGAGGATGGCGAACACGGCGATCTTCGCGTCGAGGCCCCGGAACTCGCCCCGCTCGATCCCGCGCTCGATCATGCCGCGCAGCGCCCGCTCGTACCGGTCGCGGGCCGCGATCACCTCCGCCTGCCGCTCGGGAGACAGCGCCGTGACCTCGAACGCGAGCGGCGAACCCTCCAGCGTCTCCGTCATCACTCGCACGTGCTCGCGGATCACCCAGGCGAGCTGCTCGCCCGCGGTGGGCAGGCGCTCCGACTCGCGGATCAACCGGTCCAGCTCTTCGAGCGACTCGCGGTGGCAGGCGTAGAGGATCGACTCCTTGTCGGGGAAGTAGTGGTAGAGCGCGGTCTGGCGGACGCCGAGACGCTCGGCGATGTCGGCGAGCGTCGTCCCGTGGTAGCCGCCGTCCCGGAAGGCGCGGAGGGCGGCGTGGAGGATCTCCTGCTTGCGCCGCCGGCGCTTTTCGCGGACGTGCTCCGACGCCGCGGGGGACAGCGCCCCGGCGGTGGAGCCGGCGGCTTGCGCGGACAGGTTTTTATTCATAATTAGAAATTTGAATTGCTATTCAAATAATGTCAAGGACCGCCATACGTCCCGCCCGGACGCGGCAGGAGGCCCGATGCGAACGACCGGAGAAGAGAGCGCCACCGCGCGGCTGCGCGACGAGCACGTGTGGATCCTGCGGGTGGCCGACGTGCTCGAGCGCCTGGTCGAGCGTTCGAAGACCGCCGCGGCGATCGACTTCGAGGCGGTGGAGGACTGCGTCACCTTCGTGCGGTTGTTCGCCGACGCCTGCCACCACGGCAAGGAGGAGCACCTGCTGTTTCCGGCTCTCGAGGAGCGGGGGATGCCGCGCGACGCCGGACCGATCGCGGTGATGCTGGACGAGCACCGGCGAGGCAGGGAGCACGCGAGCCGGATGCGGGAGGCCCTCGGCCCGGCCCGCGCGGGCGACGACGAAGCCCTCCGACGGCTCCGCCGCGCCGCCCGCGAATGGGTGGAGCTCATCCGGCAGCACATCCTCAAGGAAGATCACGGGTTGTTCGAGATGGCCGACGACATGGTGCGGGGCCCGGAGTGCCGGGCCCTGTGCCGCCAGTACGACGAGGTGTGCGCCCGCCACTTCGAAGGGCGGAGCCGGGCCCGCCTCGAGCAGCTGGCCGCGGATCTCGAGCGGCGGGTGTCGGCCGGGGGTTGAAGGGACGGGCTACGGTCGGCGTCAACCTCCGGCCGACGGGACCCGTCTATCCGTGCGAGACGTGTCACGTTCGAGACGACCAACGCCCGACCATCGGAGTGCCCGCCACATGCGCCTGCGCCGCGTCCCGTTCGCAGTTCTCCTGTGCGGTCCCGTGGTGTCCTGCGCTCTCGCGGCGTGCGCCCCGTCCTCGCCCGCTTCCGGAGCTCCCCGTCTCCGGCTCCACGAACTCGCGAGCGAGGTCTATGGGAACGACCGCCTGGTCCGCGTGTGGGTCCCCGCGGGCTACGACGACCCGGCCGAGGCGGAGACGCGCTATCCCGTTCTGTACCTGAACGACGGCCAGAACGTGTTCGACACCGCGACGGCGTTGTTCGGCGACGCCGAGTGGCGGGCCGACGAGGTCGTCGACTCGCTGATCGCGGCGGGGCGCATCCCGCCGCTCATCGTGGTCGGCATCGACGACGCGGGGCGCTCCGGCCGCGCGCACGAGTATCTACCGTATCCGGACGAGTACCTCGATCCCCCGGAACCGGATCCGCGCGGCGACCTCTATGCCGCCTTCCTGCGCGACGAGGTGTTTCCGCTCGTCGACGGGCGATACCGCACCCGGAAGGACGCGCGCACGCTGGGCGGATCGTCTTACGGCGCGCTGGTCATGCTGTACGTGGCCGCGACGGCGCCCGACCTGGCGAGCTCGCTACTGCTCGAGAGTCCGTCTCTATACGTGGACGACGGGGCGATCTTCGACGCGGTGGAGGGGGCGGATCTCGCCCTGCGGCGCGTCTACGTGGGGATCGGCACCAACGAGGTCGGCGCCCCCGGGTGCGAGCAGACCGCCGACAACGTGATGGCGGTCGAAGACGTACGCCGACTCGCCCGCCTGCTCGACACGAAGGACCACGACTCGCTGCGGACGCGGGTCAGCGTCGAGGCATGCGCCCGGCACGGCGAGGCCGCCTGGGCCCGTCGATTGCCGGCGGCGCTGGAGTTCCTGCTGGGACGGTAGCTCCGGACCGCCGGACGTCGCGGATTGGCGCCACCGAACCGGCTGCCCCACCTTCCCGCCCCATGGCGTTCACCCCGCGACGTCCCGCCCGCGCACGCCCCGC
>JASFRN010000080.1:0-12761 GCA_050114915.1 Gemmatimonadales bacterium | reverse complement strand
GAGCCCGAACACGGACGGCTCCGGGCGGCTCACCGAAGCGGCGATCACGAGGGCGATGAGCAGCACGAACGACCCCCCGGCGAGCCACAGCCAGGCCGGCGTACGCTGCGAGCCCGTGCCGAGCCGCCCCCCGCCCGATCCCGGAGGCATTCAGTCGCGACCGTCCAGGAAACGCTGGAGATTCGCCAGGTAGTAACCGAGCCCGCCGCCGAGCACGAAGAAGACGATCGCCGTGACGAGGCTCGCAGCCGCCCGGGTGTCGACGTAGTTGAGCACCTCCCAGATCCCGAATCCGAGGCAGAACAGGATGGCGGCGGAGATGAGGAATCGATGAAAGCCGATGACGCCCACGTTGCCTCCAGGTGACCGGGGAATGTCCTGGGGTCAACCTAAATCCGCACCGCGGGTCGGGCCACGCGCCACCGGCTTCCGACGCACCGCTCGCGTTGCCAAACGCCCGCGCCGCGCGGACCTTCTCCACATGACGATCGAACATCGGACCTACGCGGATCTCACCGCGCCGGACACCTCGCGGATGGTGGAGCAGGTGGGAGCGCAGCTGGAGCGCGTGGCCGGGCGACTGGCGCGCGTGGGTCGCTGCGTCGCCGTGATGAGCGGGAAAGGGGGCGTCGGGAAGAGCCTCTCGAGCGCGGCGCTCGCCGCCGCCCTCGCGGGCCGTGGGCTCGATGTCGGTCTTCTCGACGCCGATCTCGTCGGACCCTCGGCCGCGCGCATGTCCGGGGTCGCGGCCGGCAGCCTCGGCGTCCGCGAGGACGGCGTGCGCCCCGCCCTGTCCGCGGCGGGCGTTCGCGTGATGTCGATGGAGCTCCTTCTCGAGGCCGGCGCCCCGCTCGCGTGGCGCGAGCCCGACTCGGAGAGCTTCGTCTGGCGGGGCGCCCAGGAGCGCAGCGCCCTGCGCGAGTTCCTGGCGGACGTGGAGTGGGGTGAGCTCGACCTCCTGCTCGTCGACCTGCCGCCCGGCACGCAGCGGCTGATCGACCTCCACGAGCTCGTGCCGCGGCTGGACGGGGTGATCGTGCTCACGATTCCGTCCGGCGCATCGGAGGGCGCCGTGGCTCGCTCGATGCAGCTGGCTCGTGACCGGGAGATTCCGATTCTCGGGGTGATCGAGAACATGGCGGGCTATGCCTGCCCGAAGTGCGGCGAGCGGGGGACGCTCTTCCCCGGCGACGCCGGCGCCCGGCTGGCCGTCGCGCACGACGTCGAGCTGCTGGGACGCGTGCCGTTCGATCCGGCGGCGGCGGTCCTGGCGGAGGCCGGGGACCTGGCGGCGCTGGTCGAGCGGACCGCCGCCGGCCGGGTCCTCGACGAAATCGCCGGGGCGCTGGAGCGGACCTCGGAAGGCGCCGCATGAAGTTCCTCTGCGTGGAGTGCGACGAGCAGATGATCTTCGAGCAGCGGCAGCTGCCCGGAGACGGCACCCTCGCCGCGGCCTTCCGCTGCCCGTCGTGCGAGCGCATCGTCGCCATGCTCACGAACCCCATGGAGACCCAGCTCGTCTCCTCCCTCGGCATCAAGATCGGAGGCAGCGAGGTTCCCGGACAACCGCTCGAGCTCGTGCGCTCCGGCGTCACCAGCGGTCGCGAGGACGCGTTCGACGACGAGCCCGACATCTCGCCGGCGCCGGCCGGGGCCCCGACCTCCGTCGTGTGGAGCCTCGCGGCCGTCGAGCGGCTCGAAGGTGTTCCCCGCTTCGTGCGCGGCATGGTGAAGCGGATCTACACGGACTATGCGAAGGAGCACGGGATCAGCGAGATCACGCCGGCCGTGATGGACCGCGCGCGCTCCGATCTCGGGCTGGAGGGGATGTGAGCGACGCGGCCGCCGGCGCGGCGGCGGAGGCGGAGGCCGATCCCACCGTCGAGCGGCGTGTCGGGGAGCTGACGGTTACGATCGACCGCCTTCTCTGCGTCGGCTTCGGCGATTGCATCGAAGAGGCGCCCGAGGCGTTCGAGTTCGACGACGAGGGCATCGCGGTGCTCACGAATCCGGAGCGCGTCGAATGCGACCGGCTCCTGCGCGCCTGCGAGCTCTGCCCGGTCGACGCGATCACGGTGACCGACGCGAACGGCCGCCGACTAGTTCCCGAAGCTCCCGAAGACTGACGCCGCATGACCGAGCCCCGCGCCGCCGCCACCGATCTCGTGTTCGGATACCGGGCGGAACGGCCGGTGCTCGACCGATTCTCCTTCGCGTCCGCGCCCGGCGACGTCCTCGGTCTCCTCGGCCGCAACGGATCCGGCAAGACGACGCTCCTCCGACTCCTGGCCGGACTGCTCGAGCCGACCTCGGGGGCCGTCCACGTGGAGCGACCGTGCGCCGTGGTACTCGATCGCACGGCGTTCCAGGACGCGCTGTCCGGGGCCGAGAATCTCCGTATCGGGCTGCGCCTCCGCGGTCTGTCGGGTCCGGGCGTCCCGGAGTCCGCCCGCGAGTGGCTCGACACGTTCGGCCTCGCGGCGGACGCCGACCGGCCCGTCGAGGAATACTCCCTCGGGATGCGGCGGCGGCTGGCGCTGGCCGAGGCCTTCGCCGCAGATCCGGCCCTCCTGCTCCTCGACGAGCCGACGCTCGGGCTCGACCCGGAAGGTCGGGAGAAACTCGCCGCGGTGCTCGCGGGAGCGGCGGCAGCCGGAGCGGCCGCGCTCGTCGCCACGAACGACGCGGCGTTCGCGGCCCGGGCCTGCGGACGCGTGCTGCTCCTGAGCGACGGCCGCGTCGTGGCCGGGGGATCACCGGCGGAGCTCATCGCGGACCTCGGCGCCCCGACGCTGGTCGAGGTTGAGGCGGACCCGGCGCCGCCGGACGGCGATCCGCCCGCGGGCCTCGAGGTCGTCGGCCGGGACGGAGCCGTCATCACCCTGTCGGGCGAGGACGCCGCCGGCTCGGTGACCGCCATCGTCGGCTGGGTGCAGCAGAGCGGGGCGGCGCTGCGCGCCCTCCGCATCCGCGAACCCGACCTCGCCGACGTGTTCCAGGCGCACACCGGCGAGCGGCTCGATCCGGTGCCGGTTCCCGTGGAGGAAGGGGCGCCCTGGTGACCACCGGAACCATCTGGCGCCTGCGCTGGCGACTGGCGCTCCGCCGACGCCGGCTCCTCGTGTGGAACCTGGCCGTGCCGCTGGTTCTCCTCGTTCCCGTCGTGGCGAGCCGGGCGGCCGGGTCTCACCGCGCCGTCGTCGTCGCCGTGTTCGCGGCGTTCTTCGGCGCGTACGGCAGCTGCATTCCTCTCATCCGCGACGGCATGTCGGGCTGGACCGAGAAGGTCCGGCTGACCGGCTACGGTGGGAGACGGTGGCTGGCGGAGCGAACGGCGGCCTCGACGGCGATCGACTTCGCCGAGCTCCTCCCCGTGAACCTCGTCCTGCTCGCGATCGTCCACGCGCCGCTGCGCACCGTCGGGCCGGTCCTGGCCGCCACGGCCCTCGCCCTCGCGTTCGCGAACCTGCTCGGCGTTCTCGTAGCGGCGGGCGTGCGCGCCCTCGGCGAGGCGGCCCTCGCCTGCGCCGTCGTTTCCCTGTTCGCACTGCACGCCGCCGGCGTGTTCCGGTTCCCCGCGCCCGATTCGACCTGGGCCACGGTCGAACGCTTTAGTCCCTTCCGCTGGGTGCACGAGGTATGGCTCGGCGTGATCCAGCCGGCAGCCGGCGGCCTCCCTCGCGCCGATCTCGGCTACGTCGGCCCGCTCCTCCTGACGCTCGCGGTGCTCGCGCTACTGATGCTCGCGGGCGGCGATGCGCTCAGCCGCCGCATCGGCTCGTCCAGCGACTAGGCAGTCCGGCGCCCACTCGTCCGGCGGTCACTCGTCGGCCGTCCAGCGCCTCAGCACCGAGCCGTCCTCCGCGAGAAACGTGACGCTCGGCGAACCCTCCGCGGGAACCTCCAGCGCCAGGCGACGCCGGCCCGCCCCGTCCATCAGGGCGATCGTCGCCCTGCCGTCCTCGCCGCGACCGACCCAGATCCGGCGATGGACCTCCCGCCCACTCGGGCTGTCGGCCACGGAGAGCCCCGCGAACACGTCGTGGCTGTCGTCCACGCCCGCGAGCTGGACGATCTGGTTCGCCTCGTAGCGATCGAAGGTCAGGCTTCCGCCCGAGTCCACGATGTCGCCGTTCGCGTCGCGCCGGCCGCCGAAGATGAGGCCGCCGATCTCCGACGCTTCGTCGTTGTAGAAGATCATCCCGGCCTGCGGGCGGTCGAAGGGGCGTTCCTCCCCTCGCACGACGATCCCGGGGAGCCGGTCGTGGTTGGAGATCACCAGGCGCAGCGTGCCGTCGGGTTCGACGACGTTGATGCGCCGTACGGTGATTTCGTCGAACTCCGTCGTCGCCGGCCGGGCGGCGAGGAACGCGACGCCTCCGAGCAATCCGGTCGCGAGCGCCGCCCAGGCGGCGAGGAAGCGGCGGGTGAGAGTGGCCATGGCTGACTCCGTCCGGTTGGGGTTACGAGTTCACGCTCCCGGAACCGGACGCATCGCGAGCCACCTCGGTTTCGCTCCACAGCCGCGGTCGCCGCCGGGCGAACCAGCGTTCCACGCCGTCAGGCCAGCCTGGCCCCGTGCTCCGACAACAGCTCGCGCAGCACCGACCGGTGACAGCGCGTCTCGTCCTCGCAGTAGCAGCCGACCGACAGGTTCGTGCGCTCCGAGAGTGTCGCGAGCAGGTCGAGGAGGCGGCCGGTCTCCGGCGTCGACATCTCGCGGCGGTACTTCGTCTCGAAGCGCTTCCACTCCGCCGGCGACTGCGCAGCCTGCGCTTCCTTGACGAGTTCGGCGCTCGGCGCCAGCTCCGGCAGCCAGGTGTCGTACCAGTCGTCGACGGCGAAGCGCTCCCTCGGCACGCCGCGCGGCGGCCGCCGCACCGTGCCGATGCGAAGGCCCTCGCCGTCGGCTCGCGGCGAGCCGAGCCGCACGATCCGGATGCTCATGTCACGTCCTCGCGTTCGTGGTGAAGCTCACGCGTACTTCTTCAGCAATCGACGCACGGTGTTGAGCCCCCGGAACGTCGCCTGCAGCTGCAGCTTTCGCTCGAACGAGGCGTTGCTGAAGGTCGAGTCGCTCTGCCGGGTGCCGCACAACCAGTACAGATGCCGGCCGTCCAGGTGGAACTCGTCGATCTCGGTTTCGAGCGCTCGGAGGAGGTCGCGCTGCTTCGCGTCGAGCGGCGCCCGGAGAAACGCCACGTTCACCGCCTGCGGGTTCGCGATCCGTGCTCCGTGCTCCGGCACCGCGTCCGCGACGGCCCGGAGTTCGTCGTCGGCGCGCAGGAAGGTCGCGACCTCGTAGCCGAGCGCCTCTTCCAGTCCCGTTTCGATACGGCGCTCGAGGGCCTCCGCTTCGGCGGGCGCCTCGGCGTCCACGTCGAGGATCACGTTGCCGCTCGCGAGGAACGTGTCGGCATCGGGGAACCCGAGGTCGGCGAACAGCCCGCGCAGCTCGTCCATCGTCACCCGGTGGCCGCCGACGTTGATGGCGCGGAGGAATACGAAGCAGGTCATGCGAACAGATCTCCCTGGCCCCCGGGGGCGGGCCGGCGGAACGCGGCGGTCGAGAGCGGCTCGAGAGGCCGGTCGAGTCCGTGACGCCGCCGGGCCACATCGAACATCGAGCGAATGTGCTCGGCATACGCGCCCTCTCCCCGCATCCGCGAGCGGAATCGCGGGTCGTTGAGCTTCCCGGAGCGGACCTCGCGCACGCGTCCCAGCACCTTCTCCTTCCGGTCGGGGAAGTTCCGCTCGAGCCAGTCGGCGAACAGCTCCTTCACGCCGTGCGGCAAGCGGAGGAGAATGTAGCTCGCGGTGAGGGCGCCGGCCCCGGCGGCGGCCTCGAGGATGGCCGGGAGCTCGTGGTCGGTGAGCCCGGGAATGACGGGGCCGACCAGCGCGCCGACCTGGACGCCGGCGTCCGAGAGCTTCGCGATCGCGTCGAGGCGCCGGTCCGCCGCCGCCGCGCGCGGCTCGAGCTTCCGGGCCAATTCGCGGTCGAGCGTCGTTACCGAGAGCATGACTCGCGCGGCGTCGTGCGCGGCCAGCTCGCCCAGCAGGTCGACGTCCCGGGTCACGAGGTGCGACTTCGTGATGACGACCACCGGGTTCCGGAACTCCGCCAGCACTTCCATGCAGCCGCGCGTGACCCGCAGCCGGCGCTCGGCGGGCTGGTACGCGTCGGTCACGCCGCTGAACGCGATCGGCTGCGGGGTCCACGACTTCTTCAGTAGCTCGGCCCGCAGCAGCTCCGGCGCGTCGGCCTTCACGAGCACCTTCGTCTCGAAGTCCAGGCCGGCGGAGAAGCCGAGGTACTCGTGCGTGGGGCGGGCATAGCAGTAACTGCACCCATGGCTGCATCCTCTGTAGGGATTGACACTTACGTCGAATCCCACGTCGGGGCTGTCGTTTCGGGAGAGCACGGTTCGCGTGGTGTCACGCAGGAGGATCGTCTCGGGATCCGGGTCCTCCTCCAGCGTCCAGGCGTCACGCTCGACGGCGAGCGGAAGGAAGCGGTTCGGTGGATTCGAGCCCGCTCCCCGTCCGCGAAACGTCTTCGTCGGGGCCGTTTCCGCAGGAGAATCTGCCATTCGGGAAGGCTACACTTTCGGTATTTATTCGGCAAGCCGACCGCTTGCCGACCCCAGCCCCGCGCACCCCCGTTTGACTCCATCCACGCCCCGCGCCTATACTTCCGCCCGGTCGCGAGCCCGTTGACTGCCGGGCGTCCGACCGGATGGATCGCATACCGAAAGACGAGCGGGCCGCCTGGCCCGTTCCGCGCATAGAAGGCGACCGCGCGCCGCCGGATGGCACGCGGACACCGAGGTTTGACGAGGAGACGGACGAGCGGACGACGGCGGAGGCCGTGGCCCGTTCTCACACTCGGCACGACCTGACAGCGGTGCGGCAACGCGCGCGCCGCGAAAGCCGTTCTTACGCCTGCCGGGGCGTCTCCCTCGAAAATCGCGACGTAGCACATGCGCCCGAACTTCGAGGTATGCGATGTACCGTGAGGTGCTCGTTCCGGTCGACAACTCGCCGCACTCCGATCTGGCGGTCGACCGCGCGGTCGAGATCTGCTCCCGCAGCGACGGCCGAATCACCGCCACTCACGTCTATGCCGCCCGGCTCCACGACGTGCGCTTCCGCCAGCTCGAGATCGGCCTTCCCGCCCAGTTCCAGGAGCCGCAGGAGATCCGCCGTCAGCGGAAGATCCACGACAAGCTGATCGAGAAGGGGCTCCAGCTCATCTCCGACAGCTTTCTCGACGAGGTCGACCGCAAGGCCCGCGACGCCGGCGTCCCGCTCACCCGCCAGCTCCTCGAGGGGATCAACTTCGAGGAGATCGCGAAAGAGGCGAACCGTGGGGCCGGGCAGCTCCCGAGCCTGATCGGCTTCGATCCGAACATCGCCGGCAAGTACGACGGCGGCGACAAGGTCCGGAGCGACGTGCAGCTCGGCGACGACGGCCGGATCGTGGCCGAGGAAGTCGACCACGACGAGAAGCTGGCCGGGAGCAGCGAGCGCGATTACGACCTCGTGGTGATCGGCGCCTACGGGATCGGCCGCCAGGCGTTCAGCAAGATCGGCGGGGTCGCGAGCCGCGCGGTGCGCAAGATCGAGAAGGACGTGCTGATCGTCCGCGACGAGCGGCCGATCGAGGGCGGCTCGATCATGGTCTGCATCGACGGCTCCGCCTACAGCTACAAGTGCATGCGGATCGCGCTCGAGCTCGCCCGCGAGTACGGCTGCAAGCTGCTCGTCGGGAGCTCGTTCGACGTCGAGTACCACCACGCCGTGTTCAACAACATCAAGGACGTCCTGTCGGTCCAGGCGTCGAAGGTGTTCAAGTTCGAGGAGCAGGAAGAGCTCCACAACAACATCATCGACAAGGGACTCCTGCGGCTCTGCCGCGCGAACCTGAAGCGCGCGAGCGTGATGGCGTCGGAGTATCCCGACGTCGAGGTCGAGACGCAGATCCTGGTCGGGAAGCCCTTCCAGGTCGTCCTGCAGTGGGCCGAAGAACAGAAGCCCGCCCTGCTGGTGCTCGCGCGCCACGGCTCGCATCGCATCGAAGGCACCGAGATCGGCTCGCAGGCCGAAGAGCTACTCCGCCAGGCCGAGGTCAACACGCTTCTCGTCGGCACGACGGACGTTCGTCCCGAGGAGATCCCCTGGATCGAAGAGGACGGCGAGAAGGGCCTCGAGTGGGAGCCGCAGGCCGAGGTCCGGATCCTCCGCGTCCCGCCCTTCGCTCTCGGCATCGCCCGGAAGGCCGTCGAGGAGTTCGTGCTCGAGCACTACGGCCCGGGAAGCCGCTACGCGGCGGCATTCGTGGACGGAAAGGGGAAGCTCGAGCGCGCGAACGGAGCCAACGGGAACGGAGCCTCGCCGAACGGCAACGGGGCGTCATCCAACGGAAACGGCGCGAACGGGAACGGCGCCCTGCACCTCGACGACGAAGAGGCCACCGCCCGCCGCGCTTCCGCCGACCTGCCGCCCGTCAGCCCCGAGGAGCTCCCGGTCGTTACCAACCAGCGTCTCGACGAGGCCATCCAGAAGCTCCTGCCCACGCACATGCAGCTGATCATGGGCATCGGCACGGCCGAAGAGCTGGCGCTCGCCGAGGTGAAGGCCGAGAAGGCGATGGAGCGCACGATGGTGCGTGGCCACGACGCCGACGAGGTGCCCGAGACGCCCATGGTGGAGACGAAGTGCCCGTATACCGGCCACGTTCAGTCGCGCGAGCGCAGCGAGACCGATCCGATCGAGTGGACGCACGAGGCGTTCGGCCGGCTGAAGGCCGTGCCGCTCATCGCCCGCCCACTCGCGCGCAACACGGTCGAGAAGTTCGCCCGCGAGCACGACATGTGGCGGGTGACGACGATGGTGATGGACGAGAACAAGCAGGCGATGATCGAGGCGGACACGTTCGACCTCGACACGATGCTGGTGATGTTCAAGGAACTCCAGACGAAGCAGATCCAGGCCGCCGCCGAGGGAGTCGACGGCCTGACGCCCGAGATGCGGAAGTTCATCGAGGAGGCGAAGGCGCAGGGCGTGACGCGCTGCCCGATCCGCGACATCGAGGAACAGGCCGACAAGTGTCCCGTCGACTTCAAGACCGCCTCGCCCGAAGAGGCGAAGCGGGCGATGGAAGAGTTTATGGCAGAGAACGAGTGAGAGGCCCCGCGTAGTGGCTGTCCCCCACGTCGTGGCCTGGAACATCACGCGGCGCTGCAACCTGGCGTGCGCGCACTGCTACATCTCGGCCGGCTCCTGGCACTCGGGCGCCGACGAGCTGCCGACCGACGAGTGTCTGCGCATCGTGGACGAGATCCTCGATGCGAATCCGTCTCCCATGCTGATTCTCTCCGGAGGCGAACCCCTCGTCCGCGACGACCTGGAGACGATCGCCGCGCGCGCCGCGGCGGGCGGCGCCACGGTGGTCGTCGGCACGAACGGGATCGGTCTCACCGACGAGCGGATCGCGTCGCTCAAGGCCGCGGGCGTCCAGGGCGTCGCCGTGAGCGTCGATTCCCTGAACCCCGTCTACCACGACCGCTTCCGCCACGGCACCGGCGCGCTGTCGGACACGCTCGCGGCCGTCGACCGGCTCGGCGCCGCGGAGCTCGACTTCATCGTCCAGACGACGATCACGCGGGGAAACCGCCGGGAGCTGGCCGATCTCGTCGCGTGGGCCGCCGAGAAGGGCGCCGTGTCGTTCAACCTCTACTTCCTCGTCGAGACGGGTCGCGGCGAGGGGATGCACGGTATGACGCCGGCGGAGAACGACGAGGTGCTCGCCGAGCTCCTGCTGCTCGAGGCGAAATACCGCGGCCGGATGATGGTCCGGAGCAAGTGTCAGCCCCAGATCATGCGCCACGCGTGGGAAGCCGGCGGCGACTCGCCCCTCCTCAATTACCAGACGCGCTGCCCCTGCGGCGTGCAGTACTGCCGGATCACGCCCGAGGGAAAGGTCACGCCCTGTCCCTACATGCCCGCCGTCGCCGGAGACCTGCGCGAGGCCAGCTTTTCCGAGATCTGGGACGATTCGGAGCTCTTCACCCGCCTCCGGGCGCCGGAGCTCGGCGGCAAGTGCGGGGCCTGCGAGTACCGGCTCGTGTGCGGCGGATGCCGCGCCCGCGCCTACGCCACGAGCGGAGATCCGCTCGGTCCGGACGATTCCTGCGCGTACGAACCCGACGGCACCGGCGAGCTGCTCCGGCCCGCCGCTTCGTCGGTCACCTACGGGGCCGAGTGCGAGCCCGAGCTCTCCTGGACGCCGGAGGCGGAGGACCGCGTCGGCCGCATTCCTTCCTTCGTGCGCGGTGTGGTAGTGGACCGCGTCGAGACGTGGGCCCGCGAGAACGGTCATACCGAGGTGACAGCTGACATGTTGAGCGAGATGCGGAGCCGGATGCCGGTCGACTTCTCCCGCCGCCGGCCGTTCTTCCTCGGAGGGAAGCGGTGAGCGGGCACCGGCGGATCCGGGCGGTGGCCCGCGTCCGGCGTCTCGTGGGCTCGCCGGTCGGCCGGCTCGTGTGCGGCGTCGGCCTCGCCGCCGTGCTCCTGGCGTGCCTCCCGACCGACCTGCTCGCGCAGGAGATGAGCCAGATCAAGAAGTACGGCGACTTCCCGGTGATCGGCGCCCGGGGCGTGATCTGGATCACGGCGCAGGTTCACCTGATGTTCGCGGCCTTCGTGCTGGGCGTGCCGATGTTCGCGGTGGTGGTCGAGGCGATCGGGATCTTCGGCGGCGACAAGCGCTACGACAAGCTCGCGAAGGAGTTCACGCGGCTGCTCCTCATCGCGTACAGCGCGACCGCGATCTGGGGCGCGCTCCTCACCTTCTCGCTCTCGGCGCTCTACCCGGTGTTCTGGGCGTATCTGACCCAGATTTTCGGCAAGTCGATGCTCCTGTACGCGGCCCTGTTCTTCGCCGAGTCGTTCACGCTCTACCTCTACTATTACGGCTGGGATCGCTGGAGCGCGGGCGCGGCGAAGAAGATGCACTGGGGGCTGGGGATCCTGCTCAACGTCTGGGGCACGATCGTCATGCTGATCGCCAACAGCTGGCTCACCTACATGATGAGCCCGCCCGCCGAGGTGACGGCGGACACGGCGCCCGACCAGGTGCAGCTGTGGAGCGCGATCTTCAACGCCACCTGGATGCCGATCAACATCCACCGGCTGATCGCCAACGTCGTGTTCGGCGGGGCGATCGTCGGCATGTACGCCGCCTACCGGTTCCTCGCGGCGAAGACCGAAGAGGAGCGCGCCCATTACGACTGGATGGGCTACATCGGGAACTTCATCGCGATCGGCGCCCTGATCGTCCTGCCGTTCGCGGGCTACTACCTGGGCCGGGAGATCTACGAGTTCAACCAGCAGATGGGGATCACCATGATGGGTGGTTTCATGAGCTGGTTGTGGATCATCCAGGCCTTCCTGATCGGCGTCCTGTTCCTGGCCGGCAACTATTACCTGTGGACGGGGATGGGCCGGATTCCGGGGGCCGAGCGGTTCACGCCCTACATCAAGTACATGCTGATCGTGCTCGTGCTCGGGGTGATCGTGTGGGCCACGCCGCACACCATGATCGCGAGCCGCGACGAGATCGCCGCGATGGGCGGGACGCACCATCCCTTCCTCGGGGCTCTCGGGGTGATGAGCGCCAAGAACACGGCGGTCAACCTGATGATCCTCACCACCTTCCTCTCGTTCATGCTCTACCGTCGCGCGAACAAGATTCCGGTGGTCGACTGGGCGCGGTCGGGAACGATCGCGCAGGGCGTGGCGCTCGCGATCGCGGCGGCGGTGGTGATCTTCTACGGGGTCTACGGCTACTTCGTGACCGCGATCGTGCGGATCGGATTCAGCGTCTACCAGGTGCTCGCCGTGCTCGCGGCGATGGTGTTCGTGGTGGCGCTGGACGTGTTCATGCTGCGCGGGGCGCGATCGCGAGGCGAGATCCGCTGGGGGCAGATGCCGGCGCGCTCGCAGTACGCGCTGTTCATCCTCGCCGTGACGTTCACGTGGCTGATGGGACTGATGGGCTTCGCGCGCAGCGGGATCCGGCAGCACTGGCACGTCTACGAGGTGATCCGCGACACGAGCCCCCAGGCGGCGACGCCGGCGCTCGGACCCGCCGCGACGATGATCAGCGTCTGCGTCCTGATCTTCCTCTCGCTGGTGGCCCTGATCTTCTGGCTCGGCGGCCTGGCCGAGAAGCCCGCCCACAAGGACCCGAAGGACCTGGTGACCGCCGTTCCGCCGCCCGCGCCGAAGCCGGCGCCCGCTGGAGGGGAGGCCTGAGATGTGGAAGACGAATCTTACCGTCGCCCTGATCGTCCTCGGGACGCTCGCCGTCTACACCACGGTCGCGAACGTCATCCCGCAGGTCGAGTCCGCGGTGCCCGAAGACGTCACGCTGGGCGCCGACGCGACGCCGGAGCAGCTGGTGGCCGCGGGCGACCAGGTGTTCCACGGTGCGGGCGGCTGCACCGCCTGCCACGGACTGGGAACCCGCGCGCCCGACCTGCTCGGCTCGATCGGCACCCGGTGCGCGGAGCGCGAGCCCGGCAAGTCCTGCAAACAGTACCTGCACGAATCCCTCGTGCATCCGACCGCCTACGTGGTCGAGGGCTTCCAGCCGATCATGCCCGACATGAGCCGCACCCTGTCCGACGCGCAGATCTGGAGCGTCGTCGCCTACCTCGAGAGCCAGGGCGGCGAGGTGACCGTGACCGGCG
>JASFRN010000079.1:0-12793 GCA_050114915.1 Gemmatimonadales bacterium | reverse complement strand
GTCTGGCCGTCATCCGCCGTGGCGATCCCCGTCGACGGGTTCACGCTGCCCGTGAACGGCTGCGTCATCTCGGAATCCACGTACACGGTCTCGAGGGCCGCGTCGTGCCAGCCGAGGTGCACCGCGGTGGGCTCGGAGCGGCCGTCCTCGAGGCGCAGCTCGGCGGGCGCTTCGGCCGTCTCGTTGCCCCCCGTCGTCTCGTCGATCGTCACGTAGGTGATGTCGCCGCCCCCGAGCGTGATCTCGGTGGGCACGCGGTCGTGCCACACGCCCGTCATGATGATCACCAGGCCCGTCATCGTGCAGATGACGATCGTATCGACGAACGGCTCGAGCAGCGCGACGACGCCCTCGGACACCGGTTCGTCCGTCTTCGCCGCGGCATGGGCGATCGGCGCCGAGCCCTGTCCCGCCTCGTTCGAGAACAGGCCTCGCCGGACGCCCCACATGAGAGTGACCAGGAACGCCCCCACGCCCGTTCCGGCCACGCCGGCCGACGGGTTGAACGCGTCGTGGATGATCAGCGATAGGGACGGGATCAGCTCGCCGAAGTTGAACGCGATGATCATGAGCGCGCCGGCCACGTAGATCGCGGCCATGAAGGGCGCGAGGATGCTGGTCACGCGACCGATCCGGTTGATCCCGCCGAGAATGACGAGCGCGACGACCGCCGATGTCGCGAGGCCGGTCATCCAGGTCGGGAAGCCGAACGTGGTCTCCATCGTGTCGGCCACGGTGTTGGCCTGGATCGCGTTTCCGGTCAGGAACGCCGTGAGCCCGAGCAGGACGGCGAACAGCACGGCCATCCATTTCCAGTTCTCGCCCAGCCCCCGTTCGATGTAGTACATGGGGCCGCCGGAAACGGTGCCTTCCCAGGCCTTCCCGGTCGTGGCGTCGACGCTCCGGTACTTCTGCGACAGCGTGACCTCGGTGTACTTGGTCGCCATGCCGAGGAACGCGGTGACCCACATCCAGAACAGGGCTCCGGGGCCGCCCCAGTGAATCGCGATCGCGACGCCCGCGATGTTGCCGATCCCGACGGTGGCCGAGAGCGCGGTGGTCAGCGCCTGGAAGTGAGAAACGTCCCCGGGCTCGTCGGGATCGTCGTATTTGCCGCTCGTGACGCCGAACCCGTGGGGCAGGCGCCGAATTTGAATGAATCCGAGACGGAGGGTGAGGAAGATGCCCACGCCGAGGAGAATGATCACCATGAACGGGATCCTCTCGTCGCCCACCGAGATCCCGAAATTCACGACGTATCGATTCCCGACGTCGACCAGCCACTCGAAGAATTGCATTCCCTCTCCCCTTCCAAGGCATCCGCGGAGTCGCCGGCCGCTGCTCGGGTTCCCGGCCCCGTCTCAGAATTGGCCTAACATTCCCCGGCGCATGGCGTAAGGCAAGGACGCGCGGGCTGAGGCCGCTTCCGCCGCAGCCCGAAACGTCGAAGCCCGCGTCGGGACTGACGCGGGCTTCGAAGGCTGATCTCTACGGCGTGGATGTAGCCGATCAGCGCTGCGGCGCCATGTCGCTGTTCCACATGTCGCGGGAGATCTTCCACCCGTCGTCGGTCTGGCGCCACACGACGAGGGCCTTACCGTGATCGAGGTGCGTTCCGTCGGGCGCGTTCATCGTCCAGCTGCCGGTGGCGACCGCCGTGTGGCCGACGCCCGGCGACATCATCAGCTCGACGTTCTTCGTGTCGATCGACAGCTGCGGGCCCGGGCCCTCGCCGAAGAAGCTTCCCATCATGCCTTCGATCGCAGCGGTGCCCCGCACGGCCGGCGCCCCCGGCGCCATGACCATCGCGTCGTCGGTGTAGATCGCCGCCACTCCCGCCGCGTCACCCGTATTGAAGGCCTGCACGAAGGCCTCGTCCGCGGCGTGGATCGCCGCGGTGGCCGACGCGACCATCTGGGCATGCATGGCATCGCGGTCCATCTCTGCCATCTCGCCCATCTCGTGGCCGGCGGGCATCTCCTTCTCGGCCTCTTCCTGCGCCTGCGCGATTCCGGGCAGGACGAGGAACAGGGCGAATGTGAGCAAGGTCCATCTCTTCATGTGGTCCTCCAGCGAATGGGCGTGGAAAGCGGGAACGCCGCATGAAAGCACACGAACCTCCCCGCCGTCAAGTCGATCGGTCCTCGGGGTGAGGCTCGACGGGCCGGCCCGGCCGCCAGCCCGCGCCCTCCAGTCGCCCAAGCCAGCCGACCACGGCCTCGCGCTGCGCCTGGATCGGCAGGACCAGGAGGTCTCCGGGCTCGCACCATTCGAGCGCCTGGCGGACCGCGTCGAGCTCGTCGGTCGCGTCGACCACCTCGATGGCGGGATCGGCGCCCTCGAGCTCGCGGCGGATGAGCGCCGGCACCTCGCCCGCCGGCCGTCCCCGCAGGTACCGGGTCAGTTCCTTGACGATCACGCGCTGCGGTCGCATCCGGCAGGCGGCCCGGGCGAGCGCCCGGATCGAGTCGTCGTCCCGGTCTCCGGCCTGTCCAAGCACCACCAGCCGGCGCCGGGCCGGCAATTCGAGCGCGGTTTCGGCCATCGCCCGCATTCCGTGCGGATTGTGCACGAAATCGACGATCGCGGTGGCCTCCCCCAATCGGAACAGGTTCGTCCGTCCGGGCAGCCTGGCGGACGACGGCTGGAAGGCCGCCAGCGCCCGTGCGGCCGTCGAATCGGGAACGTCGAGCGCCGGCGCCAGCCCGAGCGCCACGAGCGCGTTGTCGACGTTGTAGCGCGCCGCGCCGCCGAGCGTGATCGGCACGTCCGCCACCTCGACGATCGCCGAGCGCCGCGAGCCGATGTGGCGAACGAGCGCGGACCCCTCGGCGACGACTGCCTCTCCGCCGGCGGCCAGGTGGGCCGCCAGGGCGGGCGTCTCGGGCCGGGTCGAGGTCCATACGAGCCGGGCGCCGGGCGGTCCCCCTCGCTCCGCCAGAACCGGGTCGTCGGCGTTCAGCACCAGGCGCCCGCCGGACGTGACGGCGCGGCTCACGACGAGCTTCGCGTCGGCGATCTGCTCCACGTCGTGCAGCCCGTACTCTCCGAGATGATCGACGCCGACGTTCGTCACGGCCGCCCCGTCGGCCCGCTCCACGGCGAGGCCTCTCCGGAGCATCCCGCCCCGCGCCGTCTCGAGGACGGCGGCTTCGACGCGACGATCCCTCAGCACGGTGCGGGCGCCGCCGGGACCCGAGTAGTCGCCCCCGTCGGCGAGCTCCCGGCCGATGTAGACGCCGTCGGTGGAGGAGAAGCCGGGCGTGCGACCGGCCGCCTCGATCATGGCGGCGAGCAGGCGGACCGTGGTCGTCTTGCCGTTCGTTCCGGTAACGAGCACGACGGGCACGTCGTGCACCTCGTCCCAGGCGACGCGGTCCGGCGCCGGCAACTCGGCGACGGGCCAGGAGATCGAGCCGGCCCCGAGCCCGACGCTCGCGGTCTCGTCGTCTGAGAGGAAGGTGACGCCGCGGGCCGCGGCGCCATCGCGCAACGCCAGCAGGGCCGGGTTCGACTCGGTGGCGATCAGCGCGGCCAGGCGCACGGCGGCGTCCTCGAGCTCCTCGTCCACCCGTGCGCCGGCGAGGTCGGTCATCGCCGCCGCGAGCGCCCACTCGTTGACCTCGGTGGCCGCGTAGAGCACGTCGACGGGAGCCGAGATCGCCAGGCTTGCCCCGGCACGGTGGACGCGGACGTGCGTGCCCTCCCCCGTCCAGCCCACCCGGTCCAGCACCTGCCGGGCCCGGCGCTCCCAGGCCTTCGCCAGCGCGTCGCGCTCTTGCCCCTCGACGCGCACGTCCACGATCGCCCCGGGGCCGGGGGATACGAGATTCGGCCCGGTCAGGCGGCGGGAATCCTCGAGGACGGGCGGCATCGACGAGCGGTCAGTCGTCTTCGTAATCTCGCGCGAGTCGGACGCCGCGTTCGTCGCGGATCAGGCGCTCGTCCGCCTCGAGCTCGAACTCCGGCAGGTCGGGCAAGCCGGCACCCGGCGCGGGTTCGACCGGCGGGGCCAGACTGGTGGCGGCGGGCGGCGTCGCGGCGGCATGCGCCGTGGCGTCGTCAGGCCCTTCCTCCGCGGCCGGAGATCCGTCCGCGCTTCCGCCGTTCGGCGAGAAGTCGACGATCTGATTCCACGTCCGCTCGAGAGCGTCGGCGAACACGACGAGCAGATCGCCCGACTCCGCCGTGCGAAGCGCCGAGTCCACGGCTTCCACCTCGTCGGGCACCCGGCGCACCGCGTCCTCCGGCACGCCTGCCTCGACCAGGGCCCGGGACAGGATCTCGGGCACCTCGTCGGGGCGGCGGCCGCGCAGGCTGTCGTCGCGGCGGCAGATGTAGGCGTCGAAGGCGCCCACCGTGGCGCGGGCCATTGCGGCGATGTCCTCGTCGCGGCGATCGCCCGGTGCCGAGAGCACCGCGATCCGGCGGCCCGGCACGTCGAGCAGCTTCACGACCTCGCACACCTTCTCCATCGCGTGCGCGTTGTGGGCGTAGTCGAGCAGGACGCGGAACGGGAGCTGGTCGTAGAAGTTCAGCCGCCCCGGCGCCTGGAAGAAGGTCGAGTCGAAGGTACGAAGCCCGTGGCGGATGTCCTCGAGCTTCACGCCGCCCGAAAACGCCATCGCCGCCGCGAACATCGCGTTCTGGACGTTGTGGAGGGCCTTCCCCTGCACCGTCGCCGGGATCAGGTGCGACCACAACAACGGAATGTGGTGCCCGTTGTCGTAGATCGTGATCATGTGGCCCGCGATCCCCTCCTCGAGCACGATCGCCCGACCTCCGGCCCGGATGTGCTCCCGCACGAGGCCGTGATGCGGGCTCATCGTCACGTAGCAGACGTGCTCGGCTTCGGCGTAGTCGGCCATGCGGAGTACGCGCGGGTCGTCGGCGTTCAGCACGACCGTGTCGCTGGCCGCGTCGATCACCACCCGCTTGACCTCGGCCAGCTCGTCCAGCGTGTTCACGTCGCGGAGGCCGAGGTGATCGGCGGCCACGTTGAGGCATGCGCTGACGTTGGCCCGCCGGAACCCGAGGCCCGCCCGCAGGATTCCGCCCCGCGCCGTTTCGAGCACCGCCACGTCCACGGCGGGATCGCGTAGCACGATCCGCGCGGACGACGGCCCGGTCATGTCGCCCGGCACGGTCAGCTGTCCGTCCACGTAGACGCCGTCGGTGGTCGCGAGTCCGACCCGGGCCCCCGCCAGCTTGTGGATGTGCGCCAGCATGCGGACGGTGGTCGTCTTCCCGTTCGTCCCGGTCACGGCATAGATCGGCACCCGGGACGGTGAGCCCGGCGGGAACAGCATGTCCATCACGGCGCCGGCGACGTCGCGCGGCTGTCCCTCGCTCGGATACGCGTGCATCCGGAAGCCGGGGGCCGCGTTCACCTCGCAGATCGCGCCGCCGAACTCCTTGTGCGATTGCGAGATGTCACCGGTGAGGAAGTCGACGCCCGCCACGTCGAGTCCGATCGCCGCGGCGGCGCGTACGGCCATCTCGCGGTTGTCCGGGTGCATGACATCGGTCACGTCGACGGCCGTGCCGCCGGTGGACAGGTTGCCGGTGGAGCGCAGGTAGACCGTCTCGCCCTCGGGCGGGACCGTGTCCTTCGTGTAGCCGAGAAGCTCGAGCAGCCGCTCGGCCTGGTAGTCGAGCTCGATCCGGGTGAGGATCTTCTCGTGCCCGATGCCCCGGCGCGGATCGCGGTTCACTTCCGCGACGAGCTGCTCGATCGTCTGCTCGCCGTCGCCCACGACATGCCCGGGCACCCGCTTGGCGGCGGCCACGACCTCGCCGTTCACGACCAGGATGCGGTGGTCGAACCCGGTGATGAATTTCTCGACGATCACGCCCCGTGAGATCTCCCGCGCCCGTTCGAAGGCGATCCGTACGTGCTCGCTGTCGGTCAGGTTCAGCGACACGCCCCGGCCGTGGTTCGCGTTGAACGGCTTGACCACGACGGGAAAACCGATGCGCTCCGCCGATCGCACGGCCTCGGAGCTGCTGTAGACGAGGCGCTGCTGCGGCACCGGCAGGCCGAGGTCGCCGAGGATCCGGTTCGTCTCTTCCTTGTCCGAGGAGATCTCGACCGCGATGTGCGGCGTCTTGCTGGTGACGGTCGCCTGGATGCGCTGCTGGTACTTGCCGTGGCCCATCTGCACGAGGCTGTACTCGTTGAGGCGCAGCCACGGGATGTCACGCTCCTCGGCCGCCTTCACGAGCGAGGCGGTGCTCGGCCCGAACGCCGTGCGGTGCGCGAAGCGGATGAACTCCTCGTACTCGGCCTGGAAGTCGAAATCGGACGACAGGAGCCCCGGTGTGCGCAGCTCCTCGGGCAGCAGCGACTGGAAGAGCTGGATCGCGAGGCGCCCCGCCTCGATGCCGACGCGCTCGGCCTCGTACTCGTAGACGATGTCGTACACGCCCGGCTCACCCGCATGCCGGGTCTTGCCGAACGTGATGTCCTCGCCGGTGCTCGCCTGCAGCTCGATCGCCAAGTGCTCGAGGATGTGGCCGGCCCAGGTCCCCTCGTCCTCTGTGAGCCGCCGCACGAAGCCGCCGGGCTCGCCGTAGGAGCATCCGTGCTCGCGCAGGCCGGGGAGCGCCTCGAGCAGGTCGTCCACGAAGCCGCGGCCCAGGCGCATGCTCGGCCAGTCCTCGAGGTCTCCGATGTCCATCCGGAGGCGGATGACCGGGAACCGGGCGTAGACGTTGGGCCCGAGGTAGACCGAGCGGTCGAGTAGCTTCATCGGCCGGTCAACCCGCGGCGACGGGCTGGGCGATCGGCTCGATCGCTTCGCGCAGGTGCATGTCGAACCGCCAGCCCTCGGTGAGCACGTGGAGCCGCAATCCCACGAGGCAGACGGGTTCGGACTGGTGGGCCGAGTCCATCGACGAGTAGGTGAGGTCCGACGGGTCGAGCACGCTGACCGAGCCGCTGCCAGCGACCTCGAACACGTCGTCGGGTCCGATGAACGCCGCCGTGTCCTCGTCGAGTCCGAGTCCCAGCGCGAACGGGTTGTAACCGACCGCCGTCATCAGTCGGCCGATCCGGTCCCGTTCGCGGAAATGCTGGTCGACGATCACGCGGTTGGTCAGTCCCAGCCCGGGAGCGAGGGTGACCATGTTGGCCCGGGGCGACGGGCCTTCGGCTCCGAATGCGATCATGTGCTCCGACAGGAACGCGGCGCCGGCCGACGTGCCCGCGATGTGCGTGCCCTGCCCGCTGACTTCCCGCAGCACGTGGCCGACTTTCGTACCGCCGAGAATCGTCGCCAGCCGCAGCTGGTTGCCGCCGGTGAGGAAGACGCCCGTCGAACGCCGCAGGTCGTCGAGACAGTCCTCGCTCTCGCAGTCGGCCCGGCTCTTGAACGGGAAGTTACGGACGTAGGCGACGCCGATCTCTTCGAACAGCGCCTCGTATCGCGGCCCCGTGTCGGCCAGCTCGGACGCCGCGGGGATGATCGCGATCCTCGCCTTCTCGCCGCCGCACAGCTCGACGAAGCGCGTGAGGATCGCCCGGTCGCGCACCTTTTCCTCGGCGCCGCCGATCGGGACGATGAAGCCGCGCCGCTCCCCGTCACGGGTGCGGGCGGTGGATGGATGGGAGCTGGCGGTATCGATCATCGGTCCGTGGCGCGCCGGAATGCGGTGAAGGTGAAATCGTCGGTCGGTCTACGGGGAGAATATCAGCGGGAGTGCGGACAATGCCACCGCGGGGAGTATGGTAAACGAAAACGGCGCCCGGCCTCAACCGGACGCCGCCCCGTCCATCTCGAAACGTCGAGCCGGATCAGAACAGAATACCGCCCGTGATCACGACCTGGTCGGCGCCTTCGAGCACCGCGCGCACCTCGGCGAACGGCGTCACCGACGAGGCGGGGAACTTGATCCCGCCGAACAGATTCAGACCGAGGTCCGTATCGTCGAAACCGTTCCCGGGCGTGTCCAGGTTATCGACCGAGACGTGAAACACGTTCAGGCCGGCGCCCGCGTAGGGAAACACGTTCGTATCTTCGATCAGGAAATTGTAGGCGAGACCGCCGTTGGCTTCCCAGGCGCTGACATCGTTGTTCGGCCCGTCTCCGGGGAACCATACGTCGAAGCTGCCGACGAAATCCCAGTGTTCGAGGGCGCTCACGTTGGCGAGCACCCGGCCGCCGACGCCGACGTCGGTGTCGCCGCCGTAGCTGAGCTCGGGGCCGAGGCTGACCTGGCCCCATGCCGTCCCGGGAATCGCGGCCACCAGCAGCGCGGCGGCCAGAATCATCGATCGTATTCGCATCTGGATACTCCTTGGCAAAATGGACACTCGGTAATCCACCTGTCGAGTGAGTTTCCTTGCAACTACGATGCCTGCAGCGCTGCGAAGGTTGTTCGGCCGCCGGCTCGAAGGCCCGCTAGAGGGCCTTCTTGACCTCTTTGTCGAGCACCTTGTCCAGGGCGCCGATCGTCGCGTCCATCAGGACGTTGGGCTGCTCGCCACGCTCGCCGAGCACGGCTCCGCGCGCCATGTCGCTGGAGGACCCTTCCCAGATGACCTTCGAAGACTTGGTGTCGTACAGCTTCCAGTCCACGGTGACGCGGACCTCGTACCGGTCGCTGCCACGGATGTCGATGTTCGTGATGGCCCCGCCCATGCGGTAGCGGTTGGCGCCCGCCATGCCCTCCTGGAAGTCGATCTCCCTCCCGGGACCGGCGGGAATACCGGCCGCCTGCAGGTGGTGGATCGTCAGCAGATGCTCCGGGGCCGACTTGTCGTCGGGCGTCGGACGCTCGTCCCACAAGTAGACGACCGTGCCGCCCCGCGTCGGGTCGGCGCCGCGATTTCGGTCCGCACCCGAAGCGACCTGGCGCACCCCCAGGTTCTGGCGGTCCGGGATGTCCACGACCATGCCCATGAAGTCGATGTTCATGTCGGCCAGCTTCTTCATCACCTTCTCGGCCGACCCCTGCGCGGCGGCCGGCGCCGGCGCCGCCAGCGCGACGGCAAGTCCGGCCGCGAGTAGCTTCGCGGCGAGCGGTGCGGCATTCCTGCTGCTGCGGACTTTGGATTTCATCGTCCGATCCTCCTGTGCTCTCACGTCGTATGGGGCCAAAATCGCGGCCACCTGGCCGCATCGCCCAAAATAGGCCCAAACGCCGAGCGCCGGCCAGCCGGCACAGGACCGGCGACCGGCGCTCGGGGGTTTCCGGGTCCGCGCCTTCAGGGCGTCCGGGCGCCTCGCGCGAAGAACGAGATCACGGCGAGCACGAGGAACACGAAGAACGCGATCTTCGCGAAGCCGGCCGCGGTCCCGGCAATTCCGCCGAAGCCCAATACCGCGGCGAGCAGGGCGACGAGTAACAGGGTAATCGCGATTCCTAACATGGATGATCTCTCCATCTGAGGTTGCGTATGGCAGTTGCGTTCACGGGCGTCGAAGCGTTTCGGATCATTCGACCTCGACGGAGGGCGTCTCCACGACGACGGTATCCGTGTCCGACTTCACGTCGACCTCCGGGGTCTCGACTTCGTACTCCGGGGCTTCCCCTTCTTTGACCTGGACTTCGGGTGCTTCTCCTTCGTCGACCTTCTGTACTTCACACGCTCCGAGAAGAAACACGGCGGCGCCGAGGGCTAGAAAACGGAGATGTCTGGCGATTTTCTTCATCGATCGAGCCTCCTGTTCGAGTGGTGCTCGTTGATTTCGGGTGATCTTTCGCGGCGCGGTCGCACCGCGCGATCATCAGGTGTGTCTCGTTGAACTGAAGGCGCAACGACCGTTCCGCGCCCCTCGATGGAGACGTGTAACATCACTTGCTACAACTGTTTATGGGATGTATCGACGGGAAGATCGGCGGAGCGCGGCGCTCCGGATGTCAGAGGAAACCGGGAATTTTTACCGGCCCGGCGGTGATGGCAAGAGTCGGGAAGGTCCCCGCCGCCGGACCGGACGTCCTGGCGTCAGCTACCGACGCCCGCGCTGCTCATCGACGAACCGATATCGTTGAACGTCGTGGAGATGCTGTCACCGAGCAGAAGGACGGCCACGACCACACTCAGGGCGACCAGGCCCACGAGCATTGCGTACTCGGGAAGATCCTGCCCCGCTTCGTCGGTCATCAGTCTGGACACGTGATGCATCGCTGTGGCTCCCTTGGATCTGGCTTCATGCCGGTCATCGCGCTTGCGTTGCCGAGGTAGAGGGCAGGATGCATGCCGACCCCGGACCCTCCCGATCTTCCCACTTCAGACCCGGATTTCGGCCCGGAAGTCCGCCACGTTTGCCGATACCGGTCCTCACGACCGGCCTGGATGCCAGGCGGGTGCGGGCGCTCCCTGATGCGCCCGCACCACACACGGTCGGCGGTCAGTCCTCCGGCACCGAGGGGTGTGTGCGCTCCGGATCGTGTCCCTCGAGCGGCACCCACTCGATCGCCGGCCATGCCGCATCCACGTCGCTCACGTCTTCGCCCCGCAGGAAGTCCCGCACGGCCGTCCAGATGGTCGGGTGCGCGAGGATCTGCTCGTGACCGGCGTTCCGTACGACGAGATGCGTCGCGTCTGTCATCCCCCAGCGCAGCTGCTCGGCCTGGAACGGCGGGGTGTTCCAGTCGAGCGTACCGCTGAGCAGGAGCGTGTGGACGTCGCTGACGAGCGGAGACCGGAAGTCGTCGCCCAGGTCGGGAGCTTCCCAGGCGTCGTCCCACAGCGGCATCGGGAAGTTCGCCGCGTCGCGGAACATGCTCCGGCTGGCCTGCGCGGCGATCAGGCGGCGTCGCTCGGGGGTGGCGCCCGAGGCGATGTCCATTACCGCCGACATCCCGTCGACCACCAGCAGCACGCCCGCCCGCTTCTGCACGAACCAGGTCAATACCCGCGGGTCGCCCTGGTCGATGCTGTACAGCAGCCGCGGAAATACCGGCAGGTCGCTCGCATCGCCGAGATCGCGGCGGATGATGTAATCGAGGAAATGGCGTCCCACCGGCGTGTCGTAGTGATTCCCCGTCTCCGGATCGGTCAGCGTCACGACCATCGGCTGTCTCTCGAGACGAGCCTGCACGCGCTTCAGCAGGGCCACCAGGTCGGGAATCCGCGGTCCCAACTCCGGATCGTTCCGCACGAGGGTCGAGAGCCGGCGGAACCCCGTGTCCATGTAGAGCGGTAGCTTGAGGGTCTGGTCGGGCCCCTCCACGCCCGCGAGCACCATCGATTCGACGTGGTCTCCGAAGGCGCGAGCGTAGGCGATTCCCAGGTGCGTACCGTAGCTGAACCCGATGAGGTCGATCTTCTCGAGCTCCAGCGCCTCGCGCAGAGCGTCGATGTCGCGGGCGCTCTCGACCGACGTATAGCCGGCCAGGTCGCGCCCCCTGGCCTCGAGGTCCTCCCGGGCGCGGGTAGCCATCTCGATCGCGAGATCGTCCATCGCCGCTTTGCTGGCGAACGCCTCGAACCGCGGCAAGCCCGGCCGGCGCCAGCGCAGGCGCGGTGAGCTATCGCCGGTACCGCGCTGGTCGAGCAGGATGACGTCACCGTCGTCCAACAACGGCACCCAGCGCTGCAGCCACTCCGGCACCTCGGTCTCCCAGGTGGATGAGCCGCCCGGCCCGCCCGCCAGGTAGATGACCGGGGGACGGACCGCGTCGGCGGGACCACGGAGGCGAGCGAACGCGATCTGGATCGGATCCGAGCTCGGCTTCGCGCGGTTCTCGGGAACGACCAGCCGGCCGAAGTCGGCCGTGATCTCAGTACCGTCCTCCGACGTGATCTTCCGCGTCTGCACGTAGAGATCCCCGGGCGCATTCAGCTCCTCCACGGAGCCGACGCCATGCACGGTGAAGCGGTCCTGGGCGGCCATCGGCTGAGCATAGGCGATGGTGAGCAGCCCGGACACGGCGATGAACCGCAGTGCGTCGATTGGCGTCATGCTTCTTCATCCCTTCTGGTCCCTGGATTGGAAGGAGCCGTGGAATCGACCCCCAGGTAAGCGAGCAGCGCCCGTGTCGCCTCTTCGGCGAGCTGCGCGCGCGTCAGTTCGAAGGACGACGCATGCGGGGCATCGGCGAACACGATCTTCTCACGCAACGCCGTGACGGTCATGAACAGGCCGAACGCGACGGCCGACTCGGGGTCGGGATGCGAGATGAGTTCGCGATGGCGGAGCAACTCGTTCCGCCACCTCGCATGAAGCGCGAGGCGCCGCCTGCGCTGCTCGGCGGGAATCATCTCCGGGTGGAGTCGAGCATGGAGCGCCACGGCCCGGGTCAACCAGCGCCGATCGAACATGCGGTCGACGATCCGTCGCATCATGGCGGCGACGAGCGCCTCGAGGGTCTCCTCCTCGACGGACTCGAGCTCGGTCGCGCGAGCGCGGCGGTGTACGTCCGCGTCGTAGCGATCGTAGAGCGCCGGCAGCAACGTCTCCCGTGTCGGGAAACGGGCGTAGAACGAGCCCGTCGACGTCCCGGAACGCTCGACCAGCTCGCGCACCGTGATGTCTTCGAACCGCCGCGTGCGCAGCAGCTCCTCGAGGGCGTCGAGGATGCGTTCGAACGTCGCCCGGCTGCGCTCCTGCCGCGGCGGCGTGACACGACGCTTGTTCGGATCGATCGCGGCCATCCGTCTCGCCTCCCGTGATGAAATAGAACACTGCTCTAATTATAGGACGTGACGAGCCGCCGATTGGTTTCACGAGAGCGGAGCGACCCGGGTCAGGCCGAAGCGGCTCCCGGCAGGAGCCGGCGGTAGGCGAGGGGGGTGAGGCCGAGACGGCGGGAGAACTCTCGGGTCATGTGCGCCTGATCGGCG
>JASFRN010000078.1:0-12809 GCA_050114915.1 Gemmatimonadales bacterium | reverse complement strand
GGACGACGGCGCTGGCGCCGCGATGAGCCTGGCGGCGCAGCCCTATGAGGGCCGGTTGTTCGTCACCGACCGCGACTCCGGGCTGTGGATTCTGCAACCCGCCGCCGACCGATGACCGAATTCGAAGACCGGCCCTCGGTGGGATCCCTCGAATTCCGGGTCGCCATGAGCCGTCTCGCGGCGGGCGTGTCGATCGTGACCGCCATGGACGACGAGGGCACCCCGAGAGGCCTCACGGCCACGGCGGTGTGCTCCGTGTCTCTGCATCCGCCCCTCGTGCTCGCGAGCCTGTCGCAGACCTCGACGACGCACGCCGCGATCGAAACGACGGGGGCGTTCGCGCTCCATTTCCTGGGTCTCGGCGAAGAGCAGCTGGCTCGTCGCTTCGCCGGGCCGGCCGACGCGAAGTTCGAAGGGCTCGATTGGGAGACCGGGACGACCGGGTGTCCCGTGATTCCCGAAGCCCTCGCCGTCTGCGAGTGCACGCTCGAGCAGGCGGTCCCCGCCGGCGATCACACGCTGTTCGTCGGTCGGGTGATCCGCGTATCGGTGAACCCCGAGGCCGCCAACGATCCCCTGATCCACTTCGCCGGGTCGTATGGGGCCCTGTCCCGCGGGGGGACGGAGTGAGGTTCGGCGGTCTCGACGTCGCGCGCATCTTCGGGATTCGTCTGCGGCTCGACTGGTCCTGGTTCGTGGTTCTGCTGCTCCTGACCTGGACGTTCGCAACCTTCGACTTCCCGCTGCGCGCTCCGGGTTTCCCTGCGACCGTCTACTGGGGCCTCGGCTTCGCCGCGGCGTTGCTGCTGTTCTTCTCGGTGCTGGTGCACGAGTTGGCGCACGCGGTCACCGCCAGGCGCCGCGGAATCCCGGTGGAGCGGATCACGCTGTTCATCTTCGGCGGCGTGGCGGAGATGCGGATGGAGGCGAAGCGTCCGATCGACGAGTTCGTGCTCACGATCGTCGGACCGTTGACCAGCCTTGCGATGGCGGGATTGTTCTGGGGCCTGGGCCGCGGTGCGATCGCCGCGGGCGCCGACGGTGCCGCGCTGCTCGCCACGACGCTCGCTCGGCTGAACCTGATCCTCGCCATCTTCAATATGGTGCCGGCGTTTCCGCTGGACGGCGGGCGCGTCCTGCGGTCCGTGCTCTGGCAGCTCACCGGGAACCTCACGCGGGCAACGCGCTGGGCGGCGGGTGTCGGCCGGTTGTTCGGCTGGCTGCTGATCGCCTGGGGCGCCTGGATGTTCCTGGTCATGGGCGCCCGGTTGGCCGGCGCCTGGGCCGCCTTTCTCGGCTGGTTCCTGGCCGGCGCAGCCGCCTCGGCGGTGCAGCGGCGCCGGATGCACGGCGTGCGCGAGTCGCTTTCCGGCTATCCGGTATCCGCCGTGCTGGCGGGCGGGCAGGAGCCGGTCTCCGCGGCCGCGTCGGTCGAGGCGCTGATCCGCGAGTCGCTGCTCGCCCGCCCGGGCGACGCGCGACTCGTCGTGAGCGGCGGGCGGCCCGTCGGGGCCGTCACGCTCGCGGCCGCGGCCGCCGTGCCCGAGCACGAGAGGATCGAGAAGCCCGTGTTCGAGATCATGACGCCGCTGTCCGAGTTGCCGCGTTTCCGGGCCGATCACCCGCTGGCCGCGGCGGCGGCGGCGCTGAGCCGGGACCGGCAGCGCCCGGCGCTGGTGGGGGCGCCCGACGGAACGCTGGGCGTGCTCACGATGTCCGACGTGGATCGATGGATCGAACGGTGGGAGACCCTGGATGGCTAAGAAGAAGAAGCGGAAGCCGAAGGTGGAGTCGCTGGAGAGGCGGAAGGAGCGGGCCGCGAAGATCGCCCCCCTCCTGGCCGAAGCCTACCCGGAGCTCGAGATCAGCCTCGACTGGGAGACGCCGCTGCAGCTCGTGGTCGCGACCATCCTCTCCGCGCAGTGCACCGACGAGCGGGTGAACATGACCACGCCCGCGCTGTTCGAGAAGTACCCGACGGCCAGGGACTACGCCGAGGCGGATCGCGAAGAGCTCGAGGAGCTCATCCATTCGACCGGGTTCTATCGGAACAAGGCGAAGAACATCCAGGGAATGGGACAGACGCTGGTCGAGAAGTTCGGCGGCGAAGTGCCCGACACGATGGACGAGCTCCTCGAGCTGCCCGGCGTGGCCCGCAAGACGGCGAACGTCGTCCTGACGAACGGGTTCGGGAAGGTCGAGGGGATCGTCGTCGACACCCACGTCAAGAGAGTCTCTCGGCGCCTCGGCCTCACCGCCGAGACGAGCGCCGTGAAGATCGAGCGCGACCTCATGAACGTGCTGCCCAAGGAACAATGGCAGCCCTTTCCCTGGCGGCTCATTCTGCACGGCCGCGCGATCTGCGACGCCCGTTCGCCGAAGTGCGACGAGTGCTTTCTCACGGATCTCTGTCCGAGCGCGTTCAGCTTCGACTGACGGGAACGTGACCCCTGACCCCGCCCGGCCCGGAACGTTGCGCGGCGCCCCGCGCGAGCGGCTGCGCCGCGCCGCGCTCGATCTGGGGTTCGCGCGGGTCGGATTCGCCCCCGCGGCGCCGCCGGCCCACACCCGAGCCTACCTCGCCTGGCTGGCGGACGGGCATCACGGCGAGATGGCGTGGATGGCGCGCCCCGACGCGGTTCGCCGCCGACTCGATCCGGCGGAGGCGCTTCCCGGGTGCCGGACGATCGTCGTCGCGGCGCTGTCGTACGCACCCGACCGGGTCCGCGACGAGACGTCCGGCGGAAGCCGGCCCGTCGTCGCCCGTTACGCCCGGGGCCGCGACTACCACGACTGGTTCGAGGAGAAGCTCGACGCGCTGGCGGACGAGTTGCACGCCATCGACCCCGGGATCGCCGTGAAGCGCTATGTCGACTACGGGCCCGTGCTGGAACGGGACCATGCGCAGCGCGCCGGGCTGGGGTGGATCGGGAAGAACACGATGCTGATCGACCCCGGTCTCGGGTCGTGGCTGCTGCTCGGAGAGCTGCTCACGACGCTGCAGATCGCGCCGGACGACCCGTTCACGGCCGACCGTTGCGGCACGTGCAGGCGCTGCATAGACGCCTGTCCGACGGACGCGATCCTCGAGCATCGTGCGATCGACGCCCGTCGCTGCATATCGTATCTGACGATCGAGTTGAAGGGCACGATCCCGCCTGAGCTGCGCCCCGCGATCGGGACCCGGGTGTTCGGGTGCGACATCTGCCAGGAGGTGTGCCCCTGGAACGCCGATCCGGCGCCCGGCGACCCGGGGGCGCTCATCGAGGGGCGGCCGACCGAGATCCCCGCCCTGCGGGCGTGGGCCGAGCGCCTGCTCGCGATGGACGCCGAGGAATATCGCGGGACGTACCGGGGTACGCCGCTGGCGCGCCCCGGCCGCGACGCGATGCTCCGCAACCTGTGCGTCGGACTCGGGAACACTGGGGACCCGGGCGCGGCCGACGTGCTGCGCCGCTGCCTCGCCGACGAGTCCGAGCTCGTTCGCGAGCACGCGGCGTGGGCGCTTGGACGACTCAACGACGCGACGAAGATCCCGTGATGGAGAGGATGATGGCGATGAGGAACGTGAAGCTGGAAATCGAGGGCATGAAGTGCGAAGGCTGCGCCACCGCGGTGCGCGAGGCGTTGACCGGCGTCGCCGGTGTGCGGGAGGCGAACGTCGACCTGGCTGCGGGGAGCGCCGGGATCATGGCGGACGAGCGCATAGAGGATGCCGCCCTCGTCCGGGCGGTGGAAGGTGCCGGCTACACCGTCGGCGCCGTCGTGGCCGGGTAGGGCTGCGGTCCGATGTCCGAGCCGGTCGAGCTGACCGACGCGCAGCGCCGGCACCTGCGGGTCCTCCTGGGGCGGCTGGTCGAGGAGGCGCGCGAGCAGCAGGAGCGCTGGACCGCGGAAGTGCCGGGCGGCGCGGGACGACCCGTGCGCGACGAGCTCGCGGAGCTGCGGCGCACGGCCGCGCGGGTCGCCCGCGAGCTGGGCGTCGCGGAGCGCGTCGGCCCACCCGATCCGCATCGTCGACTCGGAGCGTGGTCGGCCACCTGGTGGTCCCACGTGCTCGACGCGCGGCCCTCCGCGCTGCGCCGGTTCGGCGATTTGGACCAGCGCACGGCGGACCGGATCGGCCCGCTGGTCGAGGACCTGGCGGAGCGGCTGCGGCGTCTCCGGGCCCTCGCGGACGTCGACATGGAAGGGAAGCGGGCCCCCTGAACGCCGATGGCCGGCCCGGCTCGGGGGCAGTCGCGCCGGGAAGCGGTGGAGCGGCCGCCGCGCGGCGGACCATCATCCTGCTCGGCATCGTCAGCCTGTTCGCCGACATGACCTACGAGGGAGCCCGCAGCCTCGCCGGTCCCTACCTGGCCGTGCTCGGCGCTTCGGGCACGGCCGTCGGGCTGATCGCCGGGGGCGGCGAGCTGCTCGGCTACCTCGTCCGCTTTCTGGCAGGCCGCGTCAGCGACGCGACGCGGCGCTACTGGGCGATCACCGGCGTCGGCTACTTCGTCAACCTGGTAACGGTCCCATTGCTCTCCCTCGCCCAGGCGTGGGTGCCCGCCGCGGGACTCCTGCTGGCCGAGCGACTGGGGAAGGGGATCCGGACCCCGGCTCGCGACGTGCTCCTCGCCGACGCGGCGGAAGAGGTCGGCACGGGCTGGGGGTTCGGACTCCACGAGGCGCTCGACGGCGTCGGGGGCGTGACGGGGCCGTTGCTCCTGGCGCTGCTCGTCGGATCGGCGGCGGGTTACCGGCACGCCTTCGCCTGGCTCGCCCTCCCGGCAGCCGCCTCGCTCGCCGCGCTGGCGCTGGCGCGCCGGTTCGCTCGCCCTCCGCGGCACGCGGTCCGGGCGACCCCGGCAGGACCCACCACAGGCTTAGGGGGGAGCTTCGGGCTCTACCTGGCGGCCACGGCGCTGCTGGCCCTCGGCTTCGCCGACTTTCCGCTTATCGCCTACCGGTTCCAGCACGCTGCCGTGCTCTCTCCCCGGGAGATCCCCCTCACGTACGCGTTCGCGATGCTGACCTCTATCGGTGCGGCGCTGGCGTTCGGGCGCTGGTTCGATCGCCGCGGCCTCGTCGTGCTCGTGCCGATCGTGCTCGTGGGCCTGCCGGCGGCGCCCCTCGTATTCCTCGGAGGACGCGGCCTCGCCTACGCCGGAATGGGTCTGTGGGGAATCGGGATGGGTGCCCATCAGTCGGTCGGTCGCGCCGCGGTGGCGCGGATGTCCACACCGGAGCGCCGCGGCTCGGCCTACGGCACGTACAACGCCGTGTACGGCCTGGCGTGGTTCGCGGGGAGCGCCCTGCTCGGATTTCTCTACGACAGGACCCTCGTCGGTCTCGTGCTGGTTGCGATCGGCGCGCAGGCGCTGGCGATCGGACCCCTGTTCGCGGCCGTGCGGCGAAGTCAGCGGTTCGAAACGAGCACGTAGCCTCCGCCGCGTGCCACCTCCCGCGCCCCCGGTAGATCCGCGGCATGACGCGGTCGGGTGACGACGAATACGGGGTCCGGTCCCGCCCACAGGTCCCGGAGGAACTGCCCACGCTCCATCGTCCGCGCCGGGCCGGAGGGCGGCTCGAATCGGGTATCGGCTTCGATGCCGGCGAGCAGGGGCAGCCGCCCGGTGTAGAGCGGCAGGCCCGCCGCGAGGTCTCGATACTCCACCAGCTCCGCGCCCGGCCGCACCCGGATCAGCGCCGCGGCCACCCGACCCACGGGCCGGGTCGTCTTGAGCGGCAGTGCGTCGCCGTGCAGCAACACCAGGGGAGCGAGCAGCGCCATCCCCACCGCGACCGGCACCGCCGCTCTTCGGACGCTCGCGGCGCCGTCCCGGCCGCGTGACCGGAAGACCGCCAGGCCGCCGGCCGCCACCAGCAGCAGGCCGGGTGGCAGCAGGATGCCGAGGAGCCTGGCCGCCGGCACGTCCACCAGGTCGCCGCCCGGGAGCGATGGCCCGACGACCGCCAGCGCCCCCAGTCCGATCCCCACGATCACGAGGAGCGCCGCGGCCAGTCGTAGCTCGCGGCGGCCACGGCCCGCCGCGACGGCGTGCCCGGCCAGCAGGGCGAGCCCCGGGAAGGCCGGCAGCACGTAGAGCGGCAGCTTCGTGGACGGCAGTGAGAAGAACAGCGGCGGGAGGAGCATCCACCAGAGCAGGAAGCTCGCCAGCGGCGCGTTCTCCGAGCGCACGTCCTTCCATCCGGCAGGTGCCAGCAGAAGCCACGGCAGCCCGAGAAGGGGAAATACGCCGGCGTAGTAATACCAGGGATGGGGGTGTCCCAGGCCGCCCTCGTGCAGGCGGCTGGCCAGCTGTTGTCCGGTGAAGTAGGAGAACAGTCCGGGTGTGCCGGAGATCACGGCGAGGTACCAGGGGGCGGCGATCAACAGCAACATCGGCAGTCCCCATGCCGCGCCCCAGGAGCGCTTCGGCCGCGGGTGCGCGCCGCGCCGGCGCATCGCGAAGGGCCCGACGATCAACGCCAGCACCAGCCAGCCCACCGGTCCCTTGGCGAGGAAGGCGAGCCCGGCCCCCGCGTAGAGCGACAGCCGGGCGCCGAGGCCGCCCCGTCCGCTCCACACGTCGTACCAGCCCGTGAGCGCGAACGTGAGGCATACGCAGAGCAACAGGTCGGTGGTCAGCATGCGGCTCGCGCCCACGATGGCCGGCGTGCCGGCCAGCAGCGCGACCGTCCATGGCGCCGTCCGGTCGCCCAGGTGAGTCCGGGCGAAGGACCAGAGCCGAGCGCACAAGAGCAGGGCGAGGACGGCCAGGCAGGCCCGAGCCCCCCACTCGTCGAATCCGAAGGCGGAGTATCCGAGTCCGGAGAGCCAGTAGATCAGCGGGGGCTTGTCGAAGTGGAGGATGCCCAGGAGGCGGGGATAGATCCAATCGCCGGACGCCGCCATCTCGCGCGCGATCTCCGCGTAACGTGCGTCACTGGTCTCTACGAGTCCGTAGGCGCCCAGTCCCGTGCAGAAGGCGGCGGCGGCGAGGGCGAAGGCGCCCGCGTCACGCCGGTTTGTCGTCACCTCGATGGGCCTGGAGCAGCATCAGGTTCCGCAGGTAGACGACGCTTCCGAACGACTGTCCGATGATGAATACCGGGTCGCGCCGGTGGACGGCGTACGCGAGCAGCAGCGCGCTCCCCGCCAGGGAAAGATACCAGAACGCCGTCGGAACGACGCTCTTTCGTCGCCGCTCGCTCGCGATCCACTGAACCAGGAACCGGGCCGAAAACAGACCCTGGGCGAAGAAGCCGAGAAAGATCCACGGGTGCATATCAGGAAATCTCCTCCCAATCGTATCCGAGATGCCGTTTCTGCATCCACCTCACCGCCAGCAGGTCGAGCAGCGGCCCGGCGAGGCGATTGTAAAGGTGGTATTTCGCTTTCCCGTGCATGCGGGGCCGATGCCCGACGGGCACCTGCAGCACCCGGGCGCCCTCCATCCGGAGAAGCGTGGGGAGAAAGCGGTGCAATCCCTTGAACAGCTTCAGGCGCTCGAGGTACTCCCTGCGATACACCTTCAACGAGCAGCCGGTGTCCACGATGTCGTCACGCGTCACCCGATTGCGGATCCAGTTGGCGATGCGCGAGCTGATGCGCTTGATGAACGTATCGCGTCGTGCGACCCGGATGCCGACGACCACGTCGGCCTCGTCGAGACGCCCGAGGAGTTTCGGAAGGTCGGCCGGGTCGTTCTGCAGGTCGGTGTCCAGCGTGGCGACCACGTCGCCGCGTGCCACCCGGAAGCCCGCGTCCATCGCGGCCGTCAGGCCCCAGTTTCGATCCAGGGCGATGAGCCGGATCCCGAGATCGGGATGTTCGCGGGCGGCGCGCTCGATCGCGGCCCGGGTGCCGTCCGTCGATCCGTCGTCGACGAAGATGCACTCGACCTCCCACCGCGGCCGGAGCTCGACCTCCACCTCCGCGAGCTCGGCGGCCAGCGGCGCGATGTTCTCCGCCTCGTTGAAGGCGGGGAGTACGATGGACAGCCGCTCCATCGCGTTCTCCTCGGCGGATCGGGCGGGATCAGTCGTCAGCGCAGGAAGCCGCCAGGTGCGTGAGCTTCGTGACCATGACGTGGAGATCGCCGTCCTCGTCCATTCCTTCGGCCTCGCCGGCCCCCTCCTCCATCTCGGTCCCGTCGTCGTCCTCCGCTCCCTCTTCGTCGTCTCCCACGACCGTGCCCCGGACCTCGACGGTATGGCCGACGTGCGGCGCCAGGTTCACGCCCTCGGCCGCCGTGAGCTCGATCTCCTCCGCCTCCGTGCCGGCGACATGCTCCAGCAGGTACTCCGTTTCTCCGCCTTCGCTCTCGCTGGCGAGGCAGCCCTTCAGGTCGACGGTCGCGCCCATCTCCTGCGCGGCGGCGTGACCCGCGTCGATCAGGCCGAATACGAGCACGACGAACAGCAATCCGAGCTTGCGCATCTGTGTCCTCCATGGTCCCTCCGCGGCCGCGTCCGGGCCGTGGAGCTCACTGCTTTCGAACAACGTACCGGGAGTATACCGGTTCCTCACCCGGCGAGGTCCGGGGAGGGATCGATCGCCGACTCAGTGACCGGGCGGATGCTGGCCGCGCGCGATCATCAGGTGATGGGGCCCGTGGTGGCTGCCCAGCGTCAGAAGGCCCGCGTATCCCAGCCCGCGTATCCGGGCCGCCGTCGCGGCGTCGTTGCGGGCCGCTCGCACCTCGAGGGTCGCTCCGCCCGCCGATTCGGAAGCCGACGCGTCGAACTCGGGCATGGCGTCGAGAGTCCCGGCATGCGCCAGCGTCATGCGCCGGACCGCCGCCGCCGTCTCGCCGTCGCCGCTGACGTGAAAGCGCGCCCCGCCGAGGATCTCCTCCACGTCGACCCGGGACTCCATCATCACGCGGTCCATGTCGATCAGATGCCGGCGCAGCGCCTCCACGTCGACTTTCGACCAGTCGGTCGACGGGTCCGCGTCGAGGGCGGCGACCACGGCCGCGATCGCGGCGAACGCCGCCTGTCCCGCCGGGAGCTCGGCGGCCACCGCCCGAGTGCCGTCGAGCATGGCGGGCTGGTGGGACGGGTCGTGCGCGTGCTCCGCGCCGGAGTCCTGGGCCGCGGACGGCGGGGCCACCGCGAGGACGAGGGCGAGCGCCGCGAGCGGCGCCCGGGTCATCGAAGAGAATGCGTGCATCGGAATTGCTCCTGCCTTCCGGGAAACAGCGGCCGACGAAGTTCGGTCAGGCGCCCTGCAGCAGCCCGCCCAGCCAGTCGGCCACTCGCCGCAGCTCGCGCTCGTCCTCGTCGGTGAACGCGGCCGCCCGGTCGCTGTCGAGGTCCAGCTGCCCGTATACCTCGCCGGTATCGGGGTCACGGATGAGCACCACGATCTCGGAACGCGTGTGGAGGCTGCAGGCGATGTAATTGTCGAGCTCACGGACATCCGGGACGTTGATGTCGCGTTCCTCCGCCACGGCGGTGCCGCACACGCCGTGGCCAACCGCGATCCGCGTGTGCTCGGTCTCCTCGCCGAGGAAGTTGTGAAGCTCGAGCGCGTCGTCTTCCAGCAGGTATATCCCCACCCAATCGTAGCGCTCCGACGACTTTTCGATGCCCTCGACGGCGGCGCGGAGCAACGTGTCGGGATCGGCGCCGCCGGCCTGCCGCTCCGCCAGCCGCGCCGCGAGTGCCGCTCCGTCCAGCATCAGGCCACCCCCCGGTTGTCTACCGCCGCGAGACCGGGTCCACAGAAGATCATCGCCAGCATCGAGGCGATCAGGAGCAGGCTGAATTCGATCCCGTCGTGCCCGCCGCCGACGACGTAGAAGCCGTTCGGTGCGTGCAGGATGATGATGCCCACCAGCATCTCGACGGACAGCAGGAGTGCGGCCGGGGTCACCAGCCAGCCGATCAGCAACAGGAGACCACCCAGCGACTCGAGCAGCGCCACGAACCAGGCGGCGAGCACGGGGGCCGGGATGCCGAGCTGAGCGAACAGGGCCTCGGTTCCCTCGATCCCCCCCGTGAGCTTCGGTACGCCGTGGGCGATCCAGATCACGCCGAGGACGACGCGCAGGATCGTCAGGCCGAGTTCCGGGTTCAGGCCGTCTTTCATGGAGTCTCCTCAGATTTCGATGATGCGTCCACCCGTGGGCCCGCCGCCCGGCGGCCCGTCGTCCGGCGGAACGTTCAGCCGGCGACGGTATCGCTCTTCCAGTCTGCGGGTCAGCGCCTCTCGCAGGGGCCGCACCAGTAGCAGCAGCCCGATCGTGTCGGTGATCACGCCGGGGGTGACGAGCACGATTCCGGCTATGAGAACAAGCACTGCCTCGAGAAGTTTCCGCCCGGGCAGACGCCCCGCCGCGAGCTCGGCTTGCACCGCGGCCCAGGCGTGGATGCCCTCGCGGCGCGCCAGCGACGCCCCGGCTACGCCGGTCAGTATCACGAGCGCGAGCGTCGGGACGGCGCCCAGCCAGGCGCCGATGCGCAGCAGGAGCCAGAGCTCGAGAATCGGGACGAGCGTAAACGCGAGAAGCAGACGAAACCACATGAGAAGAACCTAGGCGGAACAGGGGGAAAGGGAAGGGAGGCGGGCCGACGCCTTCGCCCGGCGCCCCGTCGGACGGGATCGACCCCACCTCGACCTTCCGCTGCGGTCGAGTATGGGGAGACCTCTCAACGGAGGATCAACGCGCCGGTCGTCGTCCGGTTGACCGGCGCTTGGATCGCTCCGCCGGTCAGAATCCCAGGGCCGCCCGTACGTCGGGGTCGATCCGTTCCGGGGTCCAGAACGGCTTCCAGACGAGGTTGACCACGGCCGCGTCGACGCCTTCGACGGAGCTCGCGGCCTCCTGGGCGCCCGACATGATCATCCCGCCCGCCGGGCAGCCCGGGCTCGTCAGGGTCATCGTGACCGTCGCCTTGTCCTCGTCGACGTCGATGTCGTACACGAGGCCCAGGTCGACGATGTTGAGTCCCAGCTCCGGGTCGATGACGCCCTTGAGACTCTCGAGGATCTTCCCCTGGATCTCGGGAAGCTCACGCTGTCGCAGATCGTCCGTCATCTCGTTGTCCATCAGCAGTCCTCTATTGATTCCGCCCCACCGTCGGCTCCGTGGCCGCGGCCGGTCGAACTTCGTGTCGGTTCGAGACGGGAGTATACATGAAGTCCGGGTGGTCGTGCACGATTCGCCATCCGTCGCCGACCCGGCGCACGACGATCGTGAACCACCCCACACCGGGTTCCCCGGTCCCGGAGACCGATACCCGGCGGCCCGTGACGATGCCGACCAGCGGCGGCAGCGTCCGCACATCGACGTCTTCGAACCGGATACGATCCCGGTGCGCACTCCCCTCGAAGGCCGGTGCATAGACGGCCCGGATCTGGGCGCGCCCGTAGACCGGGCCCTCCGGGGTCACGAGTGCCGGCGTGCTGCCGTCGGCGTAGAAGGCCATCACGGCGTCGAGGTCACCGGCGTTCCAGGCTTCCGCCATTCGAGCGAGCATGGTCTCGACCGACGACTCGACGTTCTCGTCGGGGACCGTCTCGAATCGGCACCCCGCGAGCAGCAGGGTGGAGAGTGTCGCGAAGCCCAGCAGGGTCCGATCGAGGCGGCGGAGCATTCGGCGTAGTGGCGGTCGTCTCATGGGTTCTCCGGTCATTGGACGCATTCTGGAACCTAACGGACACGCCCCGCCGCCCGCGACGTACTACGACGCCGAACGCACGGCGTTCACCTGCCGCCAGCGCGATCCGGACAACGACATCCGCTTCAGCTTCCGGAGAGATACCTGAGAAAGTGGGCGGTCGTGAGCTCCAGCACCCGGTCCAGCTCGGGGGAGGGTCCCTCGAACGGGTGTCCCACCTCGAAGGTGTGGCCCGCGCCCTCGATCAATTCCAGTTCCGCATTGGGGGAGGCCCCGGCCAGGTGTCGTCCGTCGTCCGGGGGCACGGAAGTGTCGTCCGTCCCGTGGATGACGAGCAGCGGGACCTCGCTGCGCCGCAGGGAGGCCGGAAGGTCGAACCGGTCGGGGTCCGCCTTCAAGTCCTCCAGCACGTCCGGGTAGAGGGGCAGGACGTCGCCGGTGCGGGCATTTCGGATGGGAACGGGCTCGCCGGGCGGTACCGCGTCGAACAGGGCCGCGTACCGTTCCGCTTCCCCGATCGCGGCCCAGGTGACCACGGCGCGCACCGACGGGCGTTCACCCGACAGGATCGCGGCCACGCCGCCGCGGCTGTGTCCCAGGACGCCGATCCGCGTGATCGGCGGAAACACCGCATCGCCGAGTCTTCCGCCCTCGAGTCCGGAGAGAACGGCCGCCGTGTCGTCCAGCTCCTTGCTGAACGTGTTGTGACCGAACGCGTCCGGCTCGGTGAAGTTCTGCAGGTCCTCCCCGATGCCGCTGCCGGTGAAGTTGAAGCTCACGACCGGGCAGCCGAGCGCGCTCGCCAGCCGTCGTGAGGCGTAGGGGAAGAATCCCCAGTCCTTGAAGCCCTTGAAACCATGGCACACGAGCACCGCCCGGTCGGTGGGAACCGGCGAGGAGGCGGGCGTCCACAGATCACCCCGTAGGATTTCCCCGGGGCGAGGCTCGAGTTCGAAGGCTGTTCGATCGATATCCGGCACGGCGTCCTTCGAGCAGTTTACGTCACGAAATCGGCGACGTTGATTCCATATCGCTCGGGATCCGTGGACCGGGCGATCGAGCGAACATAGCGTCCGCCTTCCGGATCGGTCTCGGTCAGGTCGCGGATCGGCCCGTCACCGATACGCGTACCGTCCGGCGAGGCCACGATGCGCACCATCGGCCGGCCGATCGCCTCCGGATTCGGGTTCGGC
>JASFRN010000077.1:0-12824 GCA_050114915.1 Gemmatimonadales bacterium | reverse complement strand
GGCGTCCCGGACGGCCTGCTCGAGCAGCGGAACACCCTCGTCGGATCGGTCGTCGACGATCAGCGCCCACGCGTACATGCCGCGCCGGATCGGCGCGGGGTCCAGGCCGGCCGCGCGCCGGGCGACCTTCGCCGCGGCGGCCACGCGGCCGGTCGCTTCCAGCACTTCGGCGTACTGGTGTAGTGCCTCCGGGTTGTCTCCGTCGATCTCGAGGGCGCGCAGGTAGGCCTCCTCGGACGCCGCCCACTCCCGCCGGTCACGCAGGACGCTCCCGAGCGCCGTCCAGGCCGAGGAGCTGCGCGGGTCGAGCTCGAGCGCGTGGCGCGCCGCACGCTCCGCCGGACCGAGCCGCGCCGCGAACCCACGCCGCCACATGGCGTCGCGCGCCTCCCGATCGTCGGGCAGCGCTTCGTCCCATGTCTCCGGGTACCAGACGATGATCTCGCGCGCCTCGGCCAGGCCGGCCCAGGCCGGCGCCCAGGCGGAGTCCCGGGCGATCGCGGCCTCGAACAAGTCGATCGCGTCCGCCACGCCGGGGCCCCGTTCCCTCATCCGGCTGCGGGCCGTGAGGTAGAGGTCGTACGCCTCGAGGTCCTCGGTGGGATTCACGAGCTGGGACGGGTCGTCGAGCCCCAGGGGCACGCGGAGCGCTCCGGCGATTGCTTCGGCGATCTCGGTCTGGATCGCGAACACGTCGTCCAGCGTCCGGTCGAACGAGTTGCTCCACCGGTGGGTGCCGTCGGCCGCGTCGATGAGCTGCGCCGTGATGCGCAGCTCGTCCCCGGCCTTGCGGACGCTGCCTTCCATCAGGTAGTCGACGCCGAGGCTGTCGCCGATCGTCCGCAGGTCCATCTGCGTGTCCTTGAACGCGAACGCCGATGTTCGCGCCGCGACCTTGATCTCGTCGATGCGGGCCAGCGTGTTGAGGATCTCCTCGGTGATCCCGTCGCTGAAGTAGGCCTGGTCTTTCTGCGGGCTCATGTCGACGAACGGGAGCACCGCGATCGAGGGCCGGTCGTCCGCCTCGGCGTTCGCCAGCGCGAGCTGCATCGTGGTTCCGGTTCGGTCGGCGGCGGTCGGGGCCTCGGGCGCCGTGCGTCGCGCCAGCCACCACGTGCTCGCCACGAGAGCGGCCACGCCGACCAGGGCCAGGAAGCCCGCGGGCCAGCGACTCGACGCCGGCGCGGCGACGATGGCACGGATCTCGTCCTCCGACGCCTGCTCGGTCCGCTTCACGCCCTCCGGCGTCATCTCGAAAGCCCAGGCGAGGATCAGCGCCACCGGGAACGCGAGGAGCAGGACCGCCAGCATGAACGTTACGGTCCAGTCGGGCAGACCGAGCCGGGGAAGGGCGATATCCGCGAGCTGGAGCACTCCGAACGCGACGATGCCGTAGAGCCAGGCGACCTTGAACACGTGACGGCGCTTGAGCTCCGCGAACAACTGTTGATACGGCTTCACGTCGTGGCCACCCCCTCGGCCGCTGCCGCCGGGGCGTTCCGGGTCTCGATTCCCGGACCCAGGAGCCCTGCCAGGCGCTCCCTGGCTGGCTCCCGGTACGGGATGTCGAAGATCGAGAGTTGATCGATCGTCTCCAGCCAGCGACGAGCCTCGTCGGACCGCCCGAGCTCGATCAGCAGCTCGGCCTGCACGAACCTCTCACGTGACCGGCTGAACAGCGGGGAGGCCGCGGTCTGCGTGTACCAGGTCTGCCGGGACTGCGACGCCAGCGTCCGCAGGGCGGCCTCCGTCTGCCCGGCCGCCCGTAGCTGCTCGGCGCGGACGGCCAGCGCCAGGTCCTGGGGAAGGCTGCCGTCCGTCACGCGAGCCGGGAGCGCGTCCAGGCTGTCCGCATAGGACCGCGCCGCCGCCTCCATCCCGAGCTGTGCCGAGAGCAGCCCGAGCAGATAGTAGCGGATGAACGGATGGAGCCCGTCGTGCACGGTGAACAGCTCGCTCGGGTTGTCGCTCGTCTCGATCGTGATCGGGTCGAGCCGAAGCAGCTCGTCGCGAAGTCGGCGCAGGGTTGCAGGGGGCGTGCTCCGGAAGGGCAGCAGCGCCAGCATCGCTTCGTATTCGAGCCCGGTGCCGTGGCTCAACTCGGTCAGCGAGCGGATGGCGTCGCGCTCGTCCTGCTCGCGTCCATCGGCCGCCGCCAGGAAGGCCAGCTGCGCGTAGCCCAGCCGGCGCGCTTCGGGGCTGCGTTCCGGCCGAGCCAGCGACTCGTCCGCCAGGCGCGCAATCTCGAAGTCCCCGGCGAACACGCCGGCGCTCCAGGCCGCGATGCCGAGCCCCGGTTCGTCCGCCGTTCCCAGGCGTTCCCGCAGCCTCGCGAGGGCCGCGGAATCCCGCATGCCTATCGCCCGTACGGCGGACATCTCGAGATGCCGCCCGGCCTCCGGGTTGAGGCCGAGAAACCTCCCCGTCAGCGTGTCGACCGCGGCCGCGTTCCCCTCGTAGGCCGCGATCCGGGCCAGGTGGATCAGCGCGGTGGAGTGACTCGGGTCGAACTCGATCACGTGCCGCAGCGTTTCCTTCGCCGCCGTGAACGGCTCTCCGTGCAGCGGGCTCGCGTGGAAGAGGATTTCCGACAGGTCGAGCCACGCCTCCATCTCGTCGGGATAGGTGCCGAGGATCGACCGGTAACGAACCGCCGCCTCCTGGTTCTGTCCCAGCCGGCGCAGATGGTACGCCTCGAGAATCCGGCGATCGCGCTCCGAAAGCCGGTGGCTGAGCCGCGCGGCCGTTTCCGCCGCATCGACGGACGTCTTGTCGGCGAAGCTCCACTCGGCGGCGAGGCTGAGGCGGTAGTAAGCGAGGGCGAAGAGGCTGTCCTCCTCGGTGGCCCGGCGAAAGCTCTCCATTCCCTCGGTGAACTGGCCCGCCCGGAAGTGCTCTTCTCCCTCGAGGAACGACTTCAACGCCGGGAGGCTCGAGGTCGTGACCGCGGCGATGCGCTGGACCCGAGCGGCGGGGCCTCCGCGAAGCTCCGACAGCAGCTGGCCGGTCAGCTCGTCGACGATGTCGAACACCTCGTCGGCGGAGCGCTCCACGCTGGCCTCGGCGATCCGGTCTCCGTTCGTCTTCCGCAGCTCCGCCGAGACCTGCATGCGTCCCGCGGCTTCGACGATGTCGCCGGAGAGGTAGAGGCCCGAGCCGAAGAAGGTGGCGATGCGGCGGGCGCCGTCCGGGTCGCCGGGCGCGTATCCCTCGCGCGACGCGAGACGCAGCACCGACCGGCTGTCGACCGAGCGCAGGTTACCGGCTCCGTCGAGCTTCGTGCTCAGCAGGCTGACGATGCCGTCGCCGAGGTAGTGGACGTCCGGGCTCCCCTCGACGGCGAACGGCAGCACCGTGAGCACGGCCTCGTCCACCGGTCCCGCATCTCCCGCGGCGCTGTCCGCCGGACGAAGAGTCCACCACGCGCCCCAGGCTAGCAGCACCGTGCCCGCCAGGGCGGCGATCCCGATGGGCCAGCGCCGGCTGCGCGGCTCGGCGGAGATGCGCACGGCTTCTTCGGGGGCGGATTCCGTGCGGCGAACGCCCTCCGGGGTGACCTCGAACGCCCATGCGAGCACCAGCGCGATGGGAAATGCGAGGACGATGACGAGGGCGATCGCCCGGGTCATGGAATCGGGCAACTCGAGCGCTGGAACGAGGATGTCGGCCAGTTGCAGGACGCCGTACCCGACCGCGCCGTACACCGCCGCTACCCTGAACACGCGCCGACGCTTGAGCTCCGCCAGGAACCGTCGGTAGGACAGCATGCGGAATTATCCGCCAAATACCCAGGAGGGGCAAGCTTTTCGGGGTGTCCGTCCGGGCCCGGGAGGCGCCCGTGTCGATCCGGCCCGACTCCGATCGTCTGATCCATGGAAGGGGACCACGACGTGAACAGTCGAGGAGGCACTGATGACTTGCTGCAAACCGGTCTACCTGCGCACCGCACTCTTCCTGCTGCTACTGGCGGGTTCGGCAGTCGGCGGCCGGTCCGCCGCGCTGCACGCCCAGGGAATCGAGCCACTGCCGGAGGAGCTGGAGATCGAGCTCGCGCGCAGCGCGCTGCCGGAGCACCTGCGGGCCGGCGCGACGGTGTACGTGCTGCGCCCGGGCCGCGGCTTCGAGGTGGCGGTGCCCGGGAGCAACGGCTTCCACGCCCTGGTCGTGCGCAACGATCCGGCGTTCGTGCGCGGCGACTGGCCGTATCAGGCGTGGCGGAACGACCTGCTGGTTCCGATCGCGTTCGACGCCGCGGGCGTCCCGGCCCAGCTGCGGGTCCTGCTCGACGTGGCCGAGGCCCGCGCCGGGGGTGCGTCGCCGTCCGAACTGCGGAGTCTGCTGCGGCGGCGCTTCGCCGATGGCTACTATCCGAAACCCGCGCGGGCGGGGATGGCCTACATGCTGTCGCCGATCCTCCGCGCCTACCGCGACGGCGGAGAGAGCGATGCGGTCGGGACGTTCGTCTATCCCCACTACATGGCCTATGCGCCGGACGTCACGAGCGCGGCGGTGGGGGGCGGAGGCGGCCCGGGGCAACCGTTCGTGATCGAGTCCGGTCCGCACGGATACATCGTGATACCCGCCGGCCGGGCGGAGCGGGAGGAACTCGTCAACGCCTATGCGCCGATGCTCGCCCGGCTGTGCGAGCTTCGCGAGGAATGGTGCGTCGAGCGGGACCGCTGACGGCCAGTTCGGGGCGTCTGCAACTATTCGGGCCGTCGGCGTGTCCAATCCGTCGAGAGCTTCCCCGGTATTGCACTCGATGACAGAGGTTGGAAGATGCGCACAGCCAGGTCCCCTCGTCCCACGCCGTTTCGGCACGCGTTCCGTGTCGGCGTATGTCTGTTCGCCGGACTTCTGGTCCTGGCCGCCTGCGGTCGCGAGGGCTCTTCCTCGAGCGGCCACCAGTGGACGGCCGTGGTCGACACGGTGGCCGACACGATCAAAGTGCGCACGGTGAGCGGCCAGGTGTGGCCGTCCGATGCCCGGCTCGTCTCCGACGTAAGCATCGGCGTGCTCGACGGGGCGCCCGAGTACCAGTTCGGCCAGGTGCGCGCCCTGGCCGTCGACGGCGGCGGCAACATCTACGTTCTCGACGGTCACGGGCCCGTGATCCGGAAGTACGCGCCCGACGGCACCTACGTGTACGACATCGGGCGGGAGGGAGAGGGGCCCGGCGAGTACAAGCGCCCCGACAGCGGACTCGCGTTCACGCCCGACGGACGCCTCGTGCTGCGCGATCCCGGGAACGGTCGCATGTCGATCTACAGCCCGGACGGCGACTACCAGGGGTCCTGGCCGCTCGCCGGCAGCATGAGCACCTCGAGTCCGTTGACGGCGACGCGCTCGAACGAGGTGCTGACGCCGGTGATCAAGAATCTCGGAGCGAGCGTGACCGAGTGGCAGTGGGGCCTGGCCAGGTACCACCCCGACGGGACGGTCGACACGCTCGACGTTCCCGACCTCGGCTACGAGGAGGCGCGCGTGTCCGGCGAGTCCGAGAACAGCAGCAGCATGACCGGCGTGCCGTTCTCGCCCCAGCAGGAAGCGGTGTACAGTCCGCTCGGCTACTTCGTCACCGGCATCAGCGACACCTACAGCTTCGAGCTCCTGCGGTCCGACGCACCCGTCGTCGAGATCTCCCGGGACTACGAGCCGGTTCCGGTTCTCCCGGAGGAAAAGGCGATTCGCCGCAAGCAGATCACGAAGAATTTCGAGGAGAACTTCCCCGGATGGCGGTGGAACGGTCCCGACATTCCGGACACCAAGCCCGCGTATCGAGATTTCCTGGTCAGCGAAGAGGGCCGGATCTGGGTGCAGGTGAGCCTCCCGTCGGAGCGCACGATGAGCGACGCGGACCTGCGGGCGGAGGAGCAGCGGCTCGAGAGGCCCGTGGATCCCTACGAGGAGCCGGTGGCGTTCGACGTGTTCGAGCCGAGCGGCGAGTACCTCGGCCGGGTCACGGCGCCGGACGGATTCCAGCTCAATCCCCGGCCGGTGATCCGGGACATGGACGTGTGGGCCGTGATGACCGACGATCTCGACGTGGCCCGGGTCCACCATTTCCGCGTCGACGTGCCCACCGCGGAGGAGCTTGCGAGCGGCGCCTAGACGTGGTTGAGCAGCATGAGCTCGTGCGGATGGGGCTGTAGATACACCTGGTCGGCCAGGTAGTCGACCTCGAGCCGCCGCACGTAGTGCCGCAGCAGCGTCACCGGCACGATGAGCGGGACGAGGCCCGCCCGGTAGCCGTGGATCGCCCCGGTGAGCTCGGCCCGGTCGCCGGCGTCGATCTCGTCGGACACGTAGCCGGCCAGGTGCTGCAGGACGTTGGTGTGGCGTCCGCGGCTCGGCAGCCGCTGCAGGCACTCCTGGAATCCGCGCTCGTAGGCGGCGGCCAGCGCGTCGAGGCTCTCGTCGGAATTGCCGGCGTCTCCCAGCAGCCGTCCGAGCGCCTTCGCGCCGGCCGGATCCCGCGACATCAGGAGGTACTTGTGACGCGCGTGGAAGCTCGTGAGGGCGTGCGCCGACAGGCCCGCGTCCTCGAGCTCCAGCCAGCGCCCCCGAGCGAAGATCCGGGTGATGAAGTTCTCGCGCAGGCGCGGGTCGTTCAGACGTCCCTCCTCCTCGGTCGGCAGCTGGGGCAGGCGCCGTTTCAGCACTTCGGCGAACAGCCCGACGCCGTCCCGCGACGGCACCCCGTTGTCGTCGTACAGCCGCACCCTCTCCATGCCGCAGCTCGGTGACTGCGACTTGAGGACGTAGCCGGCCAGGCGACGGGCCTCGAGCGCTTCGACCTTCCGCTCCGAATACTCCGTCATCGCGGCCGTGAGGTCGTCGCCCGTGTCGGGCATCACCAGCCGGACGGTGTTGCTCCCATTCGCTGTCGCGCGCTCGAGCCGGATCGGGGGCCGCGGGGTGCCGAGCCCGATCTCCACCTCGGGACAGACCGGGACCCAGTCCACGTAGCTGCCCAGCGTCTCGATGAGGAACGAGTCGCGCTTGTGCCCCCCGTCGTAGCGGACGTTCTTGCCGAGCAGGCAGGTGGAGATGCCCAGGCGCAGGCGGACGGGCCGGTCGCCGCGGCCGTCTCCGCTCACGCCTCCCCCCCGGGCCGCAGACGGTAGTGCGCTACGCCCCATTCGTCGCCGCCGGCGAACCCGAAGGTCTCCCTCACGGCGAGGAAGAACAGGCGCCAGCGACGGAGCGCGAGCTCCGGGTCGGCCTCCCCTCCGCCGGCGAGCGCCGCCCGCGCCACGTCGCGCCGCTCGTCGAGGTTGGCGAGCCAGGCGTCCGCGGTGCGCGCGTAGTGCGTGCCCGATACCCGCCAGCTCTCCTCCAGCCGGAAATGGGGGTTGGCCGCGAGGGGGATCGTATCCTCGGAAGGCATCACGCCGCCGGTGAAGAACTGGCGCGCCATCCAGTCGCCGTTGCCGCGCGCCTCGAACCGATACGCGTGACGACGATGGCAGAACACGTGCACGAACACGCGCCCCCCCGGCTGAAGCCACGTGGCGATACGGGCGAACAGCTCGGGGTGGTTTCTCACGTGCTCCATCATTTCCACCGATACGATCCGGTCGAACCGCCGCTCGGGCGAGAATTCGTTCACGTCGGCGACCCGGGCCTCCAGGTTCTCGATCCCGCGCTCCCGCGCCCGGCGGCGGATGAAATCGACCTGGCCGTGCGAGTTCGACACGGCGAGGAACCGGCTGTCGGGCCACGCGGCGGCCGCGTGGAGGGAGAACGAGCCCCAGCCGCACCCGAGATCCAGCACGTCCTGGCCCGGCCCGATCCCGGCGCGTTCCGTCGTCCGCTCGAGCATCCGGCGTTCCGCTCCGTCGAGCGTGGCGACGTCGTCGTCCCACTGGCAGCACGAGTACTTGAGGTGCGATCCGAGCACGAGCTCGAAGAAAGCGGCCGGCACCTCGTAGTGCTGCTGGTTCGCGGCGACCGTCTCGACCGCGATCTTCGCCTCCGCGTCGTCGGGCGGGCGGATCGGCTCTCCGCCGTCCGCCGCGGCCTCCGCCCGCAGGCGGCTGCGCAGCAACCAGCGGATCCCCGCCGAGATCATCGGGTCGGGCAGCCGACCCTCTTCCGCCAGGGCGACCGCCGAGCCGGTGAGGCTCTCGGCGATCCCGCGCACCGCGTCACGGCTCACGCCGCGCCCTCCGGGTCGGAGCGCGGCGGGCCGGGGAAGAACGCGTTCGTGGTGCGCTGGTAGCGGCGGTAGTTCTCCCCGCGGCTCCGGACGGACTGGGCTTCCGTCGGCGGAATCCCGGTCACGTAACGCACGAGCACGTACATGATCGCCGGCACGACCAGGGTGGCCGGCCACCAGGCCCAGCCGACCGCGATCACCGAGTAGCCGAGCCAGTGCAGCCACTCGAAGAAGTAGTTCGGGTGCCTCGAGTACCGCCACAGGCCGTGGCGGCAGGTCCGGCCGCGGTTCGCCGGATCCCGTTTCCAGGCCGCGAGTTGCCGGTCGGCCAGGGCCTCGCCGCCGACGCTGATCAGCACGACCAGCGCGCCGAGCGCGTCCCAGGCGCGGAGCGCCGGCGCGGGATGGAGCATCGCGAGCATGAACTGGCCGGCGAGCAGCGGGACGGAGAGCGCCTGGATCTGGTAGAATCGGAAGAAGCGCCACGGCGCGTCGGCTCCCCATTCCGCTCGCAGGCGGGCGTACCGGCCGTCCTCTCCGGGGGTACGCACGCGCTCCCAGAGGTGCGCGGCCAGGCGGGACGACCAGAGCACGGCCAGCGTGGCGACCAGGAGCCGCCGGCCGGGCAGCCCGCGGTCGAGGCCCGTCGCGTAGACGACGGCGGCGAGCCCGAGCCCGACCGTCCACCCCAGGTCCACGCCGTCCGCTTCGCCGGTGCGCAGCTGCCAGCGCCACAGGACCACCATGAGGGCGGCCATCAGCAGCCAGTCGACGAGCAGCAGCGAGAGCGGGCTCACGCGGGACTCCCCGCGCAGGGACCGCGTCCGAGCGCTTCGTTTCCGGGCCGTGAGAGGATGAGCTGAAGATCGGACAACGCGCGGGCGCCGAAGGCCGCCTCGCAGTAGGCCAGGTAGTACTCCCATCGCCGGATGAACGTCTCGTCGAAGCCGAGCGCCCGCACCGCTTCGTGTCGCTCGAGGAATCGGCGGCGCCACCGGCGCAGGGTCTCCGCGTAATGCGGGGCGATGTTCTCCAGGTGCTCGATCCCGAGGCTGGTGTGCCGTTCGAGAGCCCGCTGGATCGCCCCGAGGGAGGGCAGGTGACCGCCCGGGAAGATGTAGCGCCTGATGAAGTCGGAGCCTCGCCGGTACTCGGCGTAGCGCTGGTCGGGAATCGTGATCACCTGGATGGCGAGCACGCCTTCCGCGGTGAGCAGCCGGTCGCAGGCGGCGAACCACGTCGCCAGGTTCGCGTGCCCGACCGCCTCGAGCATCTCGATCGAGACGATCCGGTCGAACGAGCCCGCGATCCGGCGGTAGTCCCGCTGCTCGATCTCGACGCGGTCCGCGAGCCCGGCCTCCGCGATGCGTCGCGTGGCGTAGGCCGCCTGGGCGGGTGAGATCGTGATGCCGGTGACTCGGCAGCCGATCTCGCGAGCGGCGAATTCCGCGAAACCGCCCCATCCGCACCCGATCTCGAGCACGTGGTCATCCGGTCCGATCCGTCCCTTCTCGGCGAGCTGCCGGTACTTGCGGGTCTGCGCCGTGGCGAGGTCGTCGTCGGTCCCGTCGAACACGGCCGACGAGTAGGTCATCGTCGGATCGAGGAACTGCTCGAAGAACTCGTTTCCGAGGTCGTAGTGGCGGGCGATGTTGCGCCGCGCGCCGCGCACCGTATTCCGCTGCAGTCGATGCAGGAGGCTGGCGAACCAGCGGGCCGGCGCGGTGCCTCCGCTCAGCGCCTGGCGGTTGCCGATCACGAGGCGGATCACCTCGACGAGATCGTCCGCCTCCCAGTCGCCGTCGGCGTACGACGCGCCGGCCCCCGGCTCGCCCTCCAGCAGTACGCGCCGGAACATGCGGCCGCGGTGCACCCGCAGCCCGGCCGCCGGTGTGCCGCCGGGCCCGAACCGGTGCGTGGCGCCGCCGGGCATACGCAGCTCGAGGCGGCCCGCTCGCAGGCGCCGGAGCCGGCGAAGGACGAGCCGGGCGGCGAAAGCGTCGAATCCGCTCACGCCTGCTGGAGGCCGTTCTCGGGCGGGGGCGGCCGCCGGTGCACCGGAATGCCCTTCCTCCAGAGCTTCAGGGCCTGCCAGTGAATGCGGGCCACCGTGTGCAGTGGCGTCAGGGGGTGACGGAGCAGGACCCGGGCCAGCGACGCGGACGTCAGCGGCCGCCGCTCCATCTGCAGGGTCGCGTCGAAGAACTTCCGGTCCCCGCGCCTCTCGTCGATGTGCACGGTCAGGCGTTGGTCCGGGGAGGTGAGTGTCCATTCGTAGGTGATGTCCTCCATCCCGATGAATGGTGACACGTGCAGGCGCTTCCGGGCCGTCGCCGAGAAGGCGCGGCCCCGCGGCCTGAGTTCGTCGAGATCGTAACACAGCGTATCGCCGAACGTGTTGGTCACCTCCGCGACCACCCGGCGCAGGCTCCCGTCCGGCCGTAGACAGTAATAGTAACTCACCGGGTTGAAGACGTGCCCCAGCACCCGGAGGTTGGTCAGCAGCAGCACCCGGTCGTCGCCCAGCTCGGCGCCGCGGGACGCGAGCCAATCGGCCAGCTTCTCCCGCACCGGCGCCTTCCGCGACCCGAGGTAGTCGGTGTCGTGGAAGCTCGTCAGGCCGGCTCCGTTGTGGCCCAGCCATGGAATCCGCCCCGCGAGCTCCTCCGTCTCGTCCAGGTCCACCAGCACCTGGTAGGTCCGGTAGCGGAACTCGTGCGCCTTCGGCTCGCGCCGCCGATGGCGGACCGTGCCCACGTACAGGGCCGAGCCGCCGGTCACGGCTCGTCTCCGCCCAGCTCCGCCGCCACGGCGGCGGCCGAGCGCAGCCCGTCCTCGTGGAAACCGTAGCCGAAGTAGGCCCCGCAGAACGAGACGCGGCTCCGCCCGTTGAGCTCCGGAAGGTCATGCCACGTCGCGGTCGCCTCAGGGGTCATCATCGGATGACGATAGCGCATCCGCGCGATCACGCGCTCGCGCTCCGGCGGCCGGGTCGGGTTGAGCGTGACCATGTACTGGGTCGGCGACTCGAGGCGCTGGAGCCGGTTCAGGCCGTACGTCGCCGTCACCCGCTCCTCGGGCGCCCGGCAATTCCCGACCCGGTAGTTCCAGGCCGACCACGTCGCCGGCCGTCGCGGGAGCAGCTGTTCGTCGGAGTGCAGCCACGTGTCGTTCGCGGCATACCGCCACGACGACAGCAGCGACCCTTCCGCGTCGGTCGGCGTCGCGAGGAGATGGAGGGCCTGGTCGGCGTGGGTGGCGATGACGACGTGGTCGAACGAGAGCTCGCGACCCGCCGCCTCCACGTGCACCGCCCGTCCGTTGCGTCGGACCCGGCGCACCGGAGCCTCGAGGTGAATCCGGCCCGAGAAGTCGCGGACCAGCGCCTCGACGTAGGTGGTGCTGCCGCCGGGGATCGTTCGCCAGTCGAGCCGGTCGCGCACGCGCAGGAGGCCGTGCCGTCGGAAGAACTCCAGCAGGACTCGAATCGGGAATCGGCGCACCGTGTCAGGGCCCGAGGACCAGAGCGCCGACGCCATGGGCACAAGGTAGTGGTCGCGGAACTCCCGGCCGAACGACTCATCGTCGAGGAAGGTCTCCAGGGTCCGCTCCTCGTCGGACTCCAGGCGCTCGGCCCGCTGCGCGAGCCGGCGGATGTCGTTCAGCATGCCCAGAAACCGCGGCCGGACGGCGTTCAGGCGCTGGGCGAACAGTCCCCGGAGTCCCCGGCCCGCGTAGTTCAGGCCGCACGCGTCGCACTGGACGGAAAACGACATGTCGGTCGGTTGGGTCGGCACGCCCAGCCGATCGAACAGGCGGGTGAGCAACGGATACGTCGCCCGGTTGAAGATCATGAACCCGGTGTCGAGGCCGATCCGGCCCTCGGGGCGGTCGACCGGCACGGTGAACGTGTGGCCTCCGAGGCGATCCCGCGCCTCGAAGACCTCCACGTCGTGCCGGCGGGCCAGTAGCCACGCGGCTCCGAGACCCGAGATCCCGGAGCCAATGACCGCGATTCTCACGCTGTCCGCGTGGCGTGCGTCATGCCGCTCAGAAGCGGAACTTCGCCCCGGCGGTGAACGGCCACACCCATGCCGTCGACCCGGTGAACCCATCGTTCTCGTCGACGAACGCGATGTCGCCCTGCGGGCTGAGCACCAGGCTCACGTTGTCCGACAGGGCATATTCGATCTCGCCCCCGACGTTGATCGCGAAGTACGTATTCGTTTCCGAGGCTCCATCCACGGAGAACGACATCAGGCCGGCGCCCGCATTGATACTCACCATCCACCGGCTGTCGTTCATCGGCTCGACGACGGGGAGCCCGAGGCCGACGATGTAGTGGTTCACGTTCACGTCGACGTCCTCGGAGCCGACGACGTCGTGCATGCCGAAGTCGGCGGTGCCCCGGACGAACAGCCGCTCACCGACCGGCGCCTGGACGCCGAAGCCGAACCCCGGACCCGTCTCCGCGATGTCGGTGATGTCGAATGTCGGTACGTTGAGTCCGGCGCGGACACTGACCGCGACGGAGCGTTCCTGCGCCGCGAGGGCGGCGGGCGTTAGCATGAAAGCGGCGAACAGGGCCATCCAGCGCTTGCTCATGGTGCTGCTCTCCTTGCCTGAAGAGTACATCGCCTTGCGGGCGACTAATGTTTGTCTA
>JASFRN010000076.1:0-13096 GCA_050114915.1 Gemmatimonadales bacterium | reverse complement strand
GCCGGTGGGCGAGACGGAGTACGAGTACGAGATCACGTGGATCTACGGGAATCAGCGCTCGGAGACCACGGGCCGCCAGCGCACCTCCAACCCCATCCTCTTCCTCGATCCCCCCCAGGAGTGACCGACATGAAATACCTGTCCAGGGGGTCGATCGTTGCGTTGCTCGCCGTCGCCGCGGCAGGTCTAGCGCCGCCGGCAAATCGGCCGGCCACGCCTGCACGCGCAGGAGAAGAAGCCGCGACGCCGAGGGAGCGGATCGCCAGCTACCTGCTCATCTACTACGTCAGCGATCCCAACAACGCGAACCCGCGCTACAAGCCGCAGCTCCTCGACGCGAGAGACCTGCTGGCCGGGAAGGAAACGGCGGACTTCTGGACTGATCCGGACATTCCGGGCCTCCAGGATCTCGTCCGCGGCCTCGTCATGGAACCGACCGACGCCGACACGCGTCGCTTCCAGTCCGTGGTGGCCGATCTCCTGGACGTGCGGGGAAAGCGGGTCGCCGTGTACGTGATCGATGACGCGGGGCATCCCCTGCTCGACGACGGGAAGGTGGCAGAGGATCGCTACGAGGCCTCTGTCGATGCGGCGGGCACGGGAATCTGGCCCTCCTCCCAGGACGATCGAGCGCTGTCTCTGACGGGCGAGGAGCTCGCCGGGTCCTTCTCCACCGGCGAGGTCAACCTGAGCTCCGCCACCTACGCGCGGAGCACGTTCGTGCACGAGCTCACCCACGTACAGGCTCTCTCCGACGGGCAGCCGCACCTGTATTACGTGGGCGGGGTGAGCTTCACGTACGGGGCGGACGGCAGCCATCACAGCAACGAGCTCCTGCCGAACCTGAGCATGGTGTACGACGAGGCCGTCGCCAACGCGATGGAGATGCTCTATGACCCCGGCCAGGTTCGAGAAGCGTTCGACTGGCTCACCGACGGCGTAGTGGCCGTGGAGCGAACTCGCCCCGATCCGAAGCAGGCGGCCAAGTCGGACGTGATGCCCGACGTCTGGCTGTTCGACGAGCTCAAGGCTGCGGGCGCCTCGGAGGTCCCGGTCACGTCGAAGAGCGCGTCCCAGTATGCTCGCTTCGGCATTGAGGACCTGCCGGGCCGCTTCCTCCTGCACAACGAGACGGCGATGGCGATCGTCCTGGCCGAGTCCGCCCGCCGCACGGTAGGCCGACGCGGCCTGCTGCGCGCGCTGTACCGCACGAACCAGGTCGTGAAGCGCGCCCGCAACAGCACGACTCGCCAGAATCGGCTATCCGAGCAGGAAATGGCCAGCCTCGTGACGGAGCTCGGCGAGGAGATCCTCGGCGGCACCGACCCGACGGCGGCACTGGTCTCCGGGGCACCGATGGATCACCTGCTTCCACTGGCCTATCTCGACTACATGATCGGCCGCGACGCGGCCACGAAGGAGGCCTTCGCCGAACTTTTCGGGGGGCAGCTCGACCCGGCGTGGCTTCAGGTCTACTGGGAGGTCGGCCGTCCCCGGCTCGACGAGATCCTCCCTGCCGTGACCCAGGCTCCCCGGACCTTCGCCGATCTCGACACCATCCAGGCGGCGTTCGCCGAAGGCGCGGACGGCGGCTAAACGACGATCGACAGGTAACCCACAGGATTCCACGAACGGGACGAGGATCACATGACCAGGTTCATGCACCTGCTTTCTTTCCGGCTCGCCGCAGGGCTCCCGGCGATTGCGCTACTCGCCGCCCCGGCCGTGGCGACCGCCCAGCAGATCGCGGGCGAATACCAGGTCGAAGTACGTGGCTCGACCGTCTACCTGGACCGCAAGCCGGTCGAGCGGCCGATCCGCGACAACACGGTGCTGACGGTGGAACAGGACGGTGATGTCATCGCGATCACGTTCAACAGCTTCGCGAGCGCGATGTCGACCACGACCTTCCGGGGCCGGGTGGGCAACGGGCGCTTCGTCGCCATCTGGTCGCCCGAGGGAACGGGGAGCCAGGCGATGCTCATCACCGGCGCGGTCGACGGGAACCGGCTGCGTGGGCGCTTGATTTACCCACGGGCCACGGCCGATGCGTCGGTGCCCGGCTGGACGGAGGTCCAGTTCTCGGCGGTCGGCCACGAGAGCCGGTCTTCGTCTTCGTCGCTCGGTGACCCCGGCGCCAGGCCGGCGCTTCCCGCGAACCGGCAGGCACCGCAGCTTGCCGATCGGCTCCGTCCGCGGGGCGCGCTGGAGACGGGGAGCGGGAACGCCACGAACGACGAGGAGAAGTTCGCGGTCGACGTACAGGCCATCACCAATCCCGAGCTTCCTCGCTCCGGGCGCCGTATCACCTTCCTGGCGCGAGGCACCCCGAAGCAGCAGGGCGAGACGGTGAAGCACATGGAGCTCTGGATCAACGGGCTCGTGCAGGGCTCCACGGACGGAAACCTCCTGCGCGTCGAAGCCGGTCCGTTCGACGCGGGGCGCCTGGAGTACGACATCGCCGCCGTCTCGACGGACGGACGGCGATCGGAGTACATGCGCCACACCGTGGAGATCATTCCTCCGGGCAACTCGATCGTATACGGGCACATCACGGGCGACGTGAACGCGGTGGACTTCGTGGCGCTCGTCCGCCGCTCCGACGAGAAGGAGCTGGCGCGGCAGAAGCCGCTCGGCAACGGTCAATACCAGTTCGACCAGGTCCCGGCGGGCGACTACGTGCTGTTCGTGAGCGACGGCAAGCGCGAGGCGATGGTCTCACCGAGCTCGAACGTCGACCTGCACGTGGATGGCAGCCGGAGATCCTACGAACAGGACTTCACCGTGCGCTGACCGCCGGACGGCCGATAAGCCGCGGCGGGCCGGGAGCCTGCCGCGGCCGTTTTTTCTACCCCCGCAGTGTCCCTCCCCACTCTGATTCTCGATCCGTGGCGTCGATCGCATACCCACCTGCGGCTGTCGTTCATATATTTCAGTTGCAACTGAAACAATATTTGCATCAGAAACCACGAACCCGTATCCATGTTCGCTCGCGCCGCCCGGACATCCACCGGTCGGCTTCGAGCCCCCATCGGAGGAATGCCGGTTTGGAAAACGAGCAGTTGAGTGTCGAGGAACGGTTCATCGAGCGGATGGGTCTGCTCGCCGAGAACGACGATATGCCCCGGATTTCCGGGCGCCTTCTCGGCCTCCTGCTCCTCGAGGCCGGACCGTTCTCCTTCGACCAGCTGGTCGAACGGCTGCAGGTGAGCCGCGCCAGCATCAGCACCAACGTTCGCTTTCTCGAAGACCGGGGATTCCTCGAGCGGACGGGACGTCCGGGCGAGCGCCAGGTCTACGTGCGCATGACGGAAGACCCGTTCAAGGGACTCGTCACCGCCGTGCTGCGGCGGAAGCGCCGCTGGCTGGAGGTGGCGGAACGGACCCTCGACGAGTTGCCCGCCGACGCCGAGGGGGCGCGGGGGAGACTTCAGACCATGAAACGGTTTCACGAAATGATCATAGAGACGCTGGAAGACATCACGGCCCGCTGGGAAGCGATGCGGGACGCGGGGGAGGCCTGATGGGCCCGCGCGAAACGAGATACGGTCGCGCGGCGCTGGTCACGGCCCTTTCTGCGATCGCCGCTGTGGCGGCGTGCGGAGGTGGCGGGGGCGGCGGGCAGTCGGGCCCCCGGGCGAGCCAGGTCGAGGTGGCCGTGGCGACGCGAGACACGCTGCGCGTGACCGTGCGCGCCGTCGGCACCCTCGAAGCGGATCAGCGCGTGGAGCTGGCCGCCGAGGTCGACGGCCGCATCACGGGCATCGACGTAACCGAGGGCGCCGACGTGCAGCAGGGCGAGGTCATGCTCCGCATCGACGAGGACCAGCTGCGCTCGCAGGTACGGGCCGCGGACGCGTCGCTCGCACGCGCCCGGCAGGAGGCCGAGAACCTCGCCCTCCAGAAGGCGCGCAACGAGACGCTGCTCGAGCAGGGTGCGATCTCCAAGCAGGCCTATGACGACCTGAAGACGCGCGCCGAGGCTGCGGTGGCCGACTCCCAGGCGGCGGCGGCCAACCTGGCGCTCGCTCGCACCCGTCTGTCGGACGCCAGGGTTCGGGCCCCGTTCGCGGGCCGGGCCGGTGTGCGGCAGGTGGATCTCGGCCAGTACGTGCGGGTCGGCGATCCGCTGATCACGCTGGTCGACAACGATCCGCTCGAGATCGAGTTCACCGTGCCCGAGCGCTACCTGGGCCAGCTGGCGACCGGCCAGGACGTACAGGTGGAAGTCGCCAGCGCCCCCGGCCGGGCTTACGACGGAAAGGTCACGTTCGTGAGTCCCGAAGTCGACGTCTCCAGCCGCGCGGTGACGATGAAGGCCAGCATCCCGAATCCCGACGCGGAGCTCCGCGCCGGGCAGTTCGCGAACGCGGTTCTCGTGCTCGAAGAGCGGCCTGACGCCCTGATCGTGCCCGAGGCGGCGATCGTGCCCCGCGGCGGCGAGAACCTCGTGTTCGTGGTCCAGGACGGTACGGCGCATCGGCACCAGGTACGCCTCGGCGAACGGGAACCCGGCCGCGTGCAGATCCTCGAGGGGATCGCCGCCGGCGACACGGTCGTCATCGCCGGCCAGCAGCGGCTGACCGACGACACGCCCGTCCGCATCGGCGGGGAGGACTGAGCCATGCTGCTTCCCCGCAAAGCCATCGAACGCCCGGTCCTCACCACGGTGGGGACGATCGCCATCCTGCTTCTCGGCTGGATCGGTTACCGGAGCCTGGCCGTACGCGAGCTGCCCGACATCGAGTACCCGATCGTCAGCGTGCGCACCGTCCTTCCGGGCGCCGCGCCCGAGGTCGTCGAGACCGAGGTCACCGAGGTGCTCGAGGAGGAGATCAACACGATCGAGGGGATCAAGACCCTCACCTCGATCAGCGGCGAGCAGACGAGCATCATCACGGCCGAGTTCGAGCTCAGCCGCGACGTCGACCTCGCCCTGCAGGACGTCCGAACGGTGATCAGCCGCATCCGCGGCGAGCTGCCCGACGACGTCGACGAACCGATCGTGCAGAAACTCGACCCCGACGCGCAGGCGATCATCTGGATCGCGGTTTCGAATCCAGACGTGGAGCTGACCCAGGTCAACGAGGTCGCCGACAACCTGCTGAAGGACCGGCTGCAGACCCTGCCGGGGGTAGGCTCGATCATCCTCGGCGGCGAGCAGCGTTTCGCGGTCCGCATTCGCCTCGATCCGCGGAGCATGGCGGCCTACTCGATCACCGTGTCCGACGTGCGCCGCGCTCTCGAGACGGGCAACGTCTCGATCCCCTCGGGACGAATTGAAAGTGACAGCCGCGAGTTCACGGTGCGCACCGAGGGCGAGCTCCCGACCCCCGAGGCGTTCAACGACCTGATCGTCGCCTACCGCGATGGCGCGCCGATCACGCTGGGCCAGATTGGCCTCGCGGAGGCGGGAGTCGAGAACGAGCGCACCCTCGCGCGGTTCAACGGGAAGCCGACGGTCGGCGTCGGCGTCGTGAAGCAGTCCGACGCGAACACGGTCGACGTCGCCAACCGCGTCCTGTCCGAGCTCGACGACATCCGGCAGGACCTGCCGCCCGGCTACACGGCGACGATCGCGGTCAACAACGCCGAGTTCATCGAGCAGTCGGTGGCCGAGGTCCAGGACACGCTGTTCGTCGCGTTCGCTCTCGTGGTGGTGGTGATCCTCGTCTTCCTGCAGAGCTGGCGGGCCACGGTGATCCCGACGCTGGCGATCCCGGTGTCGATCATCGGTACGTTCGCGGCGTTCTACATGCTCGGGTTCTCGATCAACACGCTCACCCTGCTCGCGCTCGTGCTGGCGATCGGGATCGTGGTCGACGACGCGATCGTCGTGGTCGAGAACATCCACCGACACATGGAAGAAGGTGCCGACGCCCGAACCGCGGCGAACGAGGGGACGTCGGAGATCGCCTTCGCGGTGATCGCGATCTCGATCACCCTGGTGATCGTCTTTCTGCCGATCGCGTTCATCAGCGGGATCACCGGACGCCTGTTCCGCGAATTCGGCGTCGGCGTGGCGGCCGCGGTGCTGATCTCGGCGCTCGTGGCGCTGACCCTGACGCCGATGCTCTCCTCCCGGTTCCTCAAGCGCGAGCACAACGAGAACCGCGTGTTCCGCGCCGTGGAGAACGGCCTCACGTGGATCACCGAACGCTACCGGGCGACGCTGCGCTGGGCGGTCGCCCACCGCGGCACGGTCGTGGCCATCGCGGGCGGCGCGTTCGCGGCCGCCATCGCGCTGATGACGTGGCTGCCCAGCGAGTTCGTGCCGCCGGAGGACCGCGGCCAGTTCCTGATCTCGGTCAGCGCACCGGAGGGCTCGACGCTCCAGTACACGGACGGCTACCTGAAGCAGATCGAGGACGTGCTGTCGCAGACCGACGGCGTCGAGGGCTACTTCACGGCGATCGGGCTCGGATTCAACGGGCCCGCCAAGGTGAACGAGGCGATCGCGTTCGTGCACCTCGACAAGGAGGGCGATCGCGGCCAGTTCGAGATCATGGACGAGGTCCGGGGCCGACTCGCGGCCTTCGCCGGGGTCGACGCCTTTCTCATCGCCCCGTCGTCACTGAGCCAGGGCTACCAGCAGCCGCTGCAGTTCGTGCTGCAGAACAACGACCTGGACGAGCTGGCGACCTACGCCGATTCCCTCGTCACCCTGGGCCGCGGGATGGGCAATCTGCAGGGGGTCGATTCGAACCTCGACCTCAACAAGCCCGAGCTCAGCGTGACGGTGAACCGGGCCAAGGCGGCGTCGCTCGGCGTGAGCGTGGCCGAGGTGGCGAGCACCCTGCAGGTGCTCCTCGGCGGCAACGACATCAGCGAGTACGAGCGGGACAACGACCGCTACGAGGTCGTGGCGCAGCTCTCCGATTCGCTGCGCGCCTCGCCCCAGGACCTGCGCTCGGTCTACGTGCGCGGCGAGGGCGGTGAGCTCGTGCAGCTGGCGAACGTCGTGGACGTGGTCGAGGGCGTGGGACCTAGCCAGATCAACCACTTCGGGCGGATCCGCTCGGCGACCGTGAGCGCCACGCCGGCGGGCGTCTCGCTCGGCGATGCGCTCACCAACGTGCGAGCCGCGGCCGACGACATCCTGCCGCCCGAGTTCCGCACCACGGTGTCGGGACAGTCGCAGGACTTCGCCGAGTCCGCCGCGAGCCTGCTGTTCGCCCTGTTCATGGCGGTGATCGCGATCTACCTGATCCTCGCGGCCCAGTTCGAGAGCTTCGTGCACCCGTTCACGATCATGCTCGCGCTGCCGCTCGCCCTGGTTGGCGCGGTGGTGTTCCTCGCGATCTTCGGGATGACCCTGAACATCTACAGCATGATCGGGATCATCATGCTGATGGGCCTGGTCACGAAGAACTCGATCCTGCTCGTCGACTATGCGAACATCCTGCGAAGACGCGGCGAGGACATCGTCGACGCGGTGATCGAAGCGGGCGCGGTGCGACTGCGACCGATCCTCATGACCTCCGTGGCGATCATCATCGGCGTCGCGCCGATCGCGCTCGCACTCGGCGCCGGGGCCGGTTCGCGGCGTCCCCTCGGGACCGCGGTGATCGGCGGAATGATCACCTCGACGGCCCTGACGCTGCTCGTCGTGCCGGTGTTCTACCTGCTGCTCAACGCGGGCGCTGAGTGGGTGGCGGCCCGAACCCGCGACGCGGGCGAGTGGATCGGCCGCCGCCTCGGACGCCGCCAGCCGGTGGAGGAGGGACGATGAAGACGACGAGGACGACGAGGCTGATTCCGAGAATGCGGCAACTCGCCGCGAGCTTCGGCCTGGCGGCGTTGCTGACGGCGGCCATGCCGGAAGCCGTGCGAGCGCAGGACATCTCACCGGCCGCGGGCGCGGATGCGGCGCCGACCGACACGCTGCGCCTGTCCCTCGACCAGGCGGTCGGTCGGGCCACGCAGCTGAACGAGGACGTGCTGATGGCGCGCGCCGAGCAGGCCCGCTCGAAGGGGATCGCCCGCGAGGTGCGGGCGCGCTCGCTGCCCGAGATCTCGGGCACGATGTCCTACACGCGCAACGTCCAGCGCCCGGTGATCTTCTTCAACTCGCCGGAGGGCCAGCAGCAGATCTCGATCGGGGACGACAACGAGTACTCGTTCGGCGTCACGCTGAACCAGCCCCTGCTCGACCTCAGCCTCGGGCCGGCCCGCACGGCCGCGCGGCTCGACCGCGAGCGTTCCGAGGCCCAGGTCGAAGGCGCCCGGGTGTCGGTGGCCCTGCAGGCGCGCGTCGCCTACTACGACGTGTTGCTCGATCGGGCGTTGCTGCGGGTGCAGGAGCAGGCGATCGAGCAGGCGCGTCAGCGGCTCGACGAGACGCGGAAGTTCTACGAGGCCGGCACGGGCTCGGAGTTCGATCTCCTCACCGCCCAGGTCGAGGTCGACAACCTGAAGCCCCGGGTCATCCAGGCGCGCAATCGGCTGGAGCTCGACCGCAATCAGTTCAAGCGGATCGTGGGCCTGCCGCTCGATCAGCCGGTCGCGCTCACCGACTCGCTCGAGGCGCCCTCCGAGGCGGCCCTGCAGCTCCCGTCCCTCGAAGCGGCGACCGAGCACGCCATGGACGCACGTCCCGATCTGCAGGCCCAGCGTTTCGCGCTCGGCCTGCAGGAAGAGAACATCGCGGCCGAGCAGCGTTCGGCGCTGCCGTCGCTCGATCTCGACGCAGCGTTCACGCGCCGCGCCTCGTCATCCGACGTATGGCCCCAGGAGCAGGACTTCACGCAGAGCGTCACCGCGGGCCTCACTCTCTCGGTGCCGATCTTCGACGGACGGGCCCGATCGGGGCGCGTGCAGCAGGCCAAGGCGGCCGCGGACCGCGAGCGCTATCGGCTCGCGCAACTGAAGATGAACGCGCGCCTCGACGTGCAGCAGTCCTACCAGTCGATGCAGGCGGCGCTCGAGACGATCCGCGCGTCGCAGTCGACCGTGGAGCGCGCCGAGCGCGCCCTGGAGATCGCGAGAACCCGCCTGCAGAACGGTCTGTCGACGCAGGTGGAGCAGAACGACGCGGAGCTCGCCGTCACCGAGGCGCGCTCCAACTACGCACAGGCGGTGTACGGGTATCGCGTCGCGAAGGCGCAACTCGACGCCGCCCTGGGGGAGCGATGAAGATGCGGAAGTTGATGATCGCCCTGCTCGCGGGAGTCGGCGCGTCGCTCGCGCCGGGCACGTCCGCGACCCCGGCGTTCGGCCAGGAGGCGATCCCCGCCGAGACCGCGGCGGTCGCCGGGGTCGAAGCTCCACCGGAAGCCGAGGCGCCGCTGCAGTTCGAGGTCGGTCCGACGGTGTCGTCGGCGACCTGGGAAGCGGCGTCGGGCCGTCCCGACATCGGCAACGCGACGATGCTCGGCCTCTCGGTCGAGAGCGTCCTGGCGAACTACTTCGGGATCCGCTTCGACGCCGCGTACGGCACGCCGTCGTTCACCGGCAGCACGCCCGCCGGCGGATCCGAATCGGTCGACGTTCACCAGTACTTCGTCGACGTGAGCCTGGTGGCGCGCCTGGGGCTCCCGAAGCTGCGGGAGATCGGGGTCGTGCCGTTCGCCACGATCGGCCTGGGCTCGGTCGTCCATGACCCCAAGCCGGATTCTCTCACGACACGTTCGCAGAGCGCGTGGGAATATGGAGCGGGCGTCGACCTGCCGTTGACGACCCACCTCGGGGCGCGCCTCGAGTGGCGACGCGCCGACGTCAGCCTGGAGGACCTGTTCGACGACGGCACCGACCGCACCGGACGCACCGTGTCGAACGACCGCTTCACGCTGGGCGCCTACCTCCGTTTCTGAGGTGGCGGAAGGGCGGCGGCGACGGGCGCCGAGACTCGAGGCCAGCGCCGGTTAGACTGCGACCGAGGCCGGGACGAGACACGCCGCTCGACACCCCATCCGGCACCGTCTGAAAATCGATTTTCAGACGGCGCCGATTACCAGGCCTGACACGGTGATTCGAGTGCCGCCGCACCCGAAATCACGTCATCACGCTATCATCCAAGTAGCCCGCCGGCCCGACGACACACGCGGCCGGCCCGCTGCCTAAACGCATCACCGGAAGGACAGCATGAGCATGCGCTACAAACTCCTCGGGCGCAGCGGCGTCCGGGTCTCGGAGCTCGCCCTCGGCACGATGACGTTCGGCACCGAATGGGGCTTCGGCGTCGATCGTGACGAGAGCAAGAAGATGTTCGACCTCTACGCCGAGGCCGGCGGCAACTTCATCGACACCGCCAACGTCTACACGCAGGGAACGAGTGAGCGCTACGTCGGCGAGTTCATCGCGCCGGACCGTGATCACTGGGTGCTCGCGACGAAGTACACGGGCTCCCAGCTGGGCCCGAGCGACCCCAACATGTCGGGAAACAACCGCAAAAACATGCGGCAGGCCGTAGAGGCGAGCCTCGAGCGCCTGGGTACCGATTACATCGATCTCCTCTGGGTCCACGCGTGGGACTACACGACGCGCGTCGACGAAGTGATGCGGGGGCTCGATGATCTCGTGCGCGCCGGAAAGGTGCTGTACGTGGGGATCTCGGACACGCCGGCCTGGGTCGCCGCGCAGGCGAACACGATGGCCGACCTCAAGGGCTGGACCCCGTTCACAGCGCTGCAGCTACGCTACAGCCTGATCGACCGGACCGCCGAGCGGGATCTGCTTCCGATGGCCCGTGAGTTCGATCTCGCCGTCACTCCATGGAGCGTGCTGGCCGCCGGCGTGCTGACCGGAAAGTACAACCGGGATAATCCCCCCGACGTGGGGCGCGCGAAGGACAAGGCCGCGAAGGTCGAGCGCAACCTCGAGATCGCCGAAGCCGTCATCGAGGTCGCCGACGAGATCGGCTGCACCCCTTCGCAGGTCGCGATCAGCTGGGTGCAGCAGCAGAGCGGCGTCGTCGTTCCGCTCGTGGGGGCGCGCAACTCCGAACAGCTCGACGAGAACCTCGGGGCGCTCGACGTGACCCTGACCGACGAGCAGTGGGACCGCCTCGCGGAGGCCAGCGACTTCGATCTCGGCTTCCCGCACGACATGATCGGGCCGCGCGGGCGCAGCGAGTCGTTCATCTATGGGGAATGCCTCGGGCAGCTCGACATCCACCGGGGCGAGATGGCGGACTGATGGAGCGCCGCCTCTCGTCCGGTGTATGAATCACGACGCGCATCGACTCGAGAACCTTCCACGGGGACCTCACATGACAGACGACGGAGAGCCTGGCGAGAGTAGCGGGCCGGCGGAGGATCGTCCGTCCGACCCGAATCCCTCGAAGCCCCCTTCCGAAGACCGGGTGCGGCTCGAGCTCATCCTGTTTTCGGAGCTGATCCAGAAGCTGGCCGCCGACGACCGACTGCTGGACGCCGTACCGTTTCTGCTCGGACGCCTGGGCGACCTTCGCCGGGTGCTCTTCGACTACGAAGTGCGCTGCACCGAGCGGCTGCTGCCGATCGAGGACCCCGACGAGCGCGAGGCGCGCCGTCTGCTCCGCGAGCTCGACGAGCGCAAGCGCGAGATGATGGAGGACTGGGGACAGGGCTGGACCCCGCCGGAGGACGACGACGAGGAGCAGTGAGCGCGGCGCCCGAACGCGTCGCGTCGCCCGCTATTCCGTGTAGCCCCGCGCCTGCAGCCGGAACAGCTCCGCGTACAGTCCGCCTGCGGCCAGCAGCTCCTGGTGGGTGCCCGTCTCGCGCACCGTGCCGTCCTCGAGCACCACGATCCGGTCGGCCATCCGCACGGTCGAGAATCGGTGCGAGATCAGGACGGCCGTCTTGCCGGCCGTCAGGTCGCTGAAGCGCTCGAACACTTCGAACTCGGCCCGCGCGTCGAGCGACGCGGTGGGTTCGTCGAGAATCAGCAGCTCCGCGTCGCGCACGTAGGCGCGAGCCAGCGCGACCTTCTGCCATTCGCCGCCCGAAAGCTCGATTCCGCCCTCGAACCGTCGGCCCAGCATCTGCTCGTAGGCGTCGGGCAGCGATTCGATCACGTCGGCCGCGAGGCTGCGCTCCGCCGCCGACTCCAGCCGCGGCCGGTCCTCGCGGGCGTCGATCCGGCCCACCGCCAGGTTGTCGGCCGCGGTCATGTGGTAGCGCACGAAATCCTGGAAGATCACGCCGACGTGGCCGCGCAGCTCCTCCGGGTCGTACTCGCGCAGGTCGTGGCCGTCGAGCGTGATCCGCCCCTCCGTCGGATCGTAGAGCCGCGCGAGCAGCTTGGTGATCGTCGTCTTTCCCGCCCCGTTCTCGCCCACCAGCGCGAGCTTCTCGCCGACCCGCAGCTCGAACGACACGTGTCGCAGCACCCACGGGTCCGTGCCCGGATAGCGGAAGCTCACGTCCTCGAACGCGAAGCCCTCGCGGATCGGAGTGGGGAAGGGGCGGGGCGTCGCGGGCGTCTGTGCGGCATCGCCGGCCGCCGCAGGCGCGCGGATCTCGGGCTCGATGTCGAAGAAGTCGAACAGGTCCTTCAGGTAGAGGGCGCGCTCGGCGATCGTCGAGAACCCGGTCAGCATCCCCTCGATGAGGCTCCGCAGCTGGCGGAAGGAGCCCGCCAGGAAGGTGAGGTCGCCGATCGAGAACTGGCCGGCCACGGTGCGCCAGATGATCACCCCGTAGGCGGCGTAGTAGCCGAGGCTCCCGATCGCGGCCAGCCCGGTGCCCCAGGCGGCGCGGCGGGTCGCGAGCTTCCGGTTCGCCTCGTACAGGGCGTCGGCGAGGCGCCGGTAGCGGTCCGCCACGAACTCCGCGAGCCCGAAGATCTTCACTTCCTTCGCCGTCTCGTCGCTCGCCCCGATGTAGCGCAGGTAGTCGAGCTCGCGGCGCTCCGGCGTCCACGAGTACATCAGCGAGTAGCTGAGGCTGTTGAAGTGCGCCTCGCCGAGGAACGCGGGGACGAGGGCCAGTACGAGCAGGAAGATCAGCCACGGCGCCATGATCACGAGCCCGGCGCCGAGCGACACGATCGTCACCATGTCCTGGGCCTGCCCGAGGATCTGGCTGAGCAGCGCGATCCGTCCCGTGGTCTGCCGGCGCGCCCGCTCGAGCCGGTCGTAGAACTGCGCGTCCTCGAAGTGGCGCAGGTCGAG
>JASFRN010000075.1:0-13609 GCA_050114915.1 Gemmatimonadales bacterium | reverse complement strand
GCTGGCCGACAGCGGGATGGTCGTCTCGACCGACTCGTTCGCGACGGCGGCGGGCCTCGAGATCCTGCGGGCCGGCGGGAACGCGGTCGACGCGGCGATCGCCACCCAGTTCGCCCTCGCGGTCGTGAACCCCGAGGCGGGCAACATCGGGGGCGGCGGGTTCATGGTGGCCCGGATGGCCGACGACACGCGCTTCGCCCTCGACTACCGCGAGGAGGCGCCGCGCGGCGCGACCCCCGACATGTACGTCGACGCGGACGGGAACCTCACGGATCTCGGCGTTGTCGGGCACCTGGCCTCCGGCGTCCCCGGCTCGGTGGCCGGGATGGCGGCGGCCTACGACCGCTACGGCACCCTCCCCTGGTCCCGGCTGCTCGAGCCGGCGATCGAGCTGGCACGCGACGGGTTCGAGATCGCCGAGCGGCATCACAGCTCGATCGCCTACTCGGTCGACAAGCTGAAGCGCTTCCCCGCCTCGGCCGCGAAGTTCCTGCCGAACGGCCAGGCGCCGGCGGTCGGCACGGTCTACAAGCAGCCCGACCTCGCCCGTACGCTGCAGACGATCGCCGACTCCGGGGCCACGGTGTTCTACACGGGCTGGATCGCCGACTCGATCGCGGCGGAGATGGAGCGCGGCGGCGGGCTGATCGACAAACCCAGCCTGGCCGACTACGAGGCGAAGTGGCGCGAGCCGGTGGTCGCGAACTACCGGGGTTACGAGGTGATGTCGATGCCCCCGGCCTCGTCGGGCGGCACCACGCTGACCGAGATCCTCAACATCGTCGAGGGCTTCGACCTCGGCTCGTACGGATGGCACTCGGCGGACGCGATCCACATCGCCGTCGAAGCGTTCCGGCGCGCCTACGCCGACCGCAATTACTTCCTCGGCGACACCGACTTCGTCGACGTGCCGCTCGACCGGCTCACCTCCGAGGCGTACGCCGACTCGCTGCGCAGCAGCATCGCGATGGACAGCGCCTCGGACTCGGAGACGTTCAACCGGGTGCCGCTCCTCGAGGGCACCCACACGACGCACTTCTCGATCGTCGACGCGGCGGGCAACGCCGTGGCGGTGACGACGACGCTCAACTCGGGCTACGGCTCGGGCGTCGTGGTGCGGGGAGCCGGCTTCGTGCTGAACAACGAGATGGACGACTTCACCTCGCAGGTCGGGGTGCCGAACATGTACGGGCTCGTGCAGGGGAAGGCGAACGCGATCGCGCCGGGCAAGCGGATGCTCTCGGCGATGACCCCGACCATCGTGGTGAACCCGGACGGCCGCACCGAGCTCGTGACCGGCACGCCGGGCGGATCGACGATCATCACGACCGTGTTCCAGATCGTCTCGAATCACATCGACTTCCACCTGCCGCCGCAGACCTCGGTCGACGCGCCCCGCTTCCACCACCAGCACCTGCCCGACGTGATCCGTTACGAGCACGGCGGACTGCCGGACTCGGTGGTCGAGGCGCTGCGCGCGAAGGGCCACGAGGTGAAGGAGCGCGGCGGCGTGTCGGGGAACGTCGAGACCGTCTACATCCGGCCCGACGGCACCCGCGTCGGCGCCGCCGACCCGCGGAGAGACAGCAAGGCGCTGGGGTACTGAGCGAAGGGACCATCAGCAAAGGGACCGGACGGGACGTGAAGATGAGAGTCTCGGGGATGTTGGGGATGACGATGGCGGCGTTGCTCGCGGCGCCCGGGGTGCTGGCGGCCCAGCAGGAAAGCGAGGGTCGATCGGGCGACGGGGCCGCCGTGACCGCGGTCGTCGCGTCGGAACTCCACTGGAGTGCGGGCGGCGGTGGCTACGGCCAGGCGCAGTTCGCCCGCGTGCTCGGCACGCCCGGCGATCCCGGACCGTTCGTCTTCCGGATGCGGATGCCGGCGAACTGGACGATGCCGGCCCACACCCATGACACGGCGGAGCACATCACCGTGCTGTCGGGGACGCTCACGATGAAGTTCAGCGCCGGCGGCGACCCCGTCGAGCTCCCCCCGGGGAGCTTCGTGTCGGTGCCGGCCGGCGGGCCGATGTGGGCATGGACGGGGGACGAACCCGTCGAGCTGCAGATCCACGGCACGGGGCCGTTCCACACGTCACCGGTCCCATAGCGAGCGCGGGCCGACCGCCCGCCGCTAAAAGAACTGGTCGATGAGAATCGGGTTGCCGTCCGGGTCGAGCATCGTGACGTGGCCGGCGCCCTCCGAGTCTTCGTCCACCTCCTCGACGAACTCGATCCCCCGCTCGCGCAGCGCGCGCTGCAGCTCGCGTACGTCGGTGAACTCGTCGAGCTGCTTCCCGTCCAGGGTCAGGCCCGGATTGAAGGTGAGGATGTTCTTCTCGAACATCTGCTCGAACAGGCCGATCACCGTCGTCCCGTTGACCATGATCACGTAATGCTCCTCGTCGCCGCCGGTGACCGAGAAGCCCAGCTTCTCGTAGAAGGCGCGCGAAAGGGCGAGGTCCTGCACGGCGAGACTGACCGAAAAGAGTCCGAGCTCCATGTGAGGCTCCGCTGCGGGGATCGACGGGTTTCGATGGACGGCGCTGATCTTAGGGCGCCGGATCCGACGCCGCACACGGCGTCCACGCCGCGCTCTCGCTTCAACCATCGAGTGTCGCCCCCCGTCTCATCGACCGGGACCACGACGAGATTTCCCGGGAGGAGCGATGACGATACGGACGGCGGCGGTCCGGGCGGGCGCGCTGCGCTGGCTCGGCGCCATGATCGTGTGCGGGGCGTGCGGCGGAGCGCCGGCGGCCGACGCCGGGGCCCGCGCCCGGGGTGACTCGCTGACGGAGCTCGGGCGATACCGCGAGGCGCGCCGGGCCTACGAGGGCGCCGGCGGCGGCCGGGCCGACGATCCTGCCGTCCGCGAGCGATTCGCTCGGCTCGATTCCCTCGCGGCCCTGGAAATCGTGCCGGAGAATCCCGACCTGCTCGCGATCCGAAGGGACGTGTCGGAGCTCGCCGAGTCTGGCGAGATCCCGTCGATGGCGATCGCCGTCGTGCAAGGCGGACGCGTCGTCTGGAACGAGGCCGTGGGGTTCGCGGACCGCGCGAGCGGTCGGCTCGCCACGCCCCGTACGGCGTATTTGATCGGGTCGATGTCGAAATCGATCATGGCGACGGGCACGCTCACGCTGGTCGAACGCGGCCTGATCGGGCTCGACGATCCGGTGGCCCCGGCGCTCGCCCGGCGCGGACTCGCGATCCGGGAGTACGAGACGAGCGTACGCCCGATCCGCCTCCGCGACCTCCTCGACATGCGGGCGGGCCTCCCGCACGGCTGGATGACGCTTCCGCAGGCGGGTCCCCCGGACTCCGCCGCAGCCGCGCGCTACTTCGGGCTGATGGCCCGGAGCGTCTTCCCGCCCGGCGAGGTCTACCACTACTCGAACTTCTCGCTCAGCGTGCCGGCGGCGGTCATCGAAGGCCTGACGGGCGAATCGTTCACCGATTACATGCGGGAGCGCCTCTTCGGCCCCCTGGGGATGAGCGACGCGGGCGTGGGGATGTTCGACGCCGATCCGGCGGAGCTGGCGACCGGTTACGACGGCGACGGCCAGCCGATCGGCGAGGGCTACCAGGTCGCCGGCGGCGGCGCCGGCTTCGTCGCGAGCGCAACGGATCTCGTCCAGTACGCCCTCTTCCATCTCGGCGAGCTACGGGACGTCGCGCCCGCGGTGCTCGGCCGGTCGCTCCTCGAGGAGCAGCACGCCGTGCCCGCGGGCGCCGATTCATTGTTCGGGCTCGGCTGGTTCGTCGGCCGGCAGCAGGTCTCCAACGGCCGGGTGGCCGGCGGCAGCTCGTGGCTCAGCCTCGTACCCGAACAGCGGCTGGCCGTCGTCTGCCTGACCAACGCGACGACGTCGGCGGCCGACGAAGTGTGCGGCCGGATCGTCGCGGCGCTCGCGCCCGACGTGGCCGCGGGCGGCGCCGACGCCTATCAGCGCTATGTCGCCACCTACGAGAACCCCTACGTGCCCGGCGAGGCGACCACCGGGCGCTGGGAAGGCGCGGCGGAGATCGGCGACCGGCAGGTTCCCGTCGTCCTGGAGCTGGCGGACGACGGCAGCGCTTCCCTCCGGATCGCCGGATCGGACCCGACGGCCCTCGAGGGTCTCGTCCTGAACACGCGCCGGATCTTCAAGGCCCGGACCGCGGAGCCGATGATGTTGCCGACGCCGCTCTCGGCCCGTCCGATCGAGACGGACGTGCAGCTCGTCCTGCGGCTTCACGGCAGTCGGCTGTACGGCTACGTGGCGGAGGTCTTCGGGCTCGACGGCGGCGGCTACCGCCTCGGATCGCACGTCAGCCTGACGCGCCGCTCCGCACCCGGCGCTCCTCAGTAGAGGGACGCGGCGATCGTCAGGAGGTCGGCGAGCTCGAGCTGGTCGCTCGCCAGGAGGAGGGAGCGGGGCCCGTCGGCCCACGCCACGACGGCGGGCATCCGCGGGTCCGGATCGTCCGGCGGCGGTTCCGGCCCCCGCTCGTAGCCGCGGCCTTCGCGGCCCTCTACGCTCACGGTCCGCGGGTCGTCTCCGTAGCGCTCGTCGATCGCCCGCCGCCGCGCCTCCTCCTCGCCGGGTCGCGACTGCGAGAACACGAAGCTCCCGTAGTAGGCCTCGAGCGCCTGCATCTTCGGCGGCACCTCGCGCATCCTGTGGTCGCGCACGAACAGCGCGAGGCGCTCCAGCTCGTGAGAGGAGACGGGGACCAGGGGCGCGTATCCGACGCGCTCCTCCGCCGCCTCCCACGAGTCGAAGAGCTCGAAGTGGGGATTCCCCGGCGTACCGCCCGGCGTGTCCACGTCTCCGGGCGTCAGGCCTCGCGACGCACGGTGATCGGCGCGTCGACCGTCAGGGTCATGGGCGAGCCTTCCGCGAGGACCGCGTCCGCGTCCGCCGAGCCGAGCACGATCGCGGTACCGGCCGCGGCGCCGATCGCGCCGCCGATGATCGTGCTCTTGGCGTCGCCGCCGATCACCTGGCCGAGGATGGCACCGGCCGCCGCGCCGATGCCGATCTTCCCGACCTTCTCGCCGGTGCTCGAGCGGCTCACGGTGGTCGGCTTCGCCTCGGCCACCGTGAGCTGGACCGGGTAGGTCTCGCCGTCCACGGTCACCTCGTCGAACGCGATCTTCAGCACCGCCGCCTGCCCGGGCTGACCTGACTTCTGCACCGCCGTCACGCGCCCGCGGATCTGGGCGCCCGCCGGGATCGCCACGTTGTCGCCGTCCATCACGTCGCCGGACACGGTCGTCGTGAACACGTCACCGACCTGGCTGGTCTTCGTGCTGAGTTCCTGGTCGAGCGTGACGCGCATCGACGTCCCCGCCGCGACGGTCATCTCGCGCATCTGCGGACCCGACGGCGCGGGCTGCTGGGCCGGCTGCCGCGCGGGCTGCTGGGCCGGCTGCCGCGACGGCTGCTGGGCCTGCGGACGCTGGGCCTGCGGCTGCTGCTGCGCCGGCGGCTGCTCGACCGGCTGCTGGGCGACGGTGTCGGCCAGCTCGGCCAGCGAGTCTTCGGCGAGCGCCAGGTCCATCTCGCGATCCAGGTCGGCCTGGTCGTCCCCTCCGCACGCCGTCAGCACCACGAGGGCCGCCAGCATGGGGAAAAATTTCCGGGTCTTCATGTCCATCTCTCCTTCTTGTCTCGTCTCTCGGGTAGGCGCGATCCTGCTCCGCATCTGAAAACGGGGCGGAAGTCCGGGTCGTTCGGTGTCCCGGTCCCCCGCCGACGCCGACGCCTGTATAATACGCGGCGTGTCGAGCTCCATATAGAGCGCAACGTTCATGCCCGCCGAAGGGGTCACCGCTTGAAGCAGTTCCGCCGGCTTCTGCCGTACTACAAGCCCTACCTGAGGGGCGTCGTCGCCGGCCTGCTCCTGGTCGTGGTCACCAACGTGTTCACGATCGCCGGGCCGTGGCTGCTCAAGGTGGCGATCGACGCCCTGACCGAGAGCCTCTCGCGCGAGCTCATCCTCCGCTACGCGCTGCTCATCGTCGGGGCGGCCGTGCTCGGCGGGATCGCCAAGTACGGGATGCGCGAGCTGCTCAACAGCATCAGCCGCCGGATCGAGACCGACCTGCGCGACGACCTGTTCGCGCACCTGCTCCGTCTGTCGCCGCAGTTCTACGACAAGTGGCGCACGGGCGACCTGATGAGCCGCGCCACGAACGACGTGCTCGCGGTCCGCCAGGTAGCCGGGCCGGCGATCATGTACATGGTCAACACGGTCGCCGTGTCGATCTTCGCGCTCGCCCTGATGATCTGGATCAGCCCGAAGCTGACCGGGTTCGCGATGATCCCGATGGTGCTGATGCCGATCGCGGTGATCTGGTTCGGCCGCCGGATCCACGTGCGGTTCGAGCGCATCCAGGAGCAGTTCTCCGAGCTCACGAATTTCGCGCAGGAGAACTTCGCGGGAATCCGAATCGTGAAGGCTTACGCCCGCGAAGACGACCAGAAGCAGCGGTTCGGGGCGCGCAGCCACGACTACATGGACCGCAACATGGACCTGGCGAAGCTGTGGGGCGCGTTCTTCCCCTCGCTCCAGTTCCTCGGCGGACTCGGCGCCCTGGTCGTGCTGTGGCTGGGCGGCCTCGAGGTGATGAGCGGCACGATCACGATCGGCGACTTCGTGGCGTTCGGCTTCTACCTGACCCTGCTGATGTGGCCGATGATCGCCGTCGGCTGGGTGACGAACCTGTTCCAGCGCGGCGCCGCCTCGATGGGCCGGATCAACAAGCTGATGGACACGCCCTCCGCGATCGACGACGCCGCCGAGACGGTGGACACGCCGATCCGCGGCGAGGTCGAGTTCCGCCACGTGTGGTTCCGCTACCCGGAGACCGAGCGCTGGGTGCTCGAGGACGTGAGCTTCAAGATCGAGGCGGGTCAGACCGCGGCCCTCGTCGGCGCGACCGCGAGCGGCAAGTCGACCGTCGTCCGCCTGATCGGCCGCCTGTACGACGCCACGAAGGGGACGGTGCTGATCGACGGCGTGGACGTGCGCGAACGAAAGCTCGCCCGGCTGCGCGCCGCGATCGCGATGGTCCCCCAGGAGCCCTTCCTGTTCTCCGACACGCTGCGCAGCAACCTGGAGCTGCAGGACGTCGCGGAGGCCGAGGCAGAGCTCCTGCCGGCGGCGCTCGACGCGAAGCTCGACCACGCGGTCGACGTCGCGCAGCTCCGGCAGACGCTCGAGGAGATCCCTTCCGGCCTCGACACGCTACTCGGCGAGCGCGGGATCAACCTGTCGGGCGGCCAGAAGCAGCGAGCGACGATCGCGCGGGCCCTGTATCGCGACGCGCCGCTGCTCATCCTCGACGACGCGCTGTCGGCCGTCGACACGGTGACCGAAGAGGCGATTCTCGGGGGCCTGCGCGAGTACATGGGCGACCGGACCTCGATCATCGTCTCGCACCGCGTCTCCGCCGTGGCCGGCGCCGACGTGATCTTCGTGTTCGAGGACGGGAAGCTGGCCGAGCAGGGCACGCACTCGCAGCTGCTCGCGAAGGGCGGCGTCTACGCGCGGCTGCTCGAGCGCCAGCTGCTCAGCGAGGAGCTCCAGGCGGGCTGAATCCTCAATGCAGCGTCAACCGCCGCGGGCCGGCCGCTGTCATTCTGGCGCTGAAATCAAGCGGCCATCAACGGATTTCGGGCCCGGCTGGGGCCTCGGACGCCGCCCTCGATGACACGCAGACCCCTCCGGGCCCTCTCTGGGTGTACACGTGTACGGCCAGAGGGGGACGAAATACCCCTCACATGGGGTCGGAGGGGGTCGGATCCGCCGCTTCCGTCAACCCGCCATCAAGCGTCGAGCGGCCGTGAACGCCGTCAGATCCGCTCGAGAATCCAGCTCGGGGTGAAGCGCGTCGCCCAGGCGGCGAGCGCCGTGAAGCGGCCGGTGATCAGGAGGATCCCCACGAGCACGAGCAGCGCTCCGCTCACGCGCTCGACCCACGGCAGGTACTTCCGGAAGCGCTCGAAGGCGCTGAAGAACCACGACAGGGCCAGCGAGGAGAGCAGGAAGGGCACGGCGAGGCCCGCGGAATAGACGGCCAGGAGCAGCAGGCCTTCGCCCATCGTCTGGCGGGTGGCGGCGAAGGTGAGGATCCCGCCGAGGATCGGTCCGATGCAGGGCGACCAGCCGGCGCCGAACGTCACGCCCACCAGCGTCGAGCCGAGATAGCCGAGCGGGCGGTCCTTCAGGTGGATGCGCCGCTCGCGCTGCAGGAACAGGCCGGGCCGCAGCCCGAGCAGGTAGAGGCCGAACAGCACGATCACGGCCCCGCCGATGCGCGCGATCAGCATCTGGTTCTGGCGGAACAAGCTGCCGATCAGGGTCGCCGAGGCGCCGAGCGCGAGAAAGACGAGGCTGAAGCCGAGCACGAAGAACAGCGAGTGGACGAACGCCGTGCGGCGGGCGGGCGCTCCGCCCTCCGACATCTCGTCGACGCTCACGCCGCTGACGAACGACAGGTAGGACGGCACGAGGGGGAGGACGCAGGGCGACAGGAAACTCAGGACGCCCGCCCCGAACGCCACCGCCAGTCCGATGTTCAGCTCGTTCATCCGCTCAGATGGCGAAGGCCTCCACCCGCGGCGTCAGCGACGGGCCCGTGCCCCCGACGGCCGCCGTCCCGTTGGACGAGGCGCTCGAGGCGGCGTCGGACGCGGCCTCGGCGTTGGAAGCGGCTTCGGACGCCGTCTCGGACGCGGCTTCGACGTCGGACGCCTCGGCGGCCACCAGCTCGGGCTGCGGGTCGGCGCCGACGGCCAGCCGCCAGCGCTCGACCGAGCCGAAGATCGGCAGGTAGAGCGGCTCGCGGCTCTCGCCGAGGCGGTCGCGGAAGCCGTCGACGACGCGCTGGACGCGCGACTCGGGGACGGCCCCGTACACGGAGACCCTGGCCTGGGCGTCGCCCGCGAACTCGGCGGCGCAGACGCGGTACACGCCTTCGCTCATCCGGCGGGTGAACAGGTGGAACTCGTCGGAGCCGTCGATGTCGTCGAGCGGCGGAAAGACCCACACTTCCGAGAGTTCTTCGGGTGGGATGCGGCCGGCGAGATAGCGCAGCCGGCCGGCGGTTTCTTCCGAGATGGTCTCGCCCCGCATGTCGGGGGCGTGCACCCCGTGTCCATTCATTCCGTTTCCGTTCCGCACCGATCCTCCTGCCAGGTGAAGACACCGATTCGATGCCGCCCGGTTAGGCGGTGGACGGACGGGACGGTTCGAATGTAGGGGAGGCCGGCGATCGCGTACAGGGGTGCCCGGCGTGGTGCCGGGCGGCGATTCGCGGGGCGGCTCACAGGTGGCTCCGCAGCGCCGCGACCAGTCGCGGGATCGCCTCGTCCAGGGGCGCGTCGACCAGGGCGCCGGCCGCTTTCACGTGGCCGCCGCCGCCGAGCTCGCGCGCCACGGCCGCCACGTCGGTGGAGCCGGACGTTCGCAGCGACACCTTCGTCTTCCCCTCCGGCAGCTCGCGCAACAGCACCGCCACCTCGATTCCCTTCAGGCGGCGGGCGTATTCGACGAGCCCGTCCACGTCCTCGCGGTCGGCCCCGGTCGCCTTCATGTCGGCGTCGGTGAGGCGGATCCACGCCACGGGCAGCTCGTCGTGCACCTCGAGGGCGGCGAGCGCCCGCTGCAGGAGGGCGAGACGCGCGCGGCTGTAGCCGCCGTACAGGCGTCCGTACATCGACTCGGGATCGACGCCGCACTCGATCAGCGACGCGACGATCTGGTGCACGCGGCTGCTCGTGTTCGCGAACCGGAACGAGCCGGTGTCGGTGACGATCGCGGCGTACAGGCCCCGGGACTCGACGAGGGTGAGCTCCGCGCCCGCCCCCTCCAGCAGGTCGAAGATCAGCTCGCCGGTCGCCGCCGCCGAGGCGTCGCGCACCGACAGCTCGCCGAGCGGCGGAGTGACGGGCGGATGGTGATCGATCGTGAGGATCCGGTGCGATTCGATCAGCGGCATCACCTGGCCGAGCCGCGGCGCCTCCGCCGTGTCGAGCACGACCACGAGGTCCGCGGCGCGGGCGGCCGCCGCCGCGGCGCTCGCCTCGGCCGGATCGGCGGGCGAGTACGCCGGCACGTCGATCCCCTCGAGCAGGAACCGGTAGAGATCCGGGAACGGCGTGGGGTTCACGATCACCGGATCGTGCCCGGTGCGCTTCAGCCAGCTCGCCAGCGCCGCCTCGCTGCCCGCTCCGTCGCCGTCTGCGTTCATGTGGGTGGTGAGCACGATGCGCTGCGCGGTCGCCAGCTCGTCGCGGATGCGGGCGAGGCCGGCGGCGCGCTCGGGCGGGGACGGGGTGATGCTCATGGCCACAGTTTGGCCCATGTCGAGGCCAGGTGCACGAGGGGGCTCGACGAGCGTCCCTCGACGACGCCCTCCTCCAGCGCGGCCAGAAACGTCGCCGGGCCGTCGAACGGCGGCAGCTTGACCCGGGCCCGCCCGATCTCGCCCAGCGTGTGCGCATCGCTGCCCCCACCGGCCGGCAGGCGGTGGCGCCGGGCCCACGCGGCGGCCCGTTCGTTGCGCCGCTCGTCGTGGATGCGCGCGTTGAACGTCTCGACGACGTCGACCCGGTCGACGACCCCCTCGAAGAACTCGGCCTCGCCCCCGCGGCGGGCGTCGAACGGGTGCGGCAGGTAGACCACCCCGCCCTGGGCGTGGATCGCGTCGGCGACTTCGCGGAAGCTGCCGCCCGGCGGGATCCACTCGGTGAGCCACAGCCCGATGAGGTCGAGGCCCTCGGCCGTCCGCACCTCTTCGCCCACGATCACAAGGTCGGGGTCGAGCTCGCGGGCCGCGAACGCTCCCTCGATCTGGTCGTGGTCGGTGATCGCGATCCGGTCGAGGCCGATCGCGCGAGCGCGCGCCACCACGTCGGCGGGCGCGCTGCGGCAGTCCCGCGAGGCCGACGTGTGCATGTGCAGATCGACCCGCCAGCGGACGCCCGTGACGGCGTCCCACGCGACCCGCGCCCGGCGCTCGAGCACGGTCTCGTCGCCATCGTTCCACACGACGACGTCCGCCCGGTCGCGCTTCTCTTCGCCCGCCATCTGGCTGGCGTCGATCGCGTCGAACGTCTCGGGGGTCAGGCCGCGGGTCTCCACCACACGCCGGCGCCGAACGTCCGGGGGCGCGTCGACGACCACCACCTTGTCGAACGCGCTCTCCATCCCGGTCTCGTACAGCAACGGCACCTCGTACACGACGATCTCGGCGCCTTCGCCGGCCGCCCGCTCGACCTCGGCGGCGCGAAGCCGGTCGACCTCGGGGTGGACGATGCGCTCGAGCGCCTTCCGGGCGGCGGGATCGGAGAACACGATGGCGCGCAGGGCCGCCCGGTCGATCGAGCCGTCGTCGGCCCGCACGCGGTCGCCGAACCGTTCGAGCACGCCGGCGTGGCCGGGCGTGCCCGGCTCCACGGCGCGACGCGCCAGCCGGTCGGCGTCGATCCGCCAGGCGCCCCACGCCTCGAACAGGTCGCCGACCGTGCTCTTCCCCGCCCCGAGCGTGCCGGTGAGGCCGATGCGGATCACGCGGACTCCCCGCCGGCGGCGGCCGCGTCCGCTCCCGCGCCACCGCGCGGACCCGATGTCTCCAGCAACGGGCGCCGCGGCTCGTCGGCCACGCCGGCCAGCTCGCTGAAGCGCTCGAACAGGTCCTCGACGAGCTCCTCCACCTGTTCGTCGGTCTTGCCGATGACCGGGACGCGGGCGCCGGCCATCTGGCCGTGGCCTCCCGCGGGCCCACGGCCGTCGACGATCTCGCGCACCCAGACGCCGGCATGCGCCCGCGGCTCGTCCGCCCGCACGGACACGAGCAGGTCGTCGCCGTACCGGCCGACGGCCACCACCCACTCGACGCCCTGCACCCGCAGCACGAAGTCGGCGAGCTGCGCGACCAGGTCGGGATAGGCGAGGCGGCCGCCCGGCACGTACACGACGCCGCCCCGGTACCAGGCGTTCTCGAGCCCGTCGTGCAGCGACCTGAACAGGGCGCGCGGCGCCCGGGCGTGCCGGATGCGCGACAGGGCGTCGGAGTCGATGCGCGGATAGAGGTGGACGCTCGCCTCGACGTCGGGCTCCGAGGTCTCGCGGCCGAGGTCGAGGGTCTCCGACTGGATCCCGTAAAACAGCGCCGTCGCCAGCGGACGCGCGGGCTCGAGGCCGCCGGCCCGCAACAGCTCGACGATCATCGTGGCGCAGGCCCCGTACGAGGGACGCACGTCGTGATAGACCGCCTTGCGCGGCACCTCGCGCTCGGGGTGATGGTCGATGACGGCGGCGAGCCGCGCATCCTCGGGCACGGCGTTGTTCCCGGCGCCCGGCTGCGCGTCGACCAGCGCGAACGCGTCGCCGGGGCGGAACTCGAAGCCCTCGATGCGCTCGAACGGCGCGCCGACGATGTCCATCAGCACCCGGTTCTCGGCGCGTCCGATGATCCCGCCGAAGGTGACGACGGCCGGGATGCCGCACGCCTCCTCGATCAGGAAGCCGAGTCCGGCGGCGGAAGCGATCGCGTCGGGATCGGGGTTGTCGTGGGTCAGGACGACCGCGCGGTCGGCCCGCACGAACGCCCCGACCAGCGCGGCGAAGCGGGACGCGTCGTCGGCGCCCGGTTCGCGCGGCTCGATCGGGCCGGTGTCCATCAGTCGGAGCAATCCCCGTGCGGATAGGGGTGGCGGCAGTTCGGGCAGTGCCCGCCCTTGCAGCCCATCAGGCGCACCGGCACGGCGAACCCGCAGTGCAGACACGGCTCGGTCGGGCGGTCGGCGCTCGCGCCCGGCGTGCCGCCCGCGGCCGCGGGGTCGAGGGCGGTCGGGCCGCGGACGGCGCGGCCCGCGGCGGCCCCCTCCGGGCGGCTCACGCGAACCCCCCGCGCCCGAATCCGCCCTGGATGAGGAACGGGTTCGTCTGTCCCTCGCGGCGCACCGTCGTGGGACCCATGTGGCCCGGATAGAGCACGGTGTCGGGCGGCAGGGTGAGGATGTGCTCGCGGATCGCGGCCAGCAGGGTGGGCATGTCGCCCCCCGGCAGGTCGGTGCGACCGATCGAGCCGGCGAACACGCAGTCTCCGACGAACGCCATCCCGTCGGTCACGAAGATCACGTGGCCGGGCGAATGGCCGGGCACGTGGCGCACGGAGAACTCGAGGTCGCCGAACTTCAGCTCGTCGCCGCCGGCCAGCTCTTCGTCGGGCGGCGGCGGGGCTTCGACCCGCACCCCGAAGACGCGCGCGTGCTCCTCGGCCGCGTCGTACAGGAAGCGGTCGCCGGGATGGAGGTAGATCGGGGCGCCCGTCGCGCGGGCCACGGCGGCCACGGCGCCCACGTGGTCGAGATGGGCGTGGGTGAGCAGGATCGCGGCGACGTCCTCGTCCCCGATCTTCGCGAGGATGCGCTCGGGCTCGTCGCCCGGATCGACGACGACGGCCGGGCCTTCGCCCGCCGGGCGCACGACGTAGCAGTTCGACTGGAAGGGCCCGACGGTGAGGATGTCCACGTCGCAGGCCGCCCCGGCGCCCTCGGCGCCCGGGACGGCGGCATCGGTGTCCGGAGGCACGGGGGGCGTCAGAC